>JAIYCQ010000010.1 GCA_027487945.1 Caulobacteraceae bacterium
CGGGGCTCCCCCATTTTTTCCCCGCTCATCCTCGCTTCCGCAAGGATGATCGGAGTGTTTGGGAGCACAGGGCGAGACTCCCGAGACACATACTCTGGAGACAAGTCGGGACATCCGACCCCTTTGCGGGACATCGCGCCCCGCACCCGGGCCGGGATCGACGCACACCCCGTGCCACCGGCGCCATACTGGGCCGATGCGGCGTTCGATCATCATGGAAGGCGGCCCGCGAGGCCTTGAGCGGCAAGGGGCCGCCGTCTGCCAGCCGCTGTCTGCCGAGAGGCCGCGGCGCACGCCTGCCCCCGCCTGGCCGGCCTGCCTGTCCCCCCATTGGCCGCGCGCCGGCGCCGGCGTCCTGAGCCCGAACCCGGTGCGCGATACACCGGAGACACCTCAGACGCCGCCTGAGCCTCGCCCCGCCGCGTCAGGCCGGCGCGAACCTGGCCTGCAGCTGTTCGACGAGGATCGACCCGGCCCTGACCGGTCCGGAGGGGAAGGCGTTCGACACCGAGACCAGCGCCACGCCTCTGGCCGGGGCCACCATCGCGGTCGCATGCCACATGGTGTTGGAGCCCTCATGGCCCAGACGCGGCCCCCGCGCCCAGGTCTTGCCGGTGGAGACCCCCCAACCCAGCGCGTAGTCGGCGCCGGGCGCCGGCGTCGTCAGGCGGGCGATGGTGTCCGGCGTCAGGTAGTCGCCGCCCCTGGTCAGGAACAGCCGCAGGAACTTCGCATAGTCGGCCAGCGGCATATGGACGGTCCCGGCCGGGCCCAGCGCGGGCGGATTGTCCGCCGACCCGGCCGGGTCGACGGCCTTGAGGCCGCCGAGGCCGAAGGGCAGGGACCTGTGGCCCCAGGGCTGATCGCCCTTGGGCGCCCCGAAGCCCGCGCCGGCCATGCCCAGCGGCTTGAAGAGCCGCTCGGTGATCGCCGTCTCCCAGTCGCCGCCCGTCAGCCGCTCGATCGCCGCGCCGGCGACGACGAAGTTTATGTTGCCGTACTCGAAGACGCCCGGCTTGCCGTTCGGCGGCGCGGCCAGCGCCTTGGCGACCAGGGCGGTGCGCTGCTCCGGCAGGGGCCGCCTGTCTCCCTGGGCGGCGATCAGCCAGGGGATGCCGATCACTCCCTTGTCGGACAGGCCGGCGGTATGGCTCATCACCGCCTCGATCGTGGTGGCGGCCCAGGCCGGGTCCAGCGTCAGGTCGGGGAACAGGGCGCCCAGGGTAGCGCCCCATTTCGCCTGCCCGCCCTCGACCAGCTTGCCGTACAGCGCCGCCGTCATCGCCTTGGTGTTGGAGCCCAGGTGCCATTTGTCCTGCACGGCGACAGGATCGGGACCGTCGATCCGGCGCCGGCCCGCCACCTCGAGGAAGGGCGTTCCGTCCGGAGTCACGACCATGCCGCCCAGCGCCGGGGCGCCGGTGTCGTCGACAATCCGCTGCAGCGATCCGGCAGGTGCGGTGGAAGAGCGGGCAGGGCGGGGGCCGCAGGCCGCGAGCAGGCCGGCGGCGGGGAAGGCGAGAAGGGTGCGCCTGTCGAGGGTCACGGGCCGGCTCCTTGCGCGTCGCCCCGCGACGCCGGAGCCTCCGTGAATATGAGAACTTCACGCGCGGGCCGCCAGTTCCCCGTCCGCCGCAGGAAACCCGTTCCCCCGTCTTCAAACGCTTGTTAGAGTCTTCCCATGTCCGACGATCTTACCGAAGCCCAGACGGGCGATATCCCGGCCGGGTTCAAGCCGCTCAACTGGACCCGGGGCTTCGGCCGCCAGATCGGGCCGCTCTACGAGAAGTTCGAGGGCTATGACTGCTCGCTCGGCTTCCGGGTCGAGGAGCACCACACCAACGGCATGAAGAACTGCCACGGCGGCATGCTGATGACCGTGGCCGACGTCGCCTGGGGTCGGGTGATCTCGGTGCACAAGTCGCACTTCTGGGTCACGGTCCGGTTGACCACCGACTTCCTGTCCAGCGCCAGGCTCGGCGACTGGGTCGAGGGGCGCTCCCGGATCGTGACCGAGGAGGACGACCTCTACACGGTGCGGGGCGAGCTGTGGTCGGGCGACCGGCTGCTGATGACCGGCACCGCCGTCTACAAGGTGATCGGTCCGCGCGAGCCCCGTCCCGGCGAGAAGGCCTTCGTGGAGGCGGCCCGTGGCTGACGGTCAGGAACGTCCGCCCGAGATCGCCGCGCCGCTGGCCCGCTTCAACGGCGAGACGCCGGAGGCGCCGGCCTGGTTCGACAAGGCCCTGGCCGATGCGCCGGAGCGGAGCTTCTTCGACTTCGAGGGCGCGGCGATCGAGCTGCTGACCTGGGGAGAGATCGGCAAGCCCGGCCTGCTGCTGCTGCACGGCAACGGGGCCAGCGCCGACTGGTGGACCTTCATCGCGCCCTTCTTCGCGCAGGAGTACCGCGTCGCGGCCTTCAGCTGGAGCGGCATGGGCCGGTCCGACTGGCGGACGGCCTACAACGGCGACCTGTTCGCCCGCGAGAGCTTCGCGGCGGCCGAGGCGGCCGGCCTCTACGCCGCCGGCAAGCCGGTCTTCGTCGCCCACTCGTTCGGCGGTTTCCCGACCATGCTGGCCGCCTCGAAGTACGGCGACCGGATGGGGGCGGCGGTGCTGGTCGATTCGGTGGTCCGCCCGCCGGAGCGCGAGTGGCGCGGCCCGCCCAGGCGCGTATCGCCCAACCGGGTCTACGCCACCCTGCCGGAGGCGCTGGCCCGCTTCCGCCTGGCCCCGCCGCAGGGGTGCGAGAACCTCTACATCGCCGACTGGATCGCGCGGAACGCGCTGAAGGAGGTGGAGGGCGGCTGGACCTGGCGGTTCGACCCCTTCATGTGGCAGGCCTTCCAGATGGAGGATCGAGGGCCGCTGCTCAGCGCCGCCACCTGTCCGATCGCCATGATGTGGGGCGACCGGTCGGGGCTCGTGGACGACGAGATCCTCGCCTACATGCAGGACCTGCTGCCGCCCGGTTCGCCGAAGATGGCCATCCCGGACGCCGACCATCATGTGATGATCGACCAGCCGCTGGCCTTCGTCGCCGCCCTGCGCGGCCTTCTGGCCGGCTGGCGGCTTGAGCCGTGACGCGGGCCGTTGTAAAGCGCCCCCAACACGATTGCAGGATCTGACGATGGCTTCCGAATATCACCGCGGCGAAATGGACATCTCCGAGCACACCGCGACCTACGCTGCGGTCATGAGCCTGACCAAGTGGGGCTCGCTGGCGATCTCGGCCGCCCTGCTGGTCCTGACCCTGTGGTTCTGCACCCCCGCGGGCTTCGTCGGCGGCCTGATCCCGGGCGTCGTGCTGACCGTGCTGGGCGTGATCTTCCTGCGCGAGAAGAAGAGCGGCGGGCACTAGTTTCCGCCTCTGATGCTGCGTTGCGGGAATAGCTTTTCGCGGCGCGGCGTCACGGGCTCGACAAGGGGCAAGATCATCCCCTAAACAAGTCCCCATGGACGCGACGCTCGATCTGCGTCCGGAGGGGAGCTTCATGGCTATCGTCGCCGTCACCCGGGAACGCCGGGCCGCCGAAACCCGGGTCGCCGCGACGCCGGAAACGGTGAAGAAGCTGATCGCCTCGGGCTTCTCCGTGATCGTGGAAGCCGGCGCCGGAACCGCCGCCTCCTGCCTCGACGCCGACTATGCCGCCGCCGGCGCGACCATCGCCAGGACCCTCAAGGACGCGCTGGCCAAGGCCGACGTGCTGTTCAAGGTGCGCGGTCCGGACGCCGAGGAGATCGCGGCGCTGAAGCCCGGCGCCCTGGTGCTGGCCACGCTCAATCCCTACCAGGACAGGGCTACGCTCGAAGGTCTCGCGAAGGCGAAGGCCAGCGCGTTCGCCATGGAGTTCGTTCCGCGGATCACCCGGGCCCAGGTGATGGACGTGCTGTCCTCCCAGGCCAACCTCGCCGGCTACCGTGCGGTGATCGAGGGGGCGGAGGCCTACGGCAAGGCCATGCCGATGATGATGACCGCCGCCGGCACCGTCGCCGCAGCCAAGGTCTTCATCATGGGCGTCGGCGTCGCCGGGCTGCAGGCCATCGCCACGGCCCGCCGCCTCGGCGCGGTCGTCACCGCCACCGACGTTCGCCCGGCGACCAAGGAGCAGGTCGAATCACTCGGCGCCAAGTTCCTCGCCGTCGAGGACGAGGAGTTCAAGAACGCCCAGACCGCCGGCGGCTACGCCAAGGAGATGTCCAAGGAGTACCAGGCCAAGCAGGCCGAGCTGGTCTCCAGCCACATCGCCAAGCAGGACATCGTCATCACCACGGCCCTGATCCCGGGGCGCCCGGCGCCGAAGCTGGTCAGCGCCGCCCAGGTGGCGTCGATGAAGGCCGGCTCGGTCATCGTCGACCTGGCGGTCGAACAGGGCGGCAATGTCGAGGGCGTCGAGCTCGGCAAGGTCGCCGTGACGAAGAACGGCGTGAAGATCCTGGGCATGCCCAACCTGCCCGGCCGCATCGCCGCCGACGCCTCGGCCCTCTACGCCCGCAACCTGATGGCCTTCGCCGGCCTGCTGCTCGACAAGGACGGCAAGCTGGCCCCGGACTTCGAGGACGAGATCCTGAAGGCGGCGCTGGTCACCCGGGACGGGGCCATCGTCCATGAACAACTGAAGACGGCGCCTGCGCCGGCCGCGAAGGCGGCAGCCAGGCCGGCGGCTGCGAAGCCTGCCCCGGCCAAGGCCGCCCCTGCGGCAAAGCCTGCGCCGAAGGCCAAGGCCGCTCCGGCGCCAAAGGCTCCCGCCAAGGCGGTGGCCAAGACCGCTGCAAAGCCCGTCGCCGCGAAGGCGCCGGCCAGGCCTGCTCCCAAAGCCGCCGCCAAGGCCGCTCCCGCCAAGGCCCCGGCCAAGCCGGCCGCCAAACCCGCTCCGAAGAAGAAATAGAGGTCACTGACATGGACGCTGTCGATCCCACCGTCTTCCGTCTGGCCATCTTCGTGCTGGCCATCTTCGTCGGCTACTACGTGGTCTGGAGCGTCACGCCGGCGCTGCACACGCCGCTGATGGCCGTCACCAACGCCATCTCCTCGGTGATCATCGTCGGCGCCCTGCTGGCCGCCGCCGCCAGCGGCGTGGGCGACGCCGCGCCGACCACCAACGTCTGGATCTCCAAGGGCGCCGGCGCCCTCGCCGCCGCCTTCGCGGCCGTGAACATCTTCGGCGGCTTCCTGGTCACCCAGCGCATGCTGGCCATGTACAAGAAGAAGGACCCTGCGAAGGGCAAGAGCGGGCATTGAGCGCGCGTTCGGGGGAAATCAGATCATGAACGCCAACATCGCCGCCCTGCTCTACATCGCCTCGGGCGTTCTCTTCATCCTGGCGCTGCGCGGGCTTTCGAGCCCGGTGACCAGCCAGGCGGGCAACCGCAACGGCATGATCGGCATGGCCATCGCCGTGGGCGTCACGCTGGCCACCCTGTGGGGTGACGGCAAGCTCGACATCATCACGCTCGGCCTTATCGCCGGCGGCGTCGCCATCGGCGGCGTTGCCGGGGCGGTGATCGCCCGCAAGGTCGCCATGACCTCGATGCCGCAGCTGGTCGCCGCCTTCCACAGCCTGGTCGGCATGGCCGCCTGCCTCGTGGCCGTGGCCGCCATCTATACCCCCGCCGCCTACGGCATCGTCGACGAGGCGACCGGCCATATCCATCTGCAGTCGCTGATCGAGCTGGCCGTGGGCCTCGCCATCGGCGCGGTGACCTTCACCGGTTCGGTGATCGCCTTCGCCAAGCTGAACGGCAACATGAGCGGTGCGCCGATCCTGCTGCCCGCCCGCCACCTGCTGAACCTCGCCATCCTGGCCGGCATCGTCGCCCTGACCGTGGTGCTGGTGATGAGCGGCGGCACAGCGATCTGGGCCTTCTGGGCCATCTTCGCCCTCAGCCTGCTGATCGGCGTGACCCTGATCATCCCGATCGGCGGCGCGGACATGCCGGTCGTGGTGTCGATGCTGAACAGCTACTCGGGCTGGGCGGCGGCGGCGCTGGGCTTCACGCTCGAGAACGTTACCCTGATCATCACCGGGGCCCTGGTCGGCAGCTCGGGCGCCATCCTCAGCTACATCATGTGCAAGGGGATGAACCGCAGCTTCGTCTCGGTGATCCTCGGCGGCTTCGGCGCTGACGACAGCGCCGCGGCGGCCGGCGGCAAGGTCGAGACCCGCCCCGTGAAGACGGGCAGCGCCGAGGACGCGGCCTTCATCATGAAGAACGCCTCCAAGGTCATCATCGTCCCCGGCTACGGCATGGCCGTCAGCCAGGCCCAGCACGCGCTGCGCGAGATGGCCGACAAGCTGAAGGAAGAGGGCGTGGAGGTGAAGTACGCCATCCACCCCGTCGCCGGCCGCATGCCGGGCCACATGAACGTGCTGCTGGCCGAGGCCAACGTCCCCTATGACGAGGTCTTCGAGCTGGAAGACATCAACGCCGAGTTCCCGACCGCCGACGTGGCCTTCGTCATCGGCGCCAACGACGTCACCAACCCGGCCGCCAAGACCGACACCACCAGCGCCATCTACGGCATGCCGATCCTCGACGTGGAGAAGGCCCGGACGGTGCTGTTCGTGAAGCGCGGCATGTCGTCGGGCTACGCCGGCGTCGAGAACGAGCTCTTCTTCCGCGACAACACCATGATGCTGTTCGCAGACGCCAAGAAGATGGTCGAGGGGATCGTGAAGAACCTCTAGGGGCGGCCCCGATGGTTCCTGACGGAGAGCGGCAATGAAGCTGTCGAGGACCGGCCGAACGACATTGGCCGTCATGGCCATCCTCTCGCTCGCTGCGCTGGGCGCCTGCGCTTCTCAGCCTGCCGGAACCGCGGGGACGCCAGCGTTCTGGTCGGGGCTCTTGCATGGCATCGTCGCGCCGATCGCCTTCATCGTCAGCCTCTTCAACGAAGATGTCCGGATGTACGCCTTCCCGAATGCGGGCCGTTGGTACGACTTCGGGTTTCTCCTGGGTATCTCATGTTGGGGCGGCGGCGCGGCGGCCACCCGCTAGCCTGGAGTACGCAGCCCATGCCCGCCGAACCCAAGACCAAGCCCACGGACGCCTCCGTCGAGGCCTTTCTCGACGCCGTCGAGAACCCGATCCGCCGCGAGGACGGCAAGGTCATCGCGAAGATGCTGGCCGAGGTCTCCGGGGAGGCGCCGGTCCTGTGGGGGTCCAGCATTGTCGGCTACGGCAGCTACAGGGGCCCCACCGGCGACTGGCCCATCGTCGGATTCTCGCCGCGCAAGGCCAACATGGTCCTTTACGTCCTGAGCGGCGTGGCCGAGGAGCAGGACCTGCTCGACCGGCTCGGGCCGCACAAGACCGGCAAGTCCTGCCTCTACATCGGCAAGTTCTCGAATGTGGACATGGACGTGCTGCGGAAGCTCGCCGAGCTCAGTGTCTCGATCATGCGGCACCGGTATCCCGCGCCCACCGGCCGCTGACGCCCCGGTGTGGCTTCGCGCCGCCAGGGGTGCGCAGCCCTGGTCCACCCCCATATTCTGCGTCAGTTCAGTTGAGGCTCAGCGGCCCACGCCGGTCGTAGGGTTGAATATTAACGCCTCGCCGAATAGATAGCCGCGCTCCCGGACACAAAGTCGCCGGGAAGGGTCAGCATATCGGGCCCTTGTTCATCTCCCGAACGTCGAAGCTGGTGCGTCAGACCTCGTCGCACCCTGCAGAAAGCTCGACAGCGTGATACGAGGCCGATCATTGTTCCGTGAATTGCTTTCCCGCGAGACCCGCTTGCCGCCGATTATCGGTGTCGGGCTGGCGGCCGTCCTGATGGGCTCGGTCGCCGTCGCGACCGCCCAGGCCAGTCTGCCCTCGCGCCAGGAGCGCGTTGCGGCGGACAGGGCGGCGGCCATCGTCGCGGCGCGTGCGAGCGAGGACGCAGAGACCGGGGTCCAGGATCACGGCATTCCGAAGTTCTTCTTTGTCTCGCCCCTCGCGGGGCACGCGGTCAATTCACCCT
Organism: Caulobacteraceae bacterium; assembly: GCA_027487945.1. Taxonomy (GTDB): domain Bacteria; phylum Pseudomonadota; class Alphaproteobacteria; order Caulobacterales; family Caulobacteraceae; genus Caulobacter. The sequence goes on from JAIYCQ010000010.1 coordinate 7,972, forward strand.
TCGGTCTTCGCAAGATGCCCTGGGAGGAAGGCGGCCGCCTTCACGAGGGCGTCGATATCGCGGCGCCGGCAGGCTCCGCCGTCCGGGCGACCATGGGCGGCGTCGTGTTGCGCAGCGGCGTCGACGGGGGCTACGGCCGGTTCATCGAGGTACGCCACACCGGCGGCCTGACGTCGCTATACGCCCACCTCGGCCGGATCGCGCCGCTGAAGACCGGCGCCCTGGTCAAGCCGGGGCAGGTGGTCGGCTATGTCGGCTCCAGCGGTCGCTCGACCGGGGCCCACCTCCATTTCGAGATCCGCTTCGACGGGAAGCCGCTGAACCCGGTGGTCTTCATCGGCCGTGCCTTCCGGACCGAGGCCGAGCTGCCGCTGACGCTGGCGGCCCGCTTTCCGCGGCGCGTCCGGGTCGCGCAGGTGTCGACCTGGCCCGAGCGCCTGAAGGGGAAGACGGTCGGCGCGGATGTCCAGGTCGTCGCCGCCTCCTCGCCCGGCGGCCGCGTCCGGGCAGTGATCAAGCCGACGGGGCCGGCGTCCGGTCCGAGCGCGGGCGCGACGCGGATCACGGCCACCGCCCCGTCCGCCAATGAGGCGGCGGAGGTGTCTTTCGGTGACGCCCCGACGACCGCCGGCCAGCCCTAGCCCGCCCGCGCGAACAGCCGGTCGGCCAGCCAGGCGGCCGCGACGATGCCGCCCAGACCGCCGACCGCCATCCAGAGCGGGTGTGGCAGCATGACCAGCACCAGCACCGTCGCTGCGAAGATCATGGCCGCCGGGACGATCCCGGCCAGCCTGCGCCGCTCGGCGAGCATCAGGCCGACCACCGCGGCGGTATAGGCGCCGAGGATCCAGGCGGCGACCACGGTCAGCAGGGCGCCCAACGGCATCCCGGCCAGGAAGGCGGCGGCGGCGGCCTTGTCCTTGAGGTTCAGCTCGGTTGCGACCGGCCAGATCTGATGGCCGATCTCCTCGATGGCGTAGATCGTCACGAACCCGCTGATGACACCGATGACGACACCCAACACCGTACGCAGCATTTCAGGCCTCCCGGCTCTTCCCGCCGCGCAAACCTTCACTAAGTTGGCGGGATGCTCAAGCTCGTCCCGAGGGCGGCGGCGGGTCTGACCCTCGCGCTCCTCTTCTTCATCGCCATCGGAGGTCTCATGTCCGCCGCCAGCCAGCCGCCGGCGCGCGGTCGCATGATCGACATCGGCGGTCGGTCGCTTCATCTGGTCTGCCTTGGCCCGACGGGCGGTGGTCCGGTCGTGGTCATGGAGGCCGGCGCCTTTGGTCTCTCCGCTGACTGGGGCGCCGTTCAGGCGCGGCTGGCGGCGCGCGGAATCCGCTCCTGCGCCTATGACCGGGCAGGGCTCGGACGCTCCGATCCTGGCCCCGATCCCCGCGACGGCGTCGCCGTGGCGAGCGACTTCGAGACCATGATGGCCGCGTCAGGCGAGCCGGGTCCCTACATCTACGTCGGTCACTCCATGGCCGGGCTCTATGCGCGCCTGTTTGCCGGGCGCAATCCCGACAAGGTCGCCGGCCTGGTGCTGGTCGACGCGGCCACGCCCGCCGCCGCCGATATCCCGATGGCCGCCAAATGGATCGGTCGTTTCGCCGCGGCGTCGCGGGTCGCCGGCTGGGGCGCCTCGATCGGCCTCTTCAAGCCGGTGTCGCCCTGGATGGGCGACCGGATCGGGCTCCCGCCCGAGGCGGCGCGGGACAAGCGGCGAGCCTTTGCCTCCGGCGCACACAATCGCTGGGCCGCGCGGGAGGTCGAGCAATGGATAGCCGCATCCAAGCAGGCCGGGACGCTGCCGGCCTTCGACCCGTCGCTGCCGGTGGCCGTGGTCACCGCCGGCGCAGAGGCGGGACGCGAGCAGTGGAAGGCCGTGCAGACGGCGCCCGCGCGAGCCTCCGCCCGCGGCTACGTTCGCCATGTCGAGGGGGCCGGCCACGCCACCCTGCTCGGCGAGGGGTTCGCGGACGAAATCGTGAAGGCGATTATCTTCGTCCGCGGCGAAGGCGCCGCTAGTCAGTAGGTCACGGGACCGATTCGGGGTGGGTATGGACGCGGCGCTGCAGCTTGAGGGGGTGACCAAGCGCTACGGCGACTTCACCGCCGTCGACAACCTCTCCTTCGCCGCGCGACGCGGGAAGATCCTGGGCTTTCTGGGCCCGAACGGCGCGGGGAAGACCTCGTCGATCCGCATGGTTCTGGGGCTGGTCGCGCCAACCGCCGGGCGGATCAATGTCCTGGGCGCGCCGGACGCCCGGTCGGTGCGCGAGCGGATCGGCTTCCTGCCCGAGGAGCGCGGCCTCTATCGCCGGATGACGCCGCTGGACGCCATCACCTTTCTGGGCGGGCTGAAGGGGGTGCCGCGGGCCGAGTGCCGCAAGCGCGCCATGGCGTTGCTTGAGGCCCAGGGTCTGGGCGACGCCGCGCGCCGTCAGATCCGCCACCTGTCGAAGGGGATGGCCCAGAAGGTCCAGTTGATCAGCGCCATCGTGCACGAGCCCGAACTGGTCATCCTGGATGAGCCCTTCAGCGGCCTCGATCCGGTCAACCAGTTGACGCTCGAGGCCGTGATCCGCGACCTCGCCGCGCGGGGAGCGACCGTGGTCTTCTCCACCCACGTCATGCAACACGCCGAGCGGCTGTGCGACCACGTGGTCCTGCTGGCCAGGGGCCGCAAGGTCTTCGACGGCAGCGTGGTCGAGGCGCGGGGTCATGCGCCGCGCGCCCTGGTGCTCGAGGGCGCCCTGGACGAAGCCGCCGTCGCCGCCCTGCCGGGCGTGGGCCATGTCACGGTCGAGACGACAGAGGCGGGGATCCGTCGCTTCACCGCCGCCCTGCCGAGGGGCGCGGCCGGCCAGGACGCCCTGAAGGCCGCCTTCGCCGCCGGTCTGGACGTGTCCCGCTTCGAGCTGCGCGAGCCGACCCTGCATGACGCCTTCATTACCCTGACCGGCGGGGAGAGCGCCCGATGAGCCGCCTGCTCAAGATCGCCGCCCGGGAATACGGGGCCTATGTCCGAACCGTGGGCTTCTGGCTCTCGATGCTGCTGATGCCGCTGATCGGCGCGGCGGCGTTCGGGGCGCCGGCCTATCTGGAAAGCCGGTCGCCGCCGCCGTCCCTGGCGGTGGTCGATCTGACCGGGCAGGCCTTCGCTACGCCGGTGCTGAAGGCCCTGAAGGCCGGGCGAGGGGAGGGGGCCAGAGCCCGTGTCGTCGACAGGGCGCCGACCGCCGACCAGCCCCTGAACGACCAGATCCGCACCTGGCTGGCCGGAGAGGACCCGTTGACCGCCGTCGCCGTCATTCGGGGCTCTGGCGAGACGGTAATGATCGACTTCTGGAGCAATACGCTCACGGATCAGTCGCTTGAGCGGGCGATCAGCGGGGCGGTGGCGGATGTGATGCGTGATCGCCGCCTGGCCTCTCTCGGGGTCGCCCCGGCGGCGCTGGAAGCGGCCCAGGCGCTGACGCCGAAGGTGACGGCCTTCTCCCCGAGGGCCGAAGGCGGCGGGGAGGTGGCGCTACGGGATCGCCTTCCGGGCATCGTCGGCTTCGCGGCCGCCTTTCTGCTCTGGTCGATGATCCTGACCGGCGCGGGCATCCTGCTGAACAGCGTCATCGAAGAGAAATCCAACCGGGTGCTGGAGGTGCTTCTGGCCTCGGCCTCGGCTTCGGAGATCATGTTCGGCAAGATCCTCGGCGTGGCCGGGGTGACCCTGACGGTCCTCGCCGTCTGGGCCAGCGTGGGTGGCACGGCCCTCGCTCTGGCCCAGCCCGCCATCGCCGCCGACATCGGGGCGGTGCTGTTCGGCAAGGGGCTGATCTTCTACTTCGGCTTCTACCTGATCGGCGGCTATCTGCTGTACGCGGCCATCTTCATCGCCGTGGGCGCCTTCTGCGAGACCACGCGCGAAGCCCAGACCCTGCTGGGGCCGGTGATGGCGCTGCTGACCATTCCGATCGTGTTCATGACCCAGGCCATCCGGCGGCCCGACTCGCCGCTGCTGGAGGCGCTCTCCTGGATCCCGCCCTTTACGCCGTTCCTGATGACGGCCCGGGCGGCGAGCGAGCCGCCGCTGTGGCAGGTGCTGGGCACCGGCGCCCTGATGCTGGCCACGGTCGGCGTCGTGGTCTGGCTGGCGGGGCGCGCCTTCCGCGTCGGCGCCCTGTCGACCGGCAAGGTCGACCTCAAGGGCCTGATCGGCAAGCTTCGTGGCGGGGAGGCCTGAGCCGCCACGGCAAAAGGGCCGCCCGGTCGCCCGGACGGCCCTTTCGAATTCGTTCTGAAGTCCGGCTCTAACGGGCGGGCTTCTTCGGCGCGGCGATCAGGCCTTCGCGCTGGGCGCGCTTGCGGGCCAGCTTGCGGGCGCGACGGACGGCTTCCGCCTTTTGACGCGCGCGCTTTTCCGAGGGCTTCTCGTAGGCGACGTGACGCTTCATCTCGCGGAACGAGCCTTCGCGTTGCATCTTCTTCTTCAGGGCTTTCAGCGCCTGGTCGACATTGTTGTCGCGGACGAAAATCTGAACCAGGGGACTCTCTCCTTCGTACGGCCCGCCGCTAGCCGTGCGGCGTGGCGGACGAAATAAAATCGGATGTGGCCCCGGGAGACGGCTCCCGTGGCGAGGCGCGCGAGATAGCAGAGGCGCGGAGCGTTGTCTATCGGCGAGAGTCTATCGGCGAGGCGGCCAAGGCCTTGTATAGAATAGCGCCATGACCGCTCCGGACGCTTGGGCCCTCGAAACTGAACAGCAGGTGCTGGATGCCGCCCTGCGCATCGCGCCGCGACTCGGCTGGGGGCGAGCGACGCTGCTCGCCGCCGCGGGGGACTGCGGTCTGTCGCCGCCGGAGGCCGACCTGTTGTTCCCCAACGGCGGCCGCGATCTCGCCGCGCTGCTGTCCCGCCGGCATGACGCCGCGGCCCTGGCCGCCCTGCCTGACCCGGCGACCCTGAAGATCCGGGAGCGCATCCGCGTCGCCGTCGTCGCCCGGCTGGACGCCGCCGCGGCCGACCAGACCGCACTACGTCGCTGGCTCGGCTTCCTGAGCCTGCCGACCAACCTGCCGCTGGCCCTCCGGCTGGTCTGGGAGAGCGCTGACCATCTCTGGCGCTGGGCCGGCGACACCGCCACCGATGAGAACCACTACTCCAAGCGCGCCATCCTCTCGGGCATCCTGATCGGGACGCTGGTGCAGGACCTGACCGCCGGCCGCGGCGCGGCGCTGGAAACCCTCGACGCCCGCATCCAGAACGTCATGGACTTCGAGAAATGGAAGGCCGGCGTGAAGCCGAGCGACCTGGCGAAGGACGTGGCCGGGGCGCTGGCGCGGCTGCGGTTCGGGTAGGCCCGGCGTCGATCGACCTGCCGCCTCGCGGCTCGCCCCGGATCACCGGGTCAGAGGGCTATCCACCCACGTCATGGCGAGCAGCGCCCGAAGAGCGCGTGTCGAAGCACGCGCCGGCCCTCAACGTGACTTCACCCGGTTCACATGGCCCATCTTGCGGCCCGGCCGCGGCTCGCCCTTGCCGTAGAGATGCAGGCGCGCGTTCGGTTCGGCGGCGATGGCCAGCCAGTCGTGGACCTCGTCGCCTAGCAGATTGGTCATCTCGACCTGGACCATGGGCGTTGTGTCGCCCAGCGGCCAGCCGGCCACGGCGCGGATGTGCAGCTCGAACTGATCGACCTCGCAGCCGTCCTGGGTCCAGTGGCCGGTGTTGTGGACCCGCGGTGCGATCTCGTTGACCAGCAGGCCGCCGTCGCCAAGGTCGAAGAGCTCGATGCCCATAACCCCGACGTAGTCGAGGCGATCGAGCACGCTGCGGGCGATCTGCCCGGCCTGCGCCTGCACTGCGGGGGTGACCTCGGCCGGCGCCAGGGTCGTGCGCAGGACGCCGCCCTCATGGACGTTCTCCGACAGGGGATAGAAGGCGATCTCGCCGTCCCGGCCGCGCGCGGCGATGATCGACAGTTCGCGGCGGAAGTCGGCCCTCGCCTCCAGCACCGAGGGCGCGGCGCCGACAGCGGCGAAAGCGGCCGGCGCCGCGTCGGCGTCGCGGATCCAGGCTTGGCCCTTGCCGTCGTAACCCTCGCGGCGGGTCTTCAGCAGCGCCGGCAGGCCGATCCGGGGCAGAGCCGCGGCGATGTCGTCGGCGCCGCCGATCTCCGCGAAGGCCACGGTCGGGGCGGCGGAGGCGTTGAGGAAGGTTTTTTCCGCGACCCGGTCCTGGGCGACGCGCAGCGCGTCCGCGCCCGGCGCCACCGCGGCGCCCAGCGCCGTCAGCGCCTCGACCGCCCGCACCGGCACGTTCTCGAACTCGTAGGTGACCACGTCGGCGGCCTGGGCCAGCGCCTGCAGCGCCACGGGGTCGTCATAGGCCGCCACGATGGTGCGGGCGGCCACGCGCGAGGCGGGCGAGCCCTCGTCCGGCGTCAGGATGACCACGTCGAGGCCCAGGCGCGCCGCCGCCAGCGCCAGCATGCGGCCCAGCTGGCCGCCGCCGAGAATCCCGATGGTCGAACCGGGCGGGAGGGGGAAGGTCGCCGCCATCAGTCCTCGACCGTCTCTGCGACGGAGGCGGTCTGGGCCGCGCTGAAGGCGGCCACGCGCTCAGCCAGGGCGGGGTCGGACAGCGCCAGGATTCGGGCCGCCATCAGCCCGGCGTTCTTCGCGCCGGCGACGCCGACCGCCAGGGTGCCGACCGGAATGCCGCCCGGCATCTGGACGATCGACAACAGCGAATCGAGGCCGTTCTGAAGCTTGCTCTCAACCGGCACGCCCAGCACGGGCAGGTCGGTCATCGAGGCCGTCATGCCCGGCAGGTGCGCCGCGCCGCCGGCTCCGGCGATAATCACCTTGATCCCGGCGGCCTGGGCCCCCTTGGCGAAGGCGACCATGCGATCGGGCGTGCGGTGCGCCGAGACGACCCTGGCCTCCCAGGCCACGCCGAGCGCGTCGAGGTTATCGGCCGCGTGCTTCATCGTCGGCCAGTCGGAGCGGCTGCCCATGATGATGGCGACCGGCGGGTTTGCGCTCATGACGTAGTCATCCCCTGCCCGGCGCGGCGTTTGCGGGTGCGCCAGAAAGGCGCGGAGTATAGGCGCCGCTTGTGGCGCCGCAACCGATGCGTCAGATTCCTCTTGTCGGGTAATTGGGCTATGATTCTCTCATGAAGATCGGCGGCGCGCGTGCTGAAGCTTTCTCGGCCATGCGCAAGCGCGCACTGGCCCGGGCCGGCGCGCAGGTTACGGCCGACAAGGCCGCGCCCGCCGACAAGACCGCCTTTCTCGGATTGGCCGAAACCGATCTGACGCCCGCGGTCCAGGGTGCGGTGAAGACCCTGCTCACCGAGATCGACGACCTGCGCGGCGAGGTCACGCGACTCAAGGCCCGGCTGGCCGAGGTCGAGGCGCTCGCTGATCGTGACGTGCTGACCCCGCTGCTGAACCGCCGGGCCTTCGTGCGCGAACTGCACCGCATCGGCGCCTTCACCGCCCGCTACGGCAGTCCGGCCAGCCTCGTCTACTTCGACCTCGACGGCTTCAAGGCGGTCAACGACCGGTTCGGCCACGCCGCCGGCGACTCCGCGCTCAAGGTCGTTGCCGAGCGGCTGCTGGCCAACACGCGTGAGACCGACATCGTCGGCCGGCTGGGCGGAGACGAGTTCGCCGTCATCCTGGTGCAGACCGACCTCGACAACGCCGACATCCAGGCCGAGCGCCTGCGCCAGGTGATCCAGGCCACGCCCGTCGACCTTGGCGACTGGTCGGCCCCGCTGCGCATCAGCTACGGCGTCCGCGCCGTCGAGCCCGGCATGGACCCGGAGGAGGCCCTTGCCGAGGCCGACGCCCGGATGTTTGTGCGCAAGAAGGCCGGCGCCTAGGCGGACAGCCTCGACGGGCGGTGGCGTCCCGGTTCGATCTCAGTCGAAGATGTCGAAGATCGAGCTGCGTTTCTTGCGATAGCCGCCGTAGCCGTGGCCGTACTCGCCACGTTCTCCACGTTCGCCGTACTCGCCGCGCTCGCCGTACTCGCCGCGCTCGCCGTATTCACCCCGCTCGCCATAGCCTTGGGGCAGGCTCTGGGGACGCGGCGGCGGGGCATAGGGCTGGGCCTGGGGCTGGGGCGGGATCGGCGCGGCCGGCGGCGGCGCCGCTTCCCGGGCGCTGGCCTCCATCAGCTTCTCCAGTTCGCCCCGGTCCAGCCAGACGCCGCGGCAGGTCGGGCACATGTCGAACTGGACGCCTGAGCGTTCGACGGTCTGCATCGCGCCGTTGTCGTTAGGGCAGAGGAGCAGTGGCATGGGGCGTTCCCTTCAAATGATCGGGGGCGTGAGCGCGACGCGCGCGATCAGACCCGGGTTCAAGTCGTGGTGCGTCCGACATCGCCGCAAACGCCGTGAGGCGTCGCCACCAGAGGGGCCCGGTCCGCAGCCCCTACATGGGGGACGTTCGGCGGCGGAGCAAGGTTCCGGCGCAAGCGAACCCGCCGCTGCAAAGGCTTTCTGGACCAGGCGCCACCGAGGTCGGCTAGACTTGCCCTCGCGCCGGCGTCCGTCGCCGGCCCGAGGGAGGTGTTCTTGATCGTCATCGAGGAGGTTCTGGGCGAGGCCGAGGTGGCGGCGATCCGCGACGCGCTGGCCGACGCGGCGTTCAGGGACGGCCGCGTCACGGCCGGGTCCTCCGCCGTCCAGGTCAAGCGCAACGAGCAGGCGCGTGGCGACGATCCCGGGGCGCTGGCCGCAGCCCGCCGCGTCAGGCTCGCGCTGGAAGGGCATCGGACCGTGCGCGCGCTGGTGCGGCCGGTGCGCTGGTCCAGCCTGATGGTCTCCCGCTATGGCCCCGGTCACCAGTACGGTCTGCACGCCGACAACGCCGGGATGTACGCCGACGACGGCTCGCCGCTGCGCACCGACGTGAGCTTCACCGTCTTTCTGTCGGACCCGCAGGCCTATGAGGGCGGTGAGCTGTTCATCGAGGACGGAGCCGGCGGCCGCGCCTTCCGGCCGCCGGCGGGCTCTGCCGTCATCTATCCGACCGGGCTGCTCCACCGGGTCATGCCGGTGACGGCGGGGACCCGGCTGGCCTGCGTCGGCTGGGTCCAGAGCCTGATCCGCCGCCCCGACCAGCGGGAGATCCTTTTCGATCTCGAGCGCTTGCGGGACGGCGCTAGCGATGAAGCGGCCCTGATACTCGACAAGACGATCGGCAATCTGCTGCGCATGTGGGGCGAGGGATAGACACCTCGACCTCGGATGAAGCGCTTTCTGCGCCGCGACACCTCGCGACGGCGCTATACTCATACCGGGTAAGGTAATTCGAAAGCGGCGCACCGCCAGGGTTCACAGGCGGCTACCGTCGGGGGACTCCAATGCTCGCTTTGCTGAAATCATCGCGGGGGCAGGACGCTGTTCTCGCCGCGCTTGATCGTTCGCTCGCCATCATCGAGTTCGACCGCGACGGAAAGATTCTCCGGGCCAATGCGAACTTCTGCTCGGCCTTGGGCTATGCGGAGAGCGAAATTCGCGGGCGCCACCACAGTCTGTTCGTCGCCCCCGACTATGCCCGGAGCCAGGAGTACGCGGACTTCTGGAGCAAGCTGCGCCGGGGCGAGTACGACAGCCGTGAGTATTGCCGCATCGCGAAGAACGGCGACGAAGTCTGGATCCAGGCCTCCTATAACCCGGTGCTCAACGGACGCGGGGGTGTCGAGAGGGTCGTCAAGGTCGCATCGGTTACGACGGAGTCAAAGCTGAGGGCCGCCGACTCCGAGAGCCGCATGGCGGCGCTTGATCGTGTTCAGGCGATCATCGAGTTCACGCCCGACGGCAAGGTCATCACCGCCAACGACAACTTCCTGAAGGCGCTTGGCTATCGGCTGGACGAGATCAAGGGTCGGCACCACCGTCTGTTCGTGGACAGCGTCTATGCCGAGAGCGCCGACTATGCGGCCTTCTGGAGCAAGCTCAACGCAGGCGAGTTTGTCGCCGATGAGTTCGAACGCCGCGCCAAGGACGGATCCTCTGTCTGGATCCAGGCCTCCTATAACCCCGTCTTCGACGCCGCCGGCCGGGTGATCAAGGTTGTGAAGTTCGCGACGGACGTCACTGGCCGCGTCCGGTCGGTCGACCAGATCGCTCAGGGCCTTTCCCAGCTGGCGGCCAACAGGCTCACCTACCGCATCACCAGCGCCGTCGACCCGGCTTTCGAGAAGGTGAAGGCCGACTTCAACAATGCCCTGGCCACGATGCAACAGACGATCGAGGCCGTGAAGGTCGCGTCCGACAGTGTCGACGGCGGCTCGAAGGAGATCGCGGGCGCCTCTGACAACCTGTCCAGGCGCACCGAGCAGCAGGCCGCCAGCCTTGAGGAGACAGCCGCCGCCCTCGACGAGATCACCCAGACCGTCCGGCGTACGGCCGAAGGCGCCAAACAGGCGTCGGAAGCCGCCACCAAGGCGCGCTCCGAGGCGGAGAAGTCCGGTCAGGTCATGCGTGACGCCGTCAGCGCCATGGGCGAGATCGAGGGCTCGTCCTCCCAGATCGGCCAGATCATCGGGGTGATCGACGAGATCGCCTTCCAGACCAACCTTCTGGCGCTGAACGCCGGGGTCGAGGCCGCCCGGGCCGGTGACGCCGGCAAGGGCTTCGCGGTCGTCGCCTCCGAAGTGCGGGCGCTCGCCCAACGTTCAGCCGAGGCCGCCAAGGAGATCAAGGCGCTGATCAGCACCTCGAGCGCCCAGGTGACGCGCGGGGCGAAGCTTGTCGTCGATACCGGCGCGGCGCTGTCGACGATCGTCGAGGCCATCGCCAACATCGACGCCCTCGTCGGTGAGATCGCGGCCTCGACCCACGAACAGGCGACCGGGATGGGTGAGGTCAACACCGCCGTGAACCAGATGGATCAGGTCACCCAGCAGAACGCCGCGATGGTGGAGGAGGCCACGGCGGCCGCCGCCAGTCTGCGCAGCGAGGCGGCGGGTCTTGCCGCGCTGATCTCGGGCTTCGACGTCGCCGCCCACAGCCGCGCCGTCCCGAAGCGGGCGTCCGCTCCGGCCCCGGCGCCGAGGCCGGCTCCGACGCCGGTCAGGGATGACGCTCCGATCCCTGCCGCCCGCGCCAGACCCGCGCCCCTCGCACGAGGGGGCGCGGCCCTGGCCGTCAAGCCGGACGATGACTGGGAAGAATTCTGATGGCTACCGACCTTATCGACGTCCTGGGGCGCGACGACGGGCAGATCGAGGTCATCACCCTGGTCGTGAAAGGCGTCGAGTTCTGCGTGGACATCAAGGCTGTCCGCGAGATCCGCGGCTGGACGCCGGCGACGCCGGTCCCCCACTCGCCGTCCTACGTCAAGGGGGTGATCAACCTTCGCGGCCTCGTGATGCCGGTGCTGGACCTGGCCGCGCAGCTTGATCTCGGGCTCACCGAGCCGACGAGTCGCCATGTCATCGTCGTCGCCCAGTGTGGCGACAAGCTGGCCGGGCTGCTGGTCGACAGCGTTCAGGAAACCTTCCATGTCTCCGCCGCCCAGCTCCAGGCGCCGCCCGCCGTCTGCAGCGGCAGCAGCGGAGTCAGCGTCGTCGACGCCATCCTGCCCCTGGAAGGGCGGATGATCAGCCGGCTGGTCGTGGACCGGCTGGTGTCGCACGACGCAGTTCTGGCGGCCTAGCGCCGCCCCGCCCCCTTAAGGGGCGGTGTAGTGCACCTGCGCGCCCGGCCCGAGCGGCAGGTCCAGCATCACCCAGCCCACCGTCATGCCGATGCCCGCGACCATGAAGCAGAGGGCGTAGGGCAGCATCAGCGCCAGCAGTGAGCCGACGCCCATGGTCCGGTCCCAGCGACGGCTGAAGGCGAGGATCAGCGGGAAGTAGCTCATCAGCGGGGTCATGATGTTGGTGTAGCTGTCGCCCATCCGGTAGGCGGCTGTGGTCATCTCCGGGCTGATGCCCAGCAGCATGAACATCGGCACCACGACCGGCGACAGCGCGCTCCACTTGGCCGAGGCTGAGCCGATGAACAGGTCGAGGAACGACGACAGCAACAGCACACAGACCAGCAGCAGCGCCGCCGGCAGGGCCATGGCCTGCAGCGCCTCGGCCCCGTTGATGGCGATGATCGGACCGATCCGCGACCAGTTGAACATGGCCACGAAGTGGGCGGCGAAGAAGACGAAGACCAGGTAGGGGGCCATGGTCCGCACGCCGTGCTGCATCATCTCGACCACGTCGCCGGGCGACTTGATCGCGCCGACCGCCCGGCCGAACACCGCGCCGGTGGCGAGGAACAGCACGAAGAAGCCGGCGATCAGCGAGGCGTAGAGCGGCTGCAGCCGGGCGGTCCCCTCCGCCTCCTCGTCGATGAACGGGGTGTAGCCCGGCCACAGCGCAAGGGCCGCGAAGACCGCGACCACCAGCAGGGCCACGAGGCCGGCGTGGCGCAGGCCCCTGCGCTCTTCGGCCGTGACGTCGGACTTGTCGAGGTCGGCCTGAAGCTCGGCGTCGACCACGCCGCCCCACGGGCCGAGGCGCGGCTCGACCACCTTGTCGGTGATGAACCAGACGATGGGGGTGAAGAAGACGACGATGGCCAGGATGAAGTACCAGTTGCCCAGCGGATTCATCGTCCAGTCCGGATCGACGATGCGCGCCGCCTCCTGGGTGAAGCCGAGCAGCAGCACGTCGATCTGGCCCGGCATGACGTTGCCGGCATAGCCGCCTGACACGGCCGCGAAGGCCGCGGCGAGGCCGGCAAGCGGATGGCGCCCGGCTACGGCGAAAATGATCGCCGCCAGCGGGATGAACACCACATAGGCCGCGTCGGATGCATGGTGCGAGACCATGCCGATGATGGCCACGATCGGCGTCAGCAGGCCCTTGCTGGCGTTGCGCAGCGAGGCGCGGATCAGGGCCGAGAACAGGCCGGCCCGCTCGGCCACCGCCGCGCCCATCATGATGGTCAGCACCAGACCGAGCGGCGCGAAGCCGGCGAAGGTCTTGGGCATTTCGGTGAACAGCCGGGCGATGTTCTCCTCCGAGAACAGGCTGGAGGCGCGATAGGTCAACACCCCGTCGGCCAGGTCGGCGAACTGCGGCGCCTTCTCGCCCGAGTAGGGGAGCGAGGCCTGCCAGCCCAGGGCCGCGCCGAGCGCCGACAGCAGCATCAGCGCAAGGATCAGGTATACGAAGATGATCGTCGGATCGGGCAGCAGGTTGCCCGCGCGCTCGATGAAGCCGAGGACGCCGCGCTGGCGGTCGGGGCGGGGGGCGTCAGTCATCGGGGGATCGCTGCTCCGGCGCGGTCGGTCGAGCGAGTCTTCTAGCCACGATTTCCGCGCCCGTCTTTACCCTGCGTGTCGCCCGATCATCAGACGGCCCCGGTCGCCGCTCGGCGGGCAAAGCTGCTCATCCGTTCGGCAACGACGTCGCCGATCGCCTCGACCGCGACGCGGCGGGGAAAGTGGGTGCGCCAGGCGATGCGCAGGGTCCGGCCGGGGCGTCCCTGAAGGGGGCGCAGCGTCAGGCCGGCGTCCTGGGCCGCGCCGGCGGCGAGACCGGGGATCAGGGTGGTGCCGTAGCCTGCGGCGACCATGTTCATCAGGGTCGGCAGGCTCGAGGCGCGCAGGGCGCCGCCCAAGGCCGCCGTCTGGCCACAGGCCTCGATCGCCTGGTCCCGCAGGCAGTGGCCGTCCGACAGCACCAGGATGTCCTGCGACAGCTCCGCCTCGGCCACCGTCGCCCGGGCGGCCAGCGGATGGTCCGGCGGCAGGGCGGCGAGGAAGGGTTCGTCGAAGAGCGCGCGGCTGGTCAGGTCCGGGCCGTCGACCTCCGTGGCCAGCAGGGCGGCGTCGAGCTGGTGGCTCCGCAGCCGGTCGAGCAGGGCGTCGGTCTGATCTTCCCAGGGCTCCGGCTCCAGGGCCGGCAGGGCGGCCCTCAGCGGCGCGAAGATCAGCGGCAGCAGATAGGGGGCCAGCGTGGGGATGATGCCCAGCCGGAAGCGCCCGGCCAGAGGGTCACGCAGGCTCTGGGCCGAGGCCAGAAGCGCCTCGGTCGCCGCCACGGCGCCGCGTGCGTGGTCGATCAGCTGCAGACAGGCGGCGGTCGGGGCGGCCTGTTTGCTGGCCCGCTCGAACAGGATGACGCCCAGCTGGTCCTCCAGCTTGCGGATCTGCACCGACAGGGTCGGCTGGCTGACGCCGCTGGCTTTGGCCGCCCGCCCGAAATGCTCGTGCTCGGCGACGGCCAGCAGGTAGCGCAGGTCCCGGAGGTTCATCGGCGGGTCACTCCAATCATAGGCGGGGCCTATCAGATCGATTTGGTCTTCGTGCTTCTGCTTATTACCGCCCCGTGCAAATCTGAACAGGTGGAGCCGGGGGCGCAGGTCGTGTCCGTACCGGGTCCGATCAGAACGTGAAACCGCAAGGGACGGAGAAACACCATGGACGGAAGCGAAATCGCCGCACCGGCGTCGAAGTGCCCGCTGAACCACGGGGTTCGATTCCACACCCGCTTCGGCGGCCGGTCGAACCGCGACTGGTGGCCCAACCAGCTCAACCTCGGCATCCTGCACCAGCATGCCCCGGCGTCTAACCCGATGCCGGTCGGCTTCAGCTACGCGAAGGCGCTGACCACCCTCGACGTGGCCGCGCTGCGCAAGGACATCGAGGCGCTGCTGACCGACTCCCAGGACTGGTGGCCGGCCGACTACGGCCACTACGGCCCGTTGTTCGTGCGTATGGCCTGGCACAGCGCCGGCACCTATCGCACGGGCGACGGCCGCGGCGGCGCGGGCTCGGGCACGCAGCGGTTCGCGCCGCTGAACAGCTGGCCGGACAACGGCAACCTCGACAAGGCCCGCCGCCTGCTGTGGCCGATCAAGCGCAAGTACGGCAACCGGATCAGCTGGGCCGACCTGATGATCTTCGCCGCCGACGTCGGCATGGAGACCATGGGCTTCAAAACCTTCGGCTTCGGCTTCGGCCGTGAAGACGTCTGGCAGCCGGAGGAGGACGTCTACTGGGGCGCCGAGGACAGCTGGCTGGGCGACGCCCGCTACAAGGGCGACCGCCAGCTCGATAACCCGCTGGCCGCCGTGCAGATGGGCCTCATCTACGTCAATCCGGAGGGGCCCAACGGCAACCCGGACCCGCTGGCCGCCGCCCGCGACATCCGCGAGACCTTCGCCCGTATGGCGATGAACGACGAAGAGACCGTCGCCCTGATCGCCGGCGGCCACACCTTCGGCAAGGCGCACGGGGCCGGCGACGCCGCCCAGGTCGGCGTCGAGCCTGAAGGCGCCGGCATCGTCGAACAGGGCCTGGGCTGGAAGAACAGCCAGGGCCGCGGCAATGCCGGCGACACCATCACCAGCGGCCTCGAAGGCGCCTGGAAGCCCAACCCGACCACCTGGGACAACGGCTACTTCGAGACCCTGTTCGGCCACGAGTGGGAGCTGACGAAGAGTCCGGCCGGCGCTCACCAGTGGAAGCCGAAGGACCCGGCGGCGGGCGGGCTGGTCGAGGACGCCCATGATCCGGGCAAGCGCCACGCTCCCATGATGGCGACCACCGATCTGGCGCTGCGGATGGACCCGATCTACGAGCCGATCTCGCGGAAGTTCCTGAACGACCACGCCGCCTTCACCGACGCCTTCGCGCGCGCCTGGTTCAAGCTGACCCACCGCGACATGGGTCCGCGCGCCCGCTACCAGGGCCCGCTGGTCCCGCAGGAGGAGTTGCTGTGGCAGGATCCGGTCCCGCCCGTCGACCATCCGCTGGTGAATGCGGCCGACGTCGCCGAGCTGAAGACGGCGGTTCTGGCCTCGGGCCTGACCGTGCCGCAGCTGGTCTCGACCGCCTGGGCCTCGGCCTCGACCTTCCGCGGTTCGGACAAGCGAGGCGGGGCCAACGGCGCCCGCAGCCGCCTGGCGCCGCAGAAGAACTGGGCGGTCAACAGCCCGGCCCGTCTGGCCACTGTGCTGGCCGGTCTTGAAGCCGTGCGTTCGGCCTTCAACGGCAGGCAGACGGGCGGCAAGCAGATCTCGCTGGCCGACCTGATCGTGCTGGCCGGCGGCGCGGCCATCGAGAAGGCGGCGAAGGACGGCGGCCACGCGGTGGAGGTCCCCTTCACCCCCGGCCGCACCGATGCCAGCCAGGAGCAGACGGACGTCGAGTCCTTCGCGGTGATGGAGCCGGTCGCCGACGGCTTCCGCAACTACCTGAAGCCCGACCAGGCGATGACGGCCGAGGAGTTGCTGCTCGACAGGGCCCAGCTCCTGACCCTGTCGGCGCCGGAGATGACCGTGCTGGTCGGCGGCCTGCGGGCGCTGGACGCCAACACCGATGGAAGCCGGCACGGGGTGTTCACCGACCGGCCGGGCGTGCTGAGCAACGACGTCTTCGTCAACCTCACCGACATGGGCACCGTGTGGACGGCGACGTCGGAGGAGGAGGCCGAGTTCGAGGGCCGCGACCGGGCGACCGGCGCGCTGAAGTGGACCGCCACCCGGGTCGACCTGGTGTTCGGCTCCAACTCCCAGCTCCGGGCCCTGGCCGAGGTCTACGCCCAGTCCGACGCTGAGGGCGCCTTCGTCGACGCCTTCGTGGCGGCCTGGACCAGGGTGATGAACGCCGACCGCTTCGACCTCGTCTGAGGTCGTTGGCGCGGCCGGGCGCGGTTCCTGTCGGGATCGCGCCCGGACTCACGACGGGACAGGTCGCGGCGCCGACAATGACCGCGACCGTCCCGCACGCGGGAGGACGGAGGATGCCGAATTTCGTCGATGCGGCGATCCGCGAGGAGTTGCGCGGCGCCGGCCTGGCGGCCCAGGGGGTGTTGCCGCGCCTGCTGACCGTCCTGCGCCAGTCGCCGGACACCCATCTGACCACGCCGGCTATCGCTGACCTGCTGGCCCGGGGCGGGGTGGCCATCACCCTGACCGAGCTGGCCCACCAGCTGGAGAGTCTCGCCGCCGGCGGTCTGATCTCCCGCCTGCCCACGCCGGCCGCCGAGGTGACCTGGGACCTGGTGCCCGAGGCCCACGCCCACTTCGTCTACGGCGACTTCGACCAGATCATCGACATGCATGTCTCCGAAGAGACCCTGCTGGCCATGATCCGCGACGCCCTCGCCCGGCGGCCGGGCGGTGTGGAGGTGTTCGTGCGCTTCCGGCGGTAGGGCGGCGGCAAGATCAGGCGCAACCGCCATCCCCGGCGACCGTTACCAAGGCTCACTGAAATCCGAGGATACGCGCGATGATACTTCCCCAGGGCGCCGTGGTGGCCGTTGTCGACGGCGAGAAGCTGGTGATGTTCCACAACACCGGCCATGCGACCGAGGTCGAGCTGAAGGCGATGGATCTGCCCGCGGTCGAGCCGGGCGCCGCCTCGCGCGGGCATCATTCCAGCGGCGCCAACCCCGACAACGACACCCAGGCCGAGGACGCCTTCGCCGGCGGGGTCGCGGCGCTGCTGAACAGGAACGCGCTTGAGGGGAAATTCGACAAGCTGCTGGTCATCGCCGCGCCCAGGACGCTCGGCGAGCTGCGCAAGCACTGGCACAGGGCGCTGCAGGAAAAGCTGGTCGGCGAGATCGCCAAGGACCTCACCGGCCAGTCCGTCGACCAGATCATCAGGGTGATCGCGGCGGCGTGAGTTGGCGGGGGGGACATGCACTGAAGTGCATGTCCCCGTCGGCGCGCGGGTCAGCCTAGAGCAGGCCCGCCCGCTGGGCGATGACGATGGCCGCCGCGATCAGGATCAGGGCCTGGATGATGGAGCCGAAGGGCGAGGGCAGGGGAAGCCGCTGCACGGCCCAGGCAATCAGGGCGGCGACGACCAGAACGATGATGGCGAAGATCAAGAGGGACATGCGGCGTTCCTGAAGCGACCCTGGTCGCGGTGCGGCAGGTAAAGCGCATGCTTGGCGGTTCTGTTCCCTGAGGCGAGGACACGGCTTCGCCGCCTCACGGGTTTCGCCAGTGAAGGTTGGGGAGGTGGTGCGGAGCGCTCCGGGTTCGCCCCGGAAGTCTGTGTGTGAACGTGCGAACGGTGGTGCGAACCGATGCGCTCCGCGAAGGTCGTTATCCGGAAGCTTCCGCTCGGCAGCCGTATTCGGGCTTAGCCGGAGCGCCTCCGACGGGCGGGCAAGGCAGCGGCCTCGTCCCGGACCCCGGCAGTAACCCC
>JAIYCQ010000024.1 GCA_027487945.1 Caulobacteraceae bacterium
GCGGACGTAGCCTGACTAGATGGTGCTCAGGCTTCGCCGAGCAAGGACCTGAGCGCGGCGTTCGGGTCCGCGCCCTCGACATGGATCAGCGACCACAGCGCGAAGAACAGCAGCGGCCATCGGTTGTGGGCCTGCTTCTCGTCCGTGAAGACAGCCCGGACGGCTTCGACGTCGCAGACCTCGGCCACGCCGCGCACGTCAGCGATGCGGGGGCCCAGGTCGCCGGCGCGAGGGGCGATCCAGCTGGCCACCGGCACCGTGAAGCCCTTCTTCTTCGCCCAGGGCTCGGCGGCCGGGCAGTGCCGCTCCAGCCACTTGCGCAGGATGTACTTGCCGTACTTGCCCCGCACCTTCATCCGGTCGGGCAGGTTGAAGGCGAAGGCCGCGACCTCCCTGTCCAGAAACGGCGTCCGCCCCTCCAGCCCGTGCGCCATCAGCATCCGGTCGAGCTTGAGCAACAGGTCGTTGGGCAGCCAGGTGACGATGTCGGCGTACTGGGCCTGTTGGAGGGGGGTGTAGTCGTCCGGCGCCTCGGCGGCCTGTCGCCAGCGAGCGAGGACTGCGGCGCCCTTGTCCTTCAGGAAGGGCGCGTCGATCTGCGGCTCGGCGGGGCGCCCGCCCAGCCACGACGGCCGCAGCGCCCGGCGGTAGCGGCCATAGCCGCCGAACAACTCGTCGCCGCCTTCCCCGCTCAGCACGACGGTGAGCGTGCCCTTGGCGGCCTCGGCCAGTTTGTAGGTCGGCAGGCAGGCGTAGTCGGTGGTGGGGTCGTCGAGGAACCGGGCGACCTGCGGTGCGATCCGCCAGAAGTCCTCTTCCCCGAAGGTCGTTTCGCGCCAGTCGAGGTTCAGGGTCTTCGCCACCCGCTCAGCGGCGCCGCGCTCGTCGCGCGCCTCGGGCGCGTCGAACCCGCAGGTGAAGGCCGTGACGGGGCGTTCGTTCAGCCGGCTCATCAGGGTGGCGATTGTGGTGCTGTCGATGCCGCCGGACAGGAACAGCCCGTAGGGCACGTCCGACCGCTGGTGCACCTTCACGCTGTCTTCGAGAATCCGGTCAAGCCTCTCGAGAGCGGTTTTGTCGTCATTCGGCGGCGGAGCGCGGCCCGGAGCTTCCCAATCCAGCACGCCGACGCCGACCGTTTCGCCCTGCACGTTCCAGCGGGTGATTATTCCCGGGGACTGTCGGTCGATCCAACGGCCGGAGATGTCGTCGATCCCGTAGCCGAGAGCCAGGACCTGCTCCACCGCTTCCGCAGCGGGCGACGGCAGCTCGTCGGCGAAGGCGCCCGACTCGGATGCGAAGGCTATGCCCTGCTCGGCCTGCGTCGTGTGAAGCGGCTTGATCCCGAACCCGTCGCGCACCAGCCACGTCCGCCCGTCCCCGCCGATCAGGCAGAAGGCGTACATGCCGCGCAGGCGCTCGAAGGCCTTCTCGCCCTCCAGCGCATAGAGATGCAGCAGCGGCTCGAAGTCAGAGCCGGTGGCCAGCTTGTCGCCGAGCCCGAATTCCTCGGTCAGTTCGATGTAGTTGTAGATCTCGCCGTTGCCGATGATCGTCGAGCCGGCGGCGTGCAGCGGCTGCCAGCCGCCCTCCAGGTCGATGATCGACAGGCGGGCGTGGGCGACGCACCAGCCGGGGCCGCTCTCGACGCGGATGCCGTTCGGGCCGCGATGGGCGATCCGCTCGATCATGGCGCGGACCTCGCGCTCGGCGGCCTGCGGATCGGTGACGCCCAGGATTCCGGCGATGCCGCACATCAGAGGGCGCCCATTCAGAGTGCCCCAAGCCGGGAGAACAGGCTGCGCCACTCCTCGACCACGGCGGCCTGGCTGAACTCACCCTCGACGCGGGCGTGGCCGTTCTGGACAAGGCGGATCTTCATCATCGGGTCGGCGAGGATGGCCTTCACAGCGTCGGCCAGCGGCTCCGGCTCGTCGATGGGGATCAGGATGCCGTCCTCACCGTGCCGGATCAGCGCGCCCGGCCCCTGGCTGTCGGCGGCGACGACCGGCAGGCCGTGGGCCCAGGCCTGGATGACGACGTTGCCCAGCGGCTCGAACCGCGAGGGGAAGACGCAGACGTCGGCGGCCCGGTACAACGCCCCGGCGTCGTTGCGCCAGCCCAGGAACCGCACCCGGTCGGCGACGCCCAGGGCGGCGGCCATGGCCTTGAGCTTGTCCTCCAGCGGCCCGTCGCCGGCGATCCACAGGTACGCGTCCGGGATCATCGCCAGGGCCTTGAGGCTGACGTCATGGGCCTTGGCCTCGTGCAGTCGGCCCATGCCGAGCAGCAGGGGAACGCCCTCCGGCGTGCCCAGGCTCGCCCGGTCGACCGGCTGGCCGTCTTCGGCGGCGGCGGCGAAGTTGGGGATGTAGCTGACCTGTCCGGCCGGCCAGCCCTGGCCGACGATCCAGTCGGCGATGTCGCGGGTGTTGCCGACCAGGTGGTCGAAGCCCTTGTAGTATTTGAGGCTGTAGTAGCCGCCCAGGCGCCCGACCCGCTTCCACGGCCCGGCGGGCGTATGGCGGGCGGCGCGGTTCATCCAGGCGACGAGGGCCGTTGCGCCGGTCTGGCGGGCGAAGCCGGCGATGCGGGGGCGGGTCAGCAGATCGATGGGGCCGCCGAAACCGAAGCTGCCGGTCGCCACCCCGGCCTCTGTGAGGGCGCGGATGCGTTCGGGGTGCGGACGCAGGGCGCAGGCCTGCGCCATGCCCGCCGCGTGCAGGGCGCGCACGAGGTCGACGAAGTAGGTTTCGGCGCCGCCGTCGCCACGCGAACCGAGAAGATGAAGCACGCTCATGCGGGCTGGACCCTAGCTGTCCGCGCGCGGTTTCCCAAGAGGATGATCAGGCGCTTGATGCGGAACGTCAGGACCCCTATAAGGCCCCCCTTCGCTCGGGTGCGCCAAGCAATGGCTGGGTAGCTCAGATGGTTAGAGCGGTGGATTCATAACCCACAGGTCGGCGGTTCGATCCCGCCCCCCGCCACCACCCGGCGCGAAGATCAGGCGGCCGCAGAAGCGGCGTCCACGCCCTCCAGCGCCGACTGCAGCGCCTGCAGCATACGCTCCGCCTTGATCGGCTTTTCGACCACGTCGTTCATGCCCGCCTCGATGTAGGAGCGCACGTCCTCGGGATCGGCGTTGGCGGTCAGGGCGATGATCGGGGTCCGGCCGACGGCGCCGGGCAGGGCGCGGATCGCGCGGGTGGCGGCCACCCCGTCCATGCGCGGCATCTTGATGTCCATCAGGATCAGGTCGAAGGCGCGCGCCTGGGCGGCTTCCAGCGCCTCGAGCCCGTCGACGGCCTGCTCCGAGGTGCAGTCGAACATTTCGCACAGCGCCTCGGCGACCATGCGGTTGGTGGCGTTGTCGTCGACGATCAGCACATGGGCCGCTCGGCCGGCCGCCTCGGCGCTCACGGGGACGTCGGCCGTGATCTCCATTGAGACGGGCGTGGCGATGAACTCGAAGGTCACCGTCACACCCGCCCCGGCGTTCGGCTCGGCGCGGATCATGCCGCCGGCCGAGCTGACGATCCGGCTGGCCAGGGCCATGCCGAGCCCGGCGGTGAGGCCTTCGGGGTGGTCGTCGCTCGCGTGGCCGAGCGGGGAGAAGATGTGCGCCAGGCCATCGGTGGTCAGCTCGCTGCCGGCGTCGCGGACCCGGCCTTCCATCAGAAGGCCGTCGGCGGTCGAGCGCGCCTTGAGCGACACCTCCACCGCGCCGCGGCGGGTCTCGCTCAGCGCCCTGAACACCAGGGCGTCGAAGACCTGCAGCAGCCGGACCTCGTCCAGCTCTGCGGCGTAGTCAGGATCGCCGTCATAGGCCGTCAGCAGGGTCAGGCCGGTGGACGCCGCCCGGGCCTTCCAGCGCTGGTCGAGCGTGTCCATCACGTCCTGCAGCCGGCAGGGATGGGGATTGAAGACCAGCGTGCCCCGCTCGGCGTCGTGCAGGTCGATCGCGCGCCGCATCAGGCCGTTCAGCTCCTCGCCGCTGGAGGCGATGGCCCGCACGCAGGCCTCGGCGTCCGGGGCCAGCGGCTGGCGCAGCAGCCGGCTGGTGAAGTCGCTGACGCCGTCCAGGCGCTGAAGCACCTCATGGCACATGCGGCTGATCAGCTCCGCCTCGGAGGCGCGCGGCGAGCGCGGACGGCCGCGACGGGCGCCGAGCAGCATCAGCGGATGGCCGACGCCGAGGTAGCGGCCGCCCTCGACGGCGATGAAGCCACGGGCCAGCGAGGCGGGCGATCCGGCCAGGGCCTGCTCACGCAGGGCGACGGCGGAGATGCCGGCGTCGGCGATCAGGGGATGGGGATCCATGACGTCCCGCGCCGTGCGCGGATCAGCGGCCAGGGCCAGGGCCAGGTCGCGGCCGATGAGCCCGACCGGCTCGCCGTCCTCGGTCACCGCGAGCACCAGGGCGTCCGGCTCCGCGTGGAAACGCTCGGCCACGTCCGCGCAGGACATCTGCGGAGACAGGGGCGCGCGACGTTCGATGAGTCTGGAAAGCGTATCCATGAGCCGGCTGACGTGATCGTTCGGTTGATCACCCTGCAACACCGGCGCTTGCGGATAGGTTAAGCGCCCGCCGCACAAAGAAAAACGGCGGGGACTTGCGTCCCCGCCGCTCAGTTCTTGTCTAGCCTTGCGGACTAGAAGGTCTTGGTGATGGACACGCCGTAGGTGCGCGGCTCACCGTAGAAGCCGTTCCGGAACAGGCCCGAAGAGTCGTCCGTGAGGTAGGTGTCGGTGAGGACTTCCTCATCCGTCAGGTTCTTCACGTAGGCTTCGAAGGACAGGCCCATGCTGGCGTTGGCCACCGTGAACGTCGCGTTGGCGTTGTCCCAGCCGTCCAGCTTGTCGGTCGCGGCGTTGTAGATCCGCGAGAACGACTCGGTCTGACGGTAGTAGTCAGCCCGGATCGTCGCGTCCCAGTCACCCATGGTCCAGGTGTACTGGGCGCCCAGCGAGATGGTCCAGTCCGGCGAGTTCGGCAGGTTGTTGCCGCCGAGCTCGACTTCGTAACCGTCGCTGACCAGCACGCCGAAGGCGTTGACGCCCAGGGCGGTCGGGCCGCCCGGGAAGAGCAGCGTGCCGCTCGGAACCGTGGCCGCGATGGTGCAGGCGCCGAGCAGGGCGAACGGCCCTTGAGCGTTGGGCGGGTTGCCGAGGTTGGAGAAGCCCAGAACCGAGGCGGCGCCGGCCGTCGGAAGCACGCAGTTGGCCGCCGAGCTGGTCTTCATCACCGTGAGCCTGGAGTCGCCCTGGGTGCGGTTGAACACGTCGATCGAGGTTTCGCCGTCGGCGATCTCGGTCTTCAGGTAACCGATGTTGGCGTTCAGGCGCAGGCCGTCCATCGGCGACCAGACCGTTTCCAGTTCGAGACCGGCGATCTTGGCGTCGATGTTCTCGTTGACCGACTGGCGGTTCACGATCTTCGACACCTGGTAGCCGATGTAGTCGTACATGAAGCCGGTGACGTTCAGGACCATGGCCCCGCCCATCAGCGTGTTCTTCGACCCCAGTTCATAGGCGTCGACGAACTCCGGTTCGAAGGTCGGCGACGGGCAGGAGAACAGGCCCGGCGAGCAGGCCGGGTTCACGCCGCCGGCCTTGTAGCCGCGGGCGTAGGAGAAGTAGATCAGGCTGTCGTCGGTGAACGACAGGTCCGGCTTCCAGTCGAAGTTCAGGCGACCGGTCGTCTCCTTGAACTCGGCGAACAGGTAGGGCGTCGTCGGGCTCAGCGGGATGCCCGAACCGGGCGAGGTCAGGACGACCGGACGGTTCTCGACCTGCTTCTTGTCGTGGGTGTAGCGCAGGCCGCCGGTGACACGGAAGGTGTCGGTCAGCTGCCAGTAGACTTCACCGAAGGCCGCGCGCGACTTCAGGTGATAGGCGCCGGTGCTGTCGTAGTAGTTGCGGCCCGAGCGGTTCGGAGTCTCATTCGGGTCGATGGCGCAGGGCGTCACGCTCGAGCAGCCCGTCACGGTGGCGAAGGGCAGCGAGTTCTGAACCTGCACGGCGGCGGTCAGGGTGTTACCCATGACGTAGTAGTCGCCGTCCGACTGGTAGTCGAGGTAGATGGCGCCGATGTTGAAGTTGAACGGACCATCGAAGTTCGACTGCAGACGGAGCTCCTGGCTCCACTGTTCGCTGTCGCCCGCCGAGATGTCGGCGGTCGAGAACTTGTTCAACGGGCCGAGTTGCGGGTCGTTGACGACACCGCCCGGGAACAGGCCGGCGTAGAGCGCGGCGTAACCCGGAACGGCGGCCACCAGGTTCACCGGGTTCGGCGTGGTGTTGAAGTTCGCGTTCGGGACGATCCGGTTGTAGTCCTGACGGGTGAACAGCGAGTTCTTGCTGAAGCCGGTCAGAGCGGTCAGCTGCAGCTCGTCGCTGAGATCCCACTGGATGTTGAACTGGTAGATGTCGGTTTCGGCCTGGTAGACCGGGTCGAAGCTCGACTGGATGTTCCGGATGTCCGGGTCCTGCATCTGGCCGGCGAACTGGTCGCCGGTCGTGAAGCCGAACAGGGTGCCGAACAGACCGCCCAGGGTGCCGCGGCTGTCGGGCGTGCCGAGGATATTGGGATCGTCCAGCGTCGTCGGGGCGCAGCCGGTGCTGAAGAAGCCCCGCTGGATGCTCGCGACCACCGGGTTGGCCGAGAAGGCCTGGCCGCCGATGGTGGTCGGAACGACCGCCTTGGTGCAGAGCTGCTTGCCGATCCGCGAACGGGTGTCGTCTTCCTCGAAGTGGTCCCACATGAACGACATCTCGAAGGTGTCGCTCGGGCGGAAGGCCGCGGTGATGCGGCTGTTCCACAGGTCGCGGTCGTCGACGTCGTTGCCGGTGGTGAGGTTTTCCCCGTAGCCGTCACGCGTCAGCATCGCGCCGGCGGCGCGCACCGCGAACATGTCGCCCAGCGGGATGTTGATCACGCCGCGCAGCTTGCGGGCGTTGTAGTTGCCCACTTCGCCGCGGATCAGCGCCTCGAAGTCGTCGATCGGCTTGGCGGTGATCAGGTTGACCACGCCGCCGGTGGCGTTGCGGCCGTACAGCGTGCCCTGCGGGCCGCGCAGCACTTCCACGCGCTCGACGTCGAAGAACTCGGCTTCGAACAGGTTGTTCGCGGTGAGCGGAGCGTTGTTCAGGTGGATGCCGGTGCCGGCGTCGCCGGAACCCGCGACCAGCTTGGCGCCGACGCCGCGGATCTGGAAGTTGTAGCCGGTGAAGTTCCCCTTGGAGAAGTTCACGTTCGGGATCGCGAGGACCAGGTTCGGCCCCCCGTCGATCTTCGCCTTTTCAAGCGAGTCCTGGCTGAACGCCGAAACCGCGATCGGAACGTCCTGGATCGCCTCTTCCCGCTTCTGGGCGGTGACGACGATCTCGCCGACGGTCGTATCCTGGGCGAAAGCGGGCGCTGCAATGGCCGTAACGGCGGCCAGTGAAACGCTAGCGGCAAGTAGGCTCCGCAGGCGCAGAGATCCTGTCATCTGTAACCCTCCCCGGACGGCGCGACCCCTTCTCGGGGGTTTGGCGGCGTCTCTGTGTTTCCTCAGTGTCACGCGATATTTGCCGCCGGGGTGCGTGACACATCCCCCCGCAGCTTCCGTGAATTGCATACGCGGCGCGGGGCACTGTCAACTGCTCGCTGGTAAGTGAACGTTGATAGGTTACGGCTTTTCACCTTCTGTGGCCGGTCTGCTTCGTTTGCTTACGCATGGGAAACGACTTCTTCGCCCCGCAGGAGAGCCCATGCCGCAAATACAGGCGCCCCAAGGGATTGCGCCGAGTCGCCCGCATTTCGCTGCGTCAGCGTCTGGTGTAGTAGCAACCCTCTCCACTCCCCCTCCGAAGCGTAGCGGACCCCGCCAGCATGACCCCCGCCGAATTGTCCGCTGACGGAGCCCTCGTCCTCTTCTCCGGCGGCCAGGATTCGACCGCCTGCCTCGCCTGGGCCCTTGACCGCTACGATCGTGTCGAGACGGTGGGGTTCGACTATGGCCAGCGGCATATCGTGGAGATGGACGCGCGGCAGGCGGTCCGGGCGGCGATGATCGACCGCTTCCCGGCCTGGGCCGGTCGGCTGGGCGAGGACCATGTGCTCGACATCCGGGGCTTCGGCGCCGTGGCGCAGTCGGCGCTGACCGCCGACCGCGAGATCGAGATGACGGCGCGCGGGCTGCCCTCGACCTTCGTGCCGGGCCGGAACCTCGTCTTCCTGACCTATGCCGCCGCCCTGGCCGACCGTCGCGGCCTCGCCGCCCTGGTCGGCGGCATGTGCGAGACCGACTTCTCCGGCTATCCGGACTGCCGGCGGGACACGCTGGACGCGCTGCAGACGGCGCTCAATCTGGGGATGGACCGGACGTTCCGCATCGAGACGCCGCTGATGTGGCTGACCAAGGCCCAGACCTGGGCGCTGGCCCGCCGCCTCGGCGGCGAGACGCTGGTCGACATCACCATCGCCGACACCCACACCTGCTATCGCGGCGACCGCGGCGAGCTGCAGCCCTGGGGTCACGGCTGCGGCGACTGTCCGGCCTGCGACCTCCGCGCCGCCGGGTACGCGGAGTGGGACGCCGCGGGCCGGCCGGATCTGGCGGCATGACCTACAGCGTCAAGGAGATCTTCCTGACCCTGCAGGGCGAGGGCGGCCAGGCCGGCAAGGCAGCCGTGTTCTGCCGGTTCGCCGGCTGCAATCTGTGGAGCGGGCGCGAGCAGGACCGGGCGTCCGCCATCTGCACCTTCTGCGACACCGACTTCGTCGGGGTCGACGGCGCGGGCGGCGGCAAGTTCGCCACGCCCGCGCTGCTGGCGGCCGCCGTCGACGCCGCCTGGACCGGGCCGCAGTCCGACAAGCTGGTCGTCTGCACCGGCGGCGAACCGCTGCTGCAGCTGGACCCCCCGCTGATCGACGCCCTGCACGCCCTGGGATTCATGATCGCGGTCGAGACCAACGGCACCATCGCGGCGCCGGACGGCATCGACTGGATCTGCGTCAGTCCCAAGGCCAATGCGACCGTGGTCCAGACCCGGGGACAGGAGCTGAAGCTCGTCTATCCGCAGTCCGGGGTCGATCCGGCGCGATTCGAGGGCCTCGATTTCGAGCGCTTCTTCCTGCAGCCGATGGACAGCGCCGACCAGTCGGCCAACACCGCCGCAGCGGTCGCCTATTGCCTTTCCCACCCGCGTTGGCGTTTAAGCGTCCAGACACACAAGTATCTGGGCCTGCCCTGATGGATACGGACCACGCCGGTTTGCCGATGCGGTCCGAAAGCCTCCCAGGCCCCGCAAGTTCCAGAGACCATGACTGACCCCATCTTCGAGATCACGAAGGCCGCCGCCTTCGACGCGGCCCACTATATCGAACAGGGCCCGGCCGATCATCGCTATCGCCGGCTGCACGGCCACTCTTTCCGTGTGGAGGCCACCGTGCGCGGTCCGGCGGCGCCGGCCGGCTGGGTGACCGACCTCGACCAGCTCGACGGCGCGCTGAAGCGCGTGGCCGGCGAGCTCGACCACGGGCTGCTCAACGACCGCCCGGGTCTGGAGACGCCGACGCTGGAGCGTCTCTGCCTCTATTTCGTGGAAAAGCTCCGACCCGAGTTTCCGGGCCTGTCCCGCATCGTGGTGTCGCGCCCGACGATCAACGAGAGCTGCGCTCTCAGCCTCTGAGGCGGTCGCTAGTCCCGGCAGGCCTTCTTCTTCCGGTTCTTCTTCTTCGAGCAGTCGACGTCGCCGTCGGGGATGGCGGCGCCGATAACCGCGCCGCCGACCTTGGCCGTGGTTCCGACGACCGCGCCGGCCATGTCGACGGCCGCGCCGCCCGCGGCCACCGCGAGACAACCCTGAAGTCCCGGCAGAGCCACGATCAGGGCACCGGCGAGGGCGATACGGCGCAAGGACAAGGGGCGTCTCCGGGCGAACAGCCCCCTCTGGCTACCGTGACGCCGTGACGAAGGAAAGGCGCGGGCGCCGGTCGTCAGGCGCGTGCGTCCATGCTGCGGCGCCAGGGACCGCTGTGGCCGGGATCGGCGCGCCGCCGACGATCCGGTCCGAAATAGCCGTCAGCCTTCACATAGGGACGCGGAGTCTGGATGATGCGGGTGATGCGGTCGATGATCCCGCGCGCCGTCACCGGCTTGGCGAGGAACTCGTTGACCCCGGCGTCCCGCGCCTCGGCCACCCGCTTCTGGGTCGTGTGCCCGGTAATCATGATGACCGGGCACAGGGGGTCGGGACTGTCGGGCGAGTTGCGCAGCAGGCGCAGAAGGTCGATGCCGTCGAGCGGCTCCATGGCCAGGTCGGTCATCACGATGTCGACCGGGCGGGCCCGCATGACCTGCAAGGCCTGGGCGCCGTCCGCCGCCTCATAGACTTCCGTCACGCCGATGGCGCGCAGGATCTCCATCAGCAGCATTCGCATGTGCGGATTGTCGTCAACCAGCAGGATCTTGAGCAGCTCGAACCGCACAATCCCTCCCTTGTCCCCCGGGCGGGGTGATAGAGGGGCAAGTCCTTGTTCGTCAACGCAGAAGCCGGGGGTGAAAACCTATGTTCGACCCTGTGCTCCAGGCAGGAACGCCCCGCCGCCCGTCTGCCCGCGATGGCGCAGGAAGGCGTCGGCCAGGACACAGGCGGTCATCGCCTCGACGACGGGCACGGCGCGGATTCCGACACAGGGGTCGTGACGGCCCCTGGTGCGGAGCTCGACCTCCTGGCCGTCCTCGGTCACCGTCTCGCGCGGGGTCAGGATGGAGGAGGTCGGCTTGAACGCGACCCGCGCCACGACCGGCTGTCCCGTCGACAGTCCGCCGAGGATGCCGCCGGCCTTGTTCGACTGGAAGACCGGGCCCTCGTTGCCCATCCGCATCTGGTCGGCATTCTCCTCGCCGGTCAGCGCCGCTGACTCGAAGCCCGCGCCGATCTCGACGCCCTTGGCGGCGTTGATCGACATCAGGGCGGCGGCCAGCTCTGCGTCGAGCTTGGCGTAGAGGGGCGCGCCCCAGCCGGCCGGCACGCCGATGGCCTCGACCTCGACCACCGCGCCGGTCGAGGATCCGGCCTTGCGGATCTTCTCGAGGTGGGCCTCCCAGACGGGCGTCGTCGCCGCGTCCGGGCACCAGAAGGCATTCTGTCCGACCTGGTCCCAGTCCCAGCGGTCGCGGTCGACGGCGTGCGGGCCGATCTGCACCAGGGCGGCGCGGACGGTGACCCCGGCGAGGATCTTGCGGGCTATGGCGCCGGCCGCGACCCGGGCGGCGGTCTCGCGCGCAGAGGACCGGCCCCCGCCGCGATAGTCGCGAACCCCGTACTTGGCGAAGTAGGGCCAGTCGGCGTGGCCCGGACGGAAGGCGCGGGCGATCTCGGAGTAGTCCTTCGACCGCTGGTCGACATTGTCGATCATCAGCGAGATCGGGGTCCCGGTGGTGACCTGCCCGTCCGTACGGTCGTCGGAGAAGACGCCCGACAGGATGCGCACCGCGTCCGGCTCCTGACGCTGGGTGACGAACCGGCCCTGGCCCGGCCGGCGCTGGTCGAG
The DNA here is from genome assembly GCA_027487945.1 of Caulobacteraceae bacterium. Classification (GTDB taxonomy): domain Bacteria; phylum Pseudomonadota; class Alphaproteobacteria; order Caulobacterales; family Caulobacteraceae; genus Caulobacter. The sequence continues at coordinate 11,546 of JAIYCQ010000024.1, forward strand.
CCAGACCTGGATGTCCTCGGCGGACAGCTTCAGGCCGGGCGGGCAGCCGTCGACGACGCAGCCCAGGGCGGGCCCGTGGCTTTCGCCCCAGGTGGTGACGCGGAAAAGGTGGCCGAAGCTGTTGTGAGACATGACCCGGGGCTTCTAGCCGAAAGCGGCGCTGGTCACAAAGTCACGCCGCCCAGGCGGCGGCGAAGCGACGCAGAAGTGTCTTTGCGGCGCTCTCGGCCCGGTCCGGCCCCGGCGCCAGCCGCACGAACAGGTCGCCCTGCCGCCGTGTCGCCGTGGCCGGCAATCCCTCGCCGGGCAGGCGGACGAGCTTGCGGTCGGCAGCCTTGCGGCTGATCCAAAGCGTGCGCGGGCCCACCGGGGTCTCGACGGTGACCCGGCCGCCGTCGGCCAGGACACCGGCCTCGACGTCGATCGTGACCCAGAGATCGTCGCCACGCACGGTGGCGCCCGGCCCACGGATGGTGACGGCGAACACCTCGCCGCCGGCCCGGACGTGCTGGCCGGTCCGCAGCCCGGGCTCCAGCTTGAGCTTCAGCCGGCGGCCGTCGCCGGTGTCGACGAACGCCTCGCCGCCGTTCAGGGCCACCGCCGGCGAAACCTCCAGATCGCGAGATCGCGCCGTGGCGGCCGCAGGGGCGGGGATGAAGGCGATCGGCTCCGGCGGCGCCTCGCGCAGCAGCCGGTAGGCCTCCAGCACCTCGCGGAACGCCCGGGCGTCGCCGCCGTCGCGATCGGGGTGGGTGCGCAGCGCCGCCTCGCGGAAGGCCGCGGTCAGCGCGCCGGCGTCGGCGCCGGGCTTTACCCCCAGGCGGCGCCGCGCGGCCGCCAGATCGATCATCGCCCCTTCGCTCATAGGCGGGAAGGTGACGAATCAGGGTCAACGGCCAGTTAAGCCTGCCACCGGGGCGGTCGCGCGCTATATGGGCCCTCATGAGCGACAAGGACGATCTGATCCCCGCCTCGCCGAGCGAGGACGACTACGTCAGGCAGGTAACGGCGGCCGAGCCGCTGCCGCTGCTGCCGGAAGCCGACCCGTTCGAGCTGTTCGGGACCTGGCTGCAGGCGGCCAACGCCTCCGAACCGAACGACGGCAACGCCATGGCCCTGGCCACGGTCGACGCCGACGGCATACCGGATGTGCGGATGGTCCTGCTCAAGGGGTTCGACACCGACGGCTTTGTCTTCTTCACCAACCTGGAGAGCGCCAAGGGCCGGGAACTGGCCGGTCATCCCCGGGCGGCGCTGCTGTTCCACTGGAAGTCGCTGCGGCGGCAGGTGCGGATCCGCGGCGATGTCACCCCGGTCAGCGACGCCGAGGCCGACGCCTATTTCGCCACCCGGGCCCGCCCCAGCCAGCTGGGCGCCTGGGCGTCGGAACAGTCGCGGACGCTGCCCGACCGGTTCGCGCTCGAGAAGCGGCTGGCCGAGATCGGGCTGCGCTTCGGTCTCGGCAAGGTGCCCCGGCCGCCGCACTGGTCCGGCTTCCGGGTCGCGCCGGTCAGCTTCGAGTTCTGGCGGGACCGGCCGTTCCGGCTGCACGAGCGGCTGGTGTTCGAGCGGCAGGGCGCCGGCTGGGGCACCCGTCGGCTGTTCCCCTAAAGCCGTTCGACCAGGTCCCGCAGACGAGGGTGATCGAGCAGCGGCGCCAGCAGTCTGTCCAGTTCCGCCGGATCGTCCGGAACCACAGCGCCGCGCGCATCGGCGATGACGAGATCGGCGTGGGTGCGTGACGGCTCGATCAGCCGCTCATGCGCCGGCCGCACGGTGGCGAGGTACTGGCTGATCACCGAATCCGCCGTCCTGTCGCGCTCGCGCTGGTCCCGGATCAGACGACGGATGAACCGGACGTCGGCCGGGGTGTCGACGAAGACCCGCAGGTCGAACACCGCCGCCAGCGCCGGCGTGCACAGCAGGTGCGCCCCTTCGACGACGATCACGGCGCCGGGCGCGAGCCGTTCCGTCTCCGGCTTCCGCCTGTGGGTCGAGAAGCAGTAGACCGGCCCCTCGACGACCTGACCGGCCTTCAACGCCCGCAGGTGCTCGGCCAGCAGGTCATGATCCTTGGCCGCGATGTCATCGAAGTCGAAGGTCGCCGCGTCGAAGCCCGGCCGGCCGCCCCAGTCGCCGTAGTAGGCGTCCTCGATCAGCAGGGTGACGACCCCGGCCGGAAGCCGATCGCGCAGGGCGGTCGCCAGGGTGCTCTTGCCCGAGCCCGACCCGCCGGCGACGGCGATCAGCAGGGGGGCGGCGGGCGCCGTGGAACGATCTTCGGTCATGGGGGCGGCTTATGACCGACCACCGGCGGTTCGTCGACACGCGCCGCGCACTGCGGCGGCGTTCGGTTCGCGCTTGGCGCGCGCCGCGTTGTGCTTCGCGGCGGGACGCTGCTAGGGTCGGCGCCGCAACGAAAACAAGGGGAAGGCGACGTTCATGCAAGGCCTGATGCAGCACTCGGCGCTCACGGTCGATACGATCCTGGACCACGCCAAGCGCTGGCACGGGGATCGGGAGGTCGTCACGCGCTCGGTCGAGGGACCGATCGTCCGGACCACCTACGGCCAGATCCACGACCGCGCCAAGCGGCTGTCCAACGCCCTGATCGGCATGGGCGTGCGCGTCGGCGACCGGGTCGCCACCCTGGCCTGGAACAGCGGCCGGCACATGGAGGCCTGGTACGCGATCATGGGGATCGGGGCGGTCTGCCATACCCTGAACCCGCGCCTGCATCCCGAGCAGATCGCCTGGATCATCAACCACGCCGAAGACCGCATCATCTTCGTCGACCTGACCTTCGTCCCGATCCTCGAGGCGATCCTCGCCAACTGCCCGTCGGTCGAACACGTCGTCATCATGACCGACAAGACCCACATGCCGCCCTTCCAGATCAAGGGCGTGCCGACCATGAAGTGGCAGGGCGCCCATACCTTCGAGACCCTGATCGACGGCAACGGCGCCGACTGCGCCTGGGGCGGCTTTGACGAGAACACCGCCGCCGGCCTCTGCTACACCTCCGGCACGACGGGCGATCCCAAGGGCGTCCTCTATTCGCACCGCTCCAACTACCTTCACACCCTCGTCGGCCTGCAGGCCGATGTGCTGGGCGTCTCGGCGACGGACACGGTTCTGCCCGTGGTGCCGATGTTCCACGCCAACGCCTGGGGGATCGCTTTCGCGGGTCCCGGAACCGGCGCCAAGCTGGTCATGCCGGGCGCGAAGATGGACGGCGCCTCGATCCATGAGCTGCTCGAGACCGAAGGCGTCACCTTCTCCGCCGCAGTGCCGACTGTCTGGCAGATGCTGCTCCAGCACCTGGATTCCACCCACGGCAAGCTGACCACGCTCAAGAAGGTCGTGATCGGCGGCTCGGCCTGTCCCGAGAGCATCATCCGCGGCTTCCATGACCGCTACGGCGTCGACGTGCTCCACGCCTGGGGCATGACCGAGACCTCGCCCCTGGGCACCCTGGGTTCGCCCAACGCCCGGGTCGCCGGCCTCTCCTACGACGAGCGCATGGCCTACAAGCTGAAGCAGGGCCGTCCGCCGCTCGGCATCGACCTCAAGCTGACCGACGACGCCGGAACCGAGCTGCCGCACGACGGCAGCACCTTCGGCCACCTGCTCGTGAAGGGGCCCTTCGTCGTCCGTGAGTATTTCAAGGGCGCCGGCGGCAAGATCCTCGACGACCAGGGCTATTTCGACACGGGCGACGTCGCCACGATCGATCCCGAAGGCTTCATGCAGATCACCGACCGCGCCAAGGACGTCATCAAGTCCGGCGGCGAGTGGATCAGCACGATCGACATCGAGAACATCGCCATGGGTCACCCCAAGGTCGAGCTCGCCGCGGTGATCGGTGTGCTGCATCCGAAGTGGGACGAGCGCCCGCTGCTGCTGATCAAGCTGAAGCCCGGCGAGACGGCGACCAAGGAAGAGATGCTGCAGTTCCTGGTCGGCAAGATCGCCAAGTGGTGGATGCCCGACGACGTCGCCTTCGTCGACGACATCCCGCTGGGCGCCACCGGCAAGATCGACAAGAAGCTGATCCGCGAGCGGATGAAGGACTACGTCCTGCCGGCGACGCCGGTCCTGGCGGCGGCCGCCGCGACGGCCACCATCGCCGAACGGGCCGCGCCCAGTCCGGTGCTGCATGCGCCTGAACCGGTCGAGGTCGAGGATCTGTCGGGAAAATCTGAGGCCCCGACGAGCACGGCAGCCGTCGGGGCCGAAGAGCTCCATCAAGCCGATACCCTGTCCAACACCGCGGCGGCCGAACCGGCCGCAGAACCGGTCGCGCACGCGCCGACCGACGGCGTGATCGACGCCGAGTTCGAACCGATCGAGCCCGCCGAGGCCGTGCTGGTCGCCGATCCCGCCGCCGCGGAGGAGGAGACGACCGCCTGGTCGCCCTCCGACGAGGCAGACGGCGATGTGCCGCCGCCGCTGTCCGGCATGCCCGACATGACGCCCGTGGGGGCGGCGCTGGCCGCCGCCGCCGCGGCGGAGGCCGCCTCCCTGGCCTTCCCGCAAACCCTGAAGGACAAGCCGGCCGCTGCGCCGAAGGACGCCGATGCTCCGGCGTCCTATGAGGAGTCGCCCCTCTGGCTGGCTTCGGCCACCGAGACCGGCAAGACGCGCGGCAAGGGCAAGGGCAAGAGCAAGGCGACCGGCAAGGCCCGGCCCGCCGGCTGGGCGAACGGCTATCTGAACCTGGCGCTGCTCGTGGCCCTTGCGCCGGCGATCATGGTGCTGGTCGGCGCCGCCGGCATGCAGCTGGGCCAATGGGACCAGCAGATCGGCATCGTGGCCATGCTGCAGAACGGGGCCACGCCGACCCTCGGCTGGGCGCCGGCCGTCGCCCTGGTGGGCGGTCTGACCGGTGTGCTCGGCCTGCTGGTCGCCATGTTCGGCGGCTTCTCGCGGCTGTGGGGCAAGGCCATCCTGGCGGTGATCATCACCGCCGCGACCTGGGGCGCCCTGATCACCTTCCAGTCCTATGCGGCGCGGATGCCGCCGCTGGCCGATGTGGCGACGGACTGGGCCGACCCGCTGATGTTCTCGCCGGCGATGCTGGCCGTGCGGGGCGCGGCCGCCAACTACGTCGAGGCCGAGCCTGTCCTGCCGATCGGCTCGCGCTTCTACGCCGGTCGCCGGGTGGCCGAGGTCAACGCGGAAACCTGCGAGCATGCCCGTCCGGCCGTCCTGGGCCTGTCGCCCCAGCAGGCCTACGCCACGGCGCGGGCGGCGGTGCAGGCCGCCGGCCTGGCGCTGGTTCACGAGGACCCGACCGCAGGGCGGCTGGAAGCCACCGCGACCGGCCTGCTCTACGGCCTCAAGCGGGACATCGTCATCCGGGTGAAACCCGAGGGCGCCGGCGCCCGCATCGACGTTCGGTCGGTCAGCCGCAGCGAGATCCGCGATCTGGGCGCCAACTGTCGCCAGATCGGCAAGCTGCTGTCGGGCCTGCCCGGCTAGGGTCCGGCAACCCCGCCCGCGCTTCAGGCCGTCAGCGCATACTCGCTGTCGAGGCCGGCAGGTCCGTCGGCGCTGAGCCGGCCTTCCCGGACCAGATGCAGGGTGTGGGCGAGGACCGAGTGGGCCGCCGCCGGGTGGAGGCGGGGATCCACGTCCTTGTAGAGCACCGGAACCATCGCCTTGATCCGGGTCAGGCCCTGGCCGATGGCGGCCAGGATCTGCGCCTCGCGATTGCGCCTGTGGTCGATGTAGGCCTGCACGAACGGTCCTGGCTCGGTGATCGGCGGGCCATGGGTCGGCCAGAGCGTCGCGAAGCCGCGCGCCTTGATCCGGTCGAGGCTGTCGAAGTAGTCGCCCATGTCGCCGTCCGGCGGGCTGATCACGGTGGTTGACCAGCCCATGATGTGGTCGCCGGAGAACAGCGCATTCTCCTCGTGCAGCGCGTAGCAGATGTGGTTGCTCGTGTGGCCGGGGGTGGCGATCGCCTCGATGGTCCAGCCGTCCCCCTGGAAGGTCCCGCCGTCACAGACGGCGACATCGGCGATGAAGGCGCGGTCGTCGCCGGCCTCCATGCGGATGTCGCTGTCCTCGCCCGGCGCTCCGGTCAGCGGGCAGCCGTAGGTCACCGCGCCGGTCAGGGCCTGCAGCGGCCTGGCCAGCGGAGAGTGGTCCAGGTGGTTGTGGGTGATGAAGATGTGGGTGATCCGCTCACCCTCCGTGGCCTTCAGGATCGCCTGCAGATGGTCGTCCATGTCCGGGCCGGGATCGATGACCGCCACGGAGTCGCCGGAACCGATGATGTAGGTCCCGGTGCCCAGGAAGGTGAACGGGCCGGGATTCCTGGCCACCACGCGCCGGATCAGCGGGGTCAGCCGGTCACAGGCCCCGTAGTCGAACGTGATGTCCCGAACGAAGGGGATCATGGCTTGTCTCTTGTTGAAGCGGTCTTGATCAGGGTGTTGAGGGCGGCGCCCAGGCGGGCGACGGCGCGCATCTTGTCCAGCCAGGGCAGGCGCAGGGGCGGCATGTCGGTCTTGTTGACGTCGACGATGTAGAGCCGTCCGTCCGCCCGGTCCCGCAGGATGTCCAGGCCGCCCCAGTCGAGGCGCATCGCCGCGCAGAAGCGTCCGATGCTGTCCAGCTCCTCGGGGCTGAAGACGCGGTCGGGCGCGGTCAGCGCGACGGTGGTGTTGTAGTTGGCGAACCGGTCGGCGAGGGGCCGCTGCTTGATGAAGGTCAGGACCGGGGCGCCGCCCACGCAGGGCGTCCGCAGGTCGACGACCCGGTCGCCGTCGGCGTTGTCGACGACGCGCTGATAGACGCGACCCGGCAGGGCAGGGGTCGGGCACAGGACCACGCGACCGTCATGGGCGCCGTTGGCCTCGCCCTTTTCGACCGCCGGGCCGACGTGGGTCGCCGGGTCGATGGTCAGCGCGTATCCGAACACCGCCTCGAACACCTGGGCGACCCGCGTCTTCGAGACGTCCGGGCAGTCGAAGTTGAGGCGGACCGCATGGTTGCTGGCCGGCGGCTGGCCGAAGGTCGAGTCCTCGAAATAGAAGGCGGCGTCGGCCTCGGCCGGCGAGCGGGCGAAGCGGACGCCCGACCAGCAGGCGGCGAGCCAGATCAGGTACCAGGGGCGGGGCCGCTGCGGCGCGAACCAGACCGTCGGCCGATTGCGGCCCGCCGCCGCCAGCAGGCCTTTCAGCCTGACCGGCGCATAGTAGGTGAGCCAGGTGAGGGTGTCGGCGACAAGGGCGCTGTTCAGCGCGATGTCGGCGCCGGTTGTCCGGACCTTCACGCGACCGCGTTCGAACTCGAAATCGGACGTCCAGAACGCGCCGGCCATTGATCGTCCCTGTGCCGCCCCCGCAGCCGAATACCGGTGTTAACTAGTCCGATTTCGATCACGCACAAACGACTTGCCCGTGAGCGGCGTGTGATCGGCTGTCCCGTTTCGCGCGGCGCGCTTCTTGCGCTCTGCACCCTCAATCAGCTTCGAGGGGGTCAGAATGGCCGAAGACATCACACTCTTTGTCTCAAAACGGTTCCAGAGGCTCGCCTTCGCCTTTCTCTGCCTGATGACGGCCCAGCTCGTCCTCGCCAGCTGCGAGCCCGAACCCGTCGCCATGGGCGCTGCCCGGGTCCAGGCGCAGACGACTCTGGGCGGGACCTAGGGTTTTGTCCGGTCCGGCGGCAGGGGCGGTGTCCAGCCGCGTCGGCCCCGCGGGCTCGAGCCCGTCCATCGCTTGAAAGCACGGGAAAACGAGGCCGGGTCAGAGAAGCCCACGAGATAGGCGGTCTCGCTGACCGACACCTTTTGACCGTCGAGGTAGTGGATCGCCATGCGCCGGCGCAGGTCGTCGACCAGGGCCTCGTAACCGATCCCGGCTGCCTTGAGGCGACGGTACAGGGTCTGGCGGCTCATCGCCAGTTCACCCGCGACCTGGTCCATGCCCGGCGCGCCGGTGTGGAGAGACGGTATCAGCAGGCGCTCGACCCGGCGGCGGATGCCGTCATCGTTCTCGAGACTGTCCAGCAATGCCTGGGCGTGACTGCTGAGGACGCCGAAGACATAGCTGTTGGGCGCGTGCAGCTGCAGGTTCAGCCACGCCGGATCGATCATCACGGCGTTGACGTCGCTGCCGTAGGTGACGGGGGCGCCCATGACGCGCTCATATTCTTCTGCATAGGCGGGTGCGGGGTGAGTGACGTGCACCGCCCGGGCGAAGACCGCGTCCGGAAAGTGCCGGGCCGATTCCGCGACGAAGCGGGACCAGGTCTCCTCGGTCAGTTCCGGGAAGCTGTCGGGGTCCAGTCGCGTGTCGATCATCCACAGGCCGTTGTCGCGGGGTTCGACCTGGAAGCGACCTTCGCGACCAGGGATGTCCAGTTCCGCCACCAGCCGTCCGAAGCGGTTCAACTCGCCCAGCGCCGCCGCCATCGTCGGGGCCGCGTGACAGATCAGTCCTACCACAGAGACCTCGCGCAGGTCCCCCGCCTGCCCCAGATGCAGCGCCAGAGCCGGATCCCCGGTGAGGTCCTTCGCGGCCCGCATCAGCGCGATGTAACAGGCATAGGGGACGCGGGCGTCGGGATCATTGAGATCGTCCGGAGCGATCCCCGACTGTTCAGCGAGCGCCACCGGGTCGGCGCCGCGCGATATCGCGAAGCGCATCAGGTTCCCCGCATAGCCGGCCGAGACCGTGGGCGCCGTCATCGTTCCTGTCTCCTGGCGTCGAAAGCCAAGTTTTTGATCGCCGGCGTCATGGGCCGGGCAGGCGCTTGATCGCTAACTCTCGCGACTTGAAGAGGGCGCCCCCGCGAGTGTCGCGGATTCCCCGAGCTGCCGATAGGACCGTGATGACGACTGCCGTTCTGGACAGGCAAAACCCGTCCCCCCTGCTTGCCGACCGCATTCTGAAGGCCGCCGGCGTGTTGTGGTTTTCAGTGGCCCTGGCCGGGCAGGCGGCGTTCGTCCTCTACATCGGCCTGTTCTACGGGCGGTCGGCCATGGCCGGCGACTATGGCCGCTGGAACGACGTGCTGGTCGGCGGGTGGCGGGCAGGGGACATGATCGGCAACCTCACCCTGGCTCTGCACCTGCTGCTGGCCGCCGTCGTCACCCTGGGGGGGCCGCTTCAGCTGATCCCGGCGATTCGCCGCCGCTGGCCGGCGTTCCACCGCTGGAACGGGCGGAGCTACATGGTCACGGCCATCCTCGCGAGCCTGGGCGGGCTGTACCTGACCTGGACGCGCGACGGGGCCGGCGAGCTCGCGATGCAGATCGGCATCAGCCTGAACGGAATCCTGATCCTCGTCTGCGCGGCCATGGCCTGGCGCCTCGCCCTGCAGAAGCGGTTCGACGCGCATCGACGCTGGGCGATGCGCGCCTTCCTGCTGGTCAGCGGGGTGTGGTTCTTCCGTGTGGGCCTGATGGCCTGGGTGCTCGCCAACCAGGGCCCGGTCGGCATCGGCGAGGACTTCGACGGCCCGTTCGTCCGGTTCCTCGCCTTCGGCTGCTACCTCATTCCGCTTGCGGTGCTGGAGATCTACTTCCGCGCCCAGCGGGCCGGAACGGCAGGCAAGCTGATCACTGCGGGGATGGTGGGTGGGGTGACGCTGGTCATGGGGCTCGGCATCGTCGGCGCCATGATGGGAATGTGGCTTCCGCGGGTGACCTAGCCGCCCAGCACGCCCGACAGGTCGTACCCCGCCTCGCGGCCCAGCGCCGTCAGCTCTCCGCGGCCGCGCTCGCCGCTCATCGCCTGGCCGATGGACCAGGTGACGATCGAGCGGGTGCCCGAGCGGCAGAAGGCCAGGACCGGACCGTCCGCGCCGGCGACGGCGACACGGTTGGCCTCGACCTGGTCGGGGGTGGGTGAGCCGACGACCGGAATGTGGACGTAGTCGAGGCCGGCGGCCTTCGCGGCGGCCTCCATCTCGGCGCTCGTCGGCTGGCCGGGCTGCTCGCCGTCGGGCCGGTTGTTGATCACCAGGGTGAAGCCCTGAGCCGCAGCCGCGGCGACATCCGAAAGGTCGATCTGGGGGCTGACCGAAAAATCATCGGTCACACGGCGGAAGTCGGTCATCGCGGGTTCATCCAGCTTGGGGTTCGTTGACATCATCGGGACCCGATGAAAGGTTCGCAACCGACTTTGCGGCCCCGTCCGCGCGAGTGAGCCGCCCATGCTGCGTTTCCTGTTCCGCCGACTGCTGGTGGCGATACCGACCCTGTTCCTGGTGATCACGGTCGCCTTCTTCATGATGCGCGCCGCGCCGGGGAGCCCGTTCGTCAACGAGCGCCAGCTCAGCCCGCAGATCGAGGCGGTCGTCATGGCCAAGTTCGGCATGGATAAGCCCCTGCACGAACAGTACGTCGACTATCTGACCGGGGTGGTGAAGGGCGACTTCGGCCCCTCGCTGAAGTACCGCGACAAGACCGTTCTCGACATCCTGAGCGAGAACTACATGGTCAGCCTGATCCTGGGCGGCGTCTCGATCCTGCTGGCGGCGGTGGTCGGGATGAGTCTCGGCGTCATCGCCGCGCTGCGCCAGAACCGGATCGCCGACTACGTCACCATGGGCGTGGCCATCCTGGGGGTCTGTATCCCGACCTTCGTGACCGCGCCGCTGCTGGTGCTGGTCTTCGCCTCCAAGCTGGGATGGGTGCCGACAGCGGGCTGGAACGGCGGGGCGGTGGCCAACCTGATCCTGCCGATCACCGTCCTGGCCCTGCCGCAGATCGCCATCATCTCCCGCCTGACCCGGGCCGGCATGATCGAGGTGCTGCGCTCCAACTACATCCGTACGGCCCGGTCCAGGGGCCTTCCTGAGAGCCTGATCGTCCGCAAGCACGCGCTGCGCGCCGCCATCCTGCCGCTGGTCAGCTACCTCGGCCCGGCCGCCGCCGGCCTGCTGACCGGCTCGCTGGTGGTGGAGAAGATCTTCAACCTGCCGGGTCTTGGAAAGTTCTTCGTCATCAGCGCCCTGCAGCGCGACTACACCGTCGTGATGGGCATGGTCATCGTCTACGCCCTGCTGATCCTCGTTCTCAACCTGATCGCCGACATGATCTATGCGGCGCTCGATCCCCGCGTGAGGCTGTCGTGAGCATCGCCGAGATGATCCCCGGCTCGCCGCAACGCGCCGAACTCCTGAAGCAGGCCGTCAAGGGCCGCTCCCTGTGGGACGACGCCCGCCGTCGCCTGCTGTCGAACAAGGCCGCCGTGGCCGGCATGATCGTGCTGGCCCTGATGGTGCTGGTCGCCGTGGTCGGACCGTTCGTCGTGCCCTTCCACTACGACACCGTGACCAAGCCGGACGTCTGGGCCGCCCCGGGCGTGGGCGGACACGTTCTGGGCGCCGACGCCCTGGGCCGCGACCTGCTGGCGCGGCTGGTGGCAGGCCTCGGCGTCTCCCTGGCCATCGGCGTCGTGGCGACCAGCGTGTCGCTGCTGATCGGCGTCCTGTGGGGCGCCGTCGCCGGCTATGTCGGCGGCCGGGTCGACGAGGTGATGATGCGCATCGTCGACACCCTCTACTCGCTGCCCTTCATCTTCTTCGTGATCCTGCTGATGGTCACCTTCGGGCGGAACATCTTCCTGATCTTCCTCGCCATCGGCGCGGTCGAGTGGCTGACCATGTCGCGGATCGTGCGCGGTCAGACCCTGTCCCTGAAGCAGAAGGAATTCGTCGAGGCCGCCCGCGCCGCCGGGCTGTCCGGCAGCCAGATCATCCTCAAGCACATCGTGCCCAACCTGCTGGGGCCGGTGGTCGTCTATGTGACCCTGACCATCCCGGCGATCATCATCGCCGAGAGCTTCCTGTCGTTCCTGGGCCTGGGCGTGCAGCCGCCGATGGCGTCGCTGGGCACGCTGATCTCGGCCGGCGCCCAGGACATGGAAATCGCGCCCTGGCTGCTGATCTTCCCGTCGCTGGCGATGATCATCACCCTGATGGCGTTCAACTTCATCGGCGATGGCCTCCGGGACGCGCTCGACCCGAAGGACCGGTGACGATGGCCGTTTGCCGGTCAGTTGTCGCGTTTCGCCCGGATCGACCGTTGCCCGTCGATGCTCAGGAAGTAGCTGCCCATGGCGGCGCGCTTGATGGTGATCTTCGAGCCGGCCTTCGCCGGGCTGTTGACCGGCTCGTTGTCGGTCTGGCGCCAGATCGCGCCGTCGGCCAGCACGATGTACCACTTGCCATTGACCTGACGCGCCTCGGTGGCGGTGGTCTCGAGCGTCTCGAGCACCACCCCGCGTTTGGCCTCGTCGCTGCCGGCCGCGCCGCCGCCGGTCAGGAAGGCCGGCATGCGGAAGTTGAAGCCGAAGGCGGCCCGCTGGGCCTCCTGGACCTGGGCGCGATCGACCACGACGACGTCGCCGGCCGCCTCGGCCGCTTCCAGTCCGCCCGCCGCCGCGTCATAGCAGCCCAGCCGCTGGGCCGGATCGGCGACCTTGCGACATTCGACCAGCGCCTGCAGCGCCGCGGCGCGGGGCTTGGGGGCATCGGCCGCCAGGGCCGCTCCGGCGCAGACCAGCGCCAGGCCGACGGCGGACGCCAGAAGCCGGCGCGACTTGTAGCCATGGACGAGCGTTGACATGGGCGACTCCCTGAACCGACAGACCGCCATTCAAAAGGGGCCCCGGCTCATGCGCAACGTCTTCCTTTCGGCGCTCGCCGTTCTGGCGCTCTCGGCCTGCGGTCAGTCGGGTCCGTCCAGGGCGCCGTGCCCGGAGGGCAAGGTCTGCCTGATGTTCGGTAACGGCACCGAGCCGGCGACCCTGGATCCCCATACCTCGACCGGCACCTGGGAAGACCGGATCCAGAGCGACATGTTCATGGGCCTGACCCAGTCGGCCGCCGACGGCTCGACGATCCCGGGCGTGGCGGAGCGCTGGGACATCAGCGCCGACGGCCTGACCTGGACGTTCCACCTGCGCGAATCGTTCTGGTCGGACGGCGTGCCGGTCACGGCCGACGACTTCGTCTTCTCGCTTCGCCGCGTACTCGATCCCGGGACGGCCTCGGAGTACGCCTCGCTCCTGTTCCTGATCAAGGGCGCGCAGGCGATCAACGAGGGCAAGGCGCCGCTCGAGTCACTCGCCGTCCGGGCCGTCGATGCCCGCACGCTGGAGATCGTGCTCAACCACCCGGCCGCCTACCTGGCCGAGCTGTCCAAGCACCACGTCCTCTATCCGGTGCCCAAACACGTGGTCGAGCGCGAGGGCCCGGCCTGGGTCAAGCCCGGCAAGATGGTCAGCAACGGGCCCTACGTCCTCGTGGACTGGAAGCTGGGCGATTATGTGAAGGTCACCCGCAACACGCGCTTCTGGGAGGCCGACAAGCTCTGCGTGGACGAGGTTCGCTACTACCCGACCACCGACGCCATCTCGGCCGAGCGGCGCGTCGCCAGCGGCGAGCTGGACCTCAACACCGACATGCAGTCCAACCGCATCGCCTTCCTGCGCGACAAGATGCCGGGCTATGTGCGGACCAACACCTATCTGGGCGTCACCTACATCGCCTTCGCCAACGGGCCGAAGACCGGCTACCCGCCGTTCCGCGACCGCCGGGTGCGCCAGGCGCTGGCCATGTCGATCGACCGTGACTTCATCACCGACAAGCTGTTCCGGGGCGGCCAGACCCCGGCCCTGACCATGGTGCCGCCGGGGGTGGCCAACTACCGTCCGGTCAAGCCGCCCTACTGGTTCGACTGGCCGCTGGAGCGCCGTCAGGCCGAGGCGCGCAAGCTGCTGGCCGCGGCCGGCTACGGCCCGGGCAAGCCGCTCGAGATCGAGATCAAGCACCGCAACTCGCCCGATCCGATGCTCTACATGCCGGCCGTCCAGGCCGACTGGAAGCTGATCGGGGTCAAGGTCACCCTGGCCCAGCAGGAAACCCAGATCGCCTATGCCGACTACCGCGCCCGCGCCTTCCAGGTGGCCGACGCCGCCTGGGTCGCCGACTACAATGACGCCACCAGCTTCCTGGACCTGCAACGCTCCTGGTACGGGCCGCAGAACTACGGCGACTACAACAACCCCGCCTTCGACGCCTTGATGGAGAAGGCCGATCGCGAGCCCGACCCGGCGAAGCGGGCGAACTACATGGCCGAGGCCGAGCACCTGATGCTCGAGGATGCGCCGATCGCGCCGGTCTACTTCTACATCACCAAGAATCTGGTCAACCCGAGGATCACGGGCTGGGTCGACAACCTCGTCGACCACCACCGCACGCGCTGGCTCTGCGTCAAATAGGGCGCCTTCCGGACGCATTCTTCCCGGGACGGGCGAATCCGCGCCCGGGCCTTGCCGCGCTTGGCCTTTTCGCGGGCAATGCGGCGCCTCAATTGCCCCGCCCTGAACACGCTGTTGCCAAAGTGCGACATTCTGGCGTCGTTCTCATTACGCAAATGCAATGGTCGTTGACCGGTGTGCGGGGCGGGGGCAAGGATCGTCCCTAGCCGGGCGTCCTGTGCGCTCGAAGCCATTCGTCCAGACTTGAGGGGGCGCGTCCGAGACCCGGGCGGCGCTGATCCGGAGGGAATTATCTTGAAGCTCCACACCACGCGCGGCCGCCTGCTGGCGTCCACCATGATTTGCGGAACGGCCCTGGCCGCTTTCGCTGCGGCGACTCCCGCGCTCGCGCAGGAGGACACGACCGAAGTTGAGGCCGTCGTCGTCACCGGCTCGCGGATCGCGCGCCAGGACTACGTCGCCAACAGCCCGATCGCCACGGTGACCGGCGAGCAGATCGTCGCCAACGCCGACGTCACGCTCGACACCTACCTCAACACCCTGCCGCAGGTTAACCCGGCGGGCACGACGACCTCGAACAACCCCGGCAACGGCGGCCAGTCGAACGTCGACCTTCGCGGCTTCGGCGCCAACCGCAACATCGTTCTGGTCGACGGTCGTCGCCCGATGGTGTCGGCCAACAGCCTGACGGTCGACCTGAACACCATCCCGCAAGCCCTGGTCGACTCGGTTGAAGTCATCACCGGCGGCGCGGGCGCCACCTACGGCGCCGACGCCATCGCCGGCGCGGTGAACCTGAAGCTGAAGACGGACTTCGAAGGCCTCGACGTTCGCGCCAGCTACTCGAACAGCAGCGAGTACTGGGACGCGGAAGAATACCAGTTCTCGGCCGTGCTCGGCGGCAACTTCGCCGACGGCAAGGGCAACGCCGTCCTGGCGTTCGACCGCTCCTCGCGCGAGGGCATGATCAAGTCGCAGCGTCCGTTCTCGCAGAACGCCACCTCGACGACCTCGTTCAACCCGGACGGCATGATCCGCTGGTCGAGCACGAACGCCCCGACCGAAGCTGCCGTTGACGCCCTGTTCGCTGGCTACGGCATTACCGGCCCGAACGGCCCGAACACCCCGGCCGGCAGCACCAACGGCCGCGTCCGTTCGCAGTCTGGCACCCTGGGTGTCAACGTCGACGGCTCGCTGTTCTTCACCGGCATCTATAACAACACCCAGTACGACGCGCAGAACTACCGCGGCGCGATCGACGGTACGGTCAACCAGAACCTCTACCCCGACCTGTACGTCTACAACTTCGACTTCGTGAACATCCTCACGCTGCCGATGGACCGCTACTCGTTCCTGTCCAAGCTCAACTACGAGCTGGACAACGGCATCGAGTTCTTCAGCCAGGTCGGCTGGACCGAGTACAACTCGACGACCGCTCTGGCCCCGACGCCGTTCCCGACCGTCAACACCCGCAACGCCAGCACCGCGCGTACGCAGGACGTTGTGTCGGCCCTGGTTACGCCGGGCTCGAACATCAGCCAGGAAATCGTCGTTCCGGTCACCAACCCCTTCATCCCGGCTGACCTGCTGACCCTGCTGAACAGCCGTACCGGCGATGACGTGGCCCTGGTCGGCTCGGGCGCGACCGAACCGTTCAAGATGCGCCAGCGCACCCTGGACCTCGGCCTGCGTCAGTCGGTCTACGAAAACACCGTCGTCCAGTTCATGGCCGGCGTCCGTGCGCCGCTCGGCGACTCGGGCTGGGAACTCGAAGCCTACGTGTCGGAAGGCCGTACGGAGATCGACCAGACCCAGACCGGCAACCTGAACACCCAGCGTCTGCAGGGCATGCTCGAAGCGGCCGACGGCGGCGTCAGCATCTGCGCCGGCGGCTTCAACATCTTCGGTCGTCAGCCGATCTCGGCCGAATGCCGCGAGTACCTTGAAGTGTCGACCACCCTGTCGACCGAAATGGTTCAGCAGATCGCCCAGGCCTACATCACCGGCCCGGTCTACGAACTGCCGGCCGGCACGGCCTCGGTGGTGTTCGGCGCCGAATTCCGCGGCTTCGAATACTCCTTCGATCCGGGCGCGGCCTCCGGCCCGATCTCGGGCTTCAACACCCAGAGCCCCGACTCGGGCACCAACTCCTTCACCGACATCTTCGCGGAAGCGCTGATCCCGCTGGTCAAGGACGCCCCGTTCGCCCAGAGCATCGATCTGTCGCTCGGTTACCGCTACAGCTGGTCGGAGTTCGAGGACCGCATCACCGGCGCCTCGCGCGCTTCGCGTGGTTCGCCCTCCTACAAGATCGAACTGAACTGGGCCGTTGTCGACGAGCTGCGTTTCCGCGCCTCCTACCAGCGCTCGGTGCGTGAGCCGAACTTCGGTGAACTGTTCGCCTCGGGCGGCAGCGCGCCGCAGTACTTCGACCCCTGCTCGGTCGGCACCGCCGCCCGTTCGGGCGCCAACGCCGCCCAGGTCCGCGCGCTCTGCCTGCTGCCGGGCAACTTCCTCGGCGTCGCCGCCTCGGCCATCGACGCCTATGTGCAGCTCCCGGGCTCGCAGATCGGCGTCGACGTCGGCGGCAACACGGCGCTTGAGCCGGAACAGGGCAAGACCTTCACCGCCGGCTTCGCCTGGAGCTCGCCGTTCGAGAGCCAGTGGCTGAGCCGTCTGCGCGGCACCGTCGACTACTGGAACATCCAGATCGACGACGCCATCCTGACGCCGACCCCGAACCAGATCACGGCGGCCTGCTTCAACTACTACGGCACCAACCCGACCTACACGAACACGACCTCGGCCTGTCAGGGCATCCTGCGGACCGGCGGCGACATCCTGTGGATCTACAACCCGGCTGCCGCCGACGGCGTCTTCGCCGGCAACAACGACGGCCACCAGAAGGCCTCGGGCATCGACCTCCAGTTCGACTACGGCTTCGACATGGAATGGCTCGGCCTGGACAACTTCGGGTCGGTCCGACTGAACGTCCTCACCAGCTACCTGATCGAGTTCAAGCAAAAGGATCCGTTTGAAGGTTCCGTCGAGCTGGACTTCAAGGGTTCGGCCTCCTACTTCGGCTCGGGCCTCGGCACGAGCTATCCGGAGTGGAAGACCACGGTCAACGCCGCCTGGATGATCGGGGACTTCACCTTCAACGCCCGTGGCCGTTACATCGGCGAGATGACCAACCGTCTGGCCATCGAGTTCCCGGGTGAGAAGTTCACCAGCCCGGACTCGACCTGGTACTGGGACGTCTCGGCCGATTGGGCCATGACGGACAACGTGGCCTTCAAGCTCGGCGTCAACAACGTCGCCGACCAGGAGCCGCAAACCTACAACCCGAACGTCCAGTCGGGCACCGATCCGTCCACCTACGACGTCGTCGGTCGCCGCGTGTTCGGCCAGATCAAGCTGCGCTTCTAAAGCGTCGGTCTGATCGAAGAAAATCGGGCGGCGGAGCGAAAGCTCCGCCGCCCTTTTTCGTTTGGTCGATGATCAGTGTCGGCCGCCCTCATCCCCGCGCACGTCGCGTGAAGGCGGCGTGTTGAGCACCTTGCGTCCTTCGACACGTCGCTGCGCGGCTGCTCAGGATGACGTCTTCGGAAAGCCACCCGGACACGTCATGCCGAGCGGCGCTCGAAGAGCGCGTGTCGAAGCCCCTTCTGACCAGGCCGCGAGCCCCTGATGGCCCCGCCCGCCTCAGCTGTAGCCGAGGAGGCTCCGCAGGCCCGGCGCGGCGAACTCGACCAGGGCCTTCTGGCCGTCGGTCAGGCTCCTTGGGAAGTCGGGCACGCCGGACAGCTTGCCGCTGTCGGTGGCGCTGTGCTCCCGCGCCGACCCGATCCGCACCCGCTCCCGCCAGTCCTGGGGCAGGGCGATGCCGAACTTGCCCAGCAGATCGCGGAAGAACGTCTCCGATTCCGGCGTGTCGAGGGTCTTCAGCGCCGCCACGATGTCCTCGTAGCGCACGATCTGAGCCCCGGTGTGCATCCAGGCGACCGCGTTGAAGGTGAAGACGTCGCGCAGCGCCGGTCCCTTGGCGGGCACGCCGAAGATCATGAAGTTGATCACCTGCTCGACGCTGGCCGAGGCCTTCAGGGGCTCGAGCATCGGGTGTTTGAACTCTTCGGAGAACACGAACCGGGCCCGCGACAGCACATAGTCGTAGGGGTCGCGCACCAGCACCACATGCCGGGCGTGGCGCGTGGCCAGGGCCGCCATGTCGGCATAGATCAGGTGGCCGACGCTGAAGGCCGGCGCCCGGGGGTCGAGCGCCACCTGGTGCTGTTCCAGGTTCTGCAGCTGGATGAACTCGCGATCGTAGTGGCGCTCGACCGGCACGAACATCCGCACGATGTTGCGCAGCAGGTGGGTGCCGCACTTGGGCACACTGTTGAGGAAGGCCGTCTGCTGCAGCGGCGCCTGGGCGAAGCGGCGAACCTGCGGGTTCAGGGTGTCGGGCCGGCTCTGAATGACGGCGAAGGCCAAGACGCGTCTCCGTGAAGAATGTCCCCTATCGCTACGGACGCCAGGCCGGGGATGCAACCGTGTTGGCCGTCGTCACGCCCCGCCTCTTGCGCCGGGCCGCCGGGCGCGGTCCTCTGGCGTCCTGAGCCGCGCCGGTCGCCGGCCGACAGGGGGCGTGATGAACCACGGGTCAAGCAGACGCGCCGTGCTCGGCGGCCTGATCGCCGCGCCTCTGGCGGGCTGCGCCGCCGGGCTCGAGCCGTCCCTGGTGCAGGTCAACCTGCAGTCCGGCCTGCTGCCGCCCGCCCCGACCCTGCCGGCGGACGGGGCAGGGGAGCCCGGCGGCGCGGTGCGGGCCGGCTTCGACGCCGTCCGCCGGATGCTGGTCGACGTCACCATCGACGAGACGGGGCCTCATCGCTTCGTGGTCGACACCGGGGCCAACCGCTCGGTTCTTTCGACCGAGGCGGCGACCGCGATCGGCCTGCCGACCACGGGGGAGGCGCTGGTCCACGGCATCGCCGGCGTCATGCCCTCGCCCACGGTGCTGGTCCGGAGCCTGGCGGTCGGCGGCCTGTTGTCGCGGCGCGTGCGGATGCCGGTGCTCGACGGCCGCTACCTCGGCGCCGACGGCCTGCTGGGCGTCGACGTCCTGGCCCATCGCCGGGCTGTGCTCAACTTCCGTGACCAGACCTTCTCCTTGTTTCCCGGCGCCGCGCCGGTGGCTGTGGCCCGCACGGCCCAGGACCGCAGCGCCCGGGACGGAGACGCCGGCGATGTCGTCACTGTCCCCGCCCGCCACCGCTTCGGCCAGCTGACCATCGTCGACGCCGAGATCGGCGGGGTGAAGCTGACGGCCTTCCTCGACTCCGGAGCCGAGAACACCGTCGGCAACATGGCGCTGCGCAACGCGCTCCAGGGGCCGGGCCTGCTCAACGACCGTCTGCCGCGGGTCGAGCTGGTCAGCGCCACGGGCCAGATCGCGGCGGGCGAACTGTCGACCATCCCGCCGCTGCGGCTGGGCGGCGTGCGGCTGGGCAACATGACCTGCGTGTTCGCCGACCTGCACACCTTCCGGATCTGGGATCTGGATGACCGGCCGGCCCTGCTGATCGGGGTGGACGTCATGCGCCATTTCGACTCGATCGAGCTGAACTTCCGCGAGCGGCTGGTGACGTTCCGCTCCGGGCAGTTCGGACGAACCGTCAACACCGCCGGCTGAACGAGAAAGGGCGCGGAACCCTGCGGTCCCGCGCCCTCCTCGTCTGCATTGAAGCGGGTGTGGCCTAGAGGCCGCCCGGGCCGCATTCGGTGGTCAGGTAGGAGTCGATGGCCGTCAGGACCTCGGCCGCCTGGCCGACTTCCCAGCGGTTGTACTGGTGACCCATGTCCTTGATCGCCAGGTAGCGGTACGGCTTGCCGGTCGACTTCAGGATCGAGACGAAGCGCTCCGACTCGCTGATCGGCACCGTCACGTCCCGGTCCCCGTGGTAGAGGAAGATCGGGATCGAGACCGTCGAGGCCTTCTCGAACGGCGACAGGCCGTTGATGGTCGGCCGCTGCAGTTCGCGCAGGATCCGGCTCTGGTTCACGATCTCGCGGAACTTCTCGATCGAGGCCACGCCGGCGCCGGCGACGGCGCATTGGTAGATGCCGTTGGGCCGCACCGCGGCCGCCATGGCCGAGTAGCCGCCGTAGGAGTAGCCGTGCATGGCGATGCGGTCAGGCGCGGCGATGCCCTGGCTGATCAGCCACTTGGCGCCGTCGTCCTTGTCGTCCTGCATCTTCTGGCCCCACTCGGCATCGCCGGCGCGCCACAGCTTCTGACCCCAGCCTTGCGAGCCGCGGAACTGGGGCTGCAGCACCACATAGCCGCGGGCGGCGAAGTACTGGACCCAGCCGGAGCCGTCCCAGCCCATGTCGTCCCGGGCCCAGGGTCCGCCGTGCGGCAGGATGATGGTCGGGAAGGGGCCGGCGCCGTAGATTTCCTTCTTCGGCGTGGTCAGGAAGGCCGGGATCATCAGGCCGTCGCGGGCGGCGTACTGCACCAGGCGGGTGTCGCCCAGGGCGGCGGTGTTCATCCACGGAGCCGAGCGGCCCAGCAGCGTCAGCTTGCCGTCGGACAGCAGATAGAACTCCGGCGGTTGCGAGGGGCCGGACTTGACGACGATGGCCTTGGTCAGGTCGTCGGACCAGCTGTTCATGCGGACGTCGGCGCCGTCGGCGGTGGAGAAGCGGGCCCGCTCGCCGGTGGCGATGTCGGTCCAGGCCACAGGAACGGTGGTGACGCCCAGCGCCTTGCGCAGGCCCTTGGTCAGGGCGTCGAGCTTGGGATCGACCCAGTACTGGCGGCTGACTTCACCATCGTAGGTGAAGCCCAGCAGGCGGCCGTAGTCGCCCGGAGCGCGCGACTGGATCACGCCGCCGGCGTCGAACAGCTTGGTCTCGAAGATGGCCTCGACTTCCTTGCGGGCGTCGATGTCGTATTCGTAGATGACCGACTTGTCGCGGCCGGCGCTGCTCTGGACGTAGATGATGTTGGGGTCGGCGGTGAAGCCGACGATCTCGCGGGGCTCGCGGTCGGCGGCGAACCAGCGGAAATGCTCTTCCCACTCATTGGTCCGCGGGTTGCGGATCCACTGGGCGATGTAGACCTTGCCGTTCTCGAAATCGACCGACTGGCGGGCGCGAACCTCGCCCTTCAGGTCGATGAGCTCGCCGCCGAACTTGTCGGAGGCGGCGAAAACGCGGCCCGAGCGGCCGGTGTAGATGTCGACCTTGTAGATGCCGTCGCGCGCCTGAACGAGGATGTTCTTCGGGTCGGTCGGCAGGGTGTCGATGACGTTTGCCGCGATGAACTCGTTCTGGTTGTCGCCGCCCAGCGCGTTCATCCACTTCTTGCCGTCGAAGTCGACGATGAAGAGGCGGAAGACGTGGGTCTTGGTCGTGCTCTGGGTGTAGGTCTGGCGAACGACCACGGCGACGCGGTCGTTCTTGATGAACTGCACGCTCTGGATGACGTTCGGGGCCGAGGCGCCGAGGGTCTTGGGCGCTTCGCCGGGCGCGGCGGTGCGCCAGATCGACACCACGGTCTCCTTGCCGTCGGGCGAGGTGACGGCGGCGATGTGCTGACCGTCAGGCGAGATCGACACGTTGCGGATCGCGGCCTGGCGGCCGAAGTCTTCCGCGGTCGGGATCTGGGCCGGGGCCTGCCGGGCGAGACTGGCCGGCGCCGAGGTCAGGCTGATCGCGGCGATCAACGCTGCGATCGGGAAATGTCTCCAACTTAGTTTCACTGTGTCCTCGCGGGTGTCTTGGCTGCCTGCGCCGCCGCGGGACCATCGGGTCCGCCATGCGCAATGCGGTTCACGCTCACAAGAAGCGCATTACCTGCACCGTAGCGGAGAATGGCGTTTCGCCAACCCCTCGCGCGGCCCGGCGCCGGCAACAACTGTGGCAGGAAGGCGGTCCGACCGGGCAACTGTGGCGATATTGTAACGGATCGGGGCAAGAACCTGTCGCAATCGCGCTCCTTCCTTGCCGGTTTGATCCGGGCTGCTACTGTTATCCCCAAGGGGACTCACAGGGTCGGGCAATCCGACTCCGCCAGTCCGTTCGGCTGAATTTTCCTTTTGGGGGTAGTAGTTAAATGCTTGATCGCAAGTTCCTGATGGGGACGACCGTCATCGCCGGTCTGGCGGCCATGGTTGTCGCCACCGCGCCGACCGCGTCGTTCGCTCAGACCGCTCCCGCGGAAACCGAAGCGTCCGACGATGAAGCCGAAGTCGAAGCCCTGGTGGTCACCGGCTCGCGCATCCGCCGCAGCGACTTCACCAGCGCCGCGCCGATCCAGGTCATCACCACCGAGGAGTCGGTGCTCGAAGGCCTCGTCGACACCGCCGAAATCATCCAGTCCTCGTCGGTCGCGTCCGGTTCGTTCCAGGCCAACTCGCTGCTCGGCGGTTACCTGATCACCGGCGGCACGAACGTGAACACCATCTCGCTGCGCGGCCTCGGCGCCGAGCGCACGCTGGTTCTGGTCAACGGCCGTCGCCTGCCGCCCTCGGGCTCCGGCGGCACGGTCGGCCCGGCCGACCTGAACGTCATCCCCTCGACCATCATCGACCGCGTCGAAATCCTGAAGGACGGCGCCTCGTCGATCTACGGCTCCGACGCCGTCGCCGGCGTGGTCAACTACATCACCAAGACCTCCACCGACGGCATCGAGCTGGACGTGTTCGGCCGCGTTCCCGCCGAACAGGGCGGTGAAGTGTTCCAGCTGGCCGCCACCTGGGGCAAGGTCTTCGACCGTGGCTACCTGAGCGCCAGCGCCAGCTACTACGACCAGAAGGGCCTGCGCGTTAAGGAGCGCGACGACACGGCCTGCGCCATGGACTACTACGTGAACCCGGTCACCGGCGCCCGCGCCGACTTCACCGACCCGGACACCGGCCAGTTCAAGTGCTACAACGCCATCAACAACGCCTGGCAGGCGGCTGACGTCTACGGCGGCATCTTCCAGTACGACCCGACCCTGGCCAACGCCCCTCCGGGCGGCTACCCCGCCGCGGCCCTCGGCCTGCGCGGCGTCCTGCCGAACTGGGTCCGCGCCGCGCGCGCCGGCCAGCCGGCGACCTACCCCTACGCCAACTACGACAACGCGGCCTACGACAACACGCACGTCATTTCGCCGATCAAGCGCTCGTCGCTCTACCTGACCGGCGGCTTCGACCTGACCCCGACCACCGAGGTCTATGGCGAACTGCTGTTCAACCGTCGTGAAGACGAAGTCGACTCCTACCGCTACATCTTCGAGACCGTTGCGCGCACCAACCCGAACAACACGGTGGGCGCCGGCCTTGTGGCCGGGGGCCTCGGCGCCAGCGGCGACGCGATCCCGCTGATCATCCTGCCCTCGAACTTCGAGCAGACCGTCGACTACGTCCGCGCCGTGGGTGGTATCCGCGGTTCGTTCGGCGCCGGCTTCCTCGACGGCTGGGACTGGGACGCCTACGTGATGGCGGGCCGCTCCGAAGCGACCTACGCGCAGGACTTCACCTATCAGGACCGCGTCTACGCCACGACCGACGCCGGCGTCGCCTGCACCAACTCGCCCTTCCTGGGCAACAAGTCGGGCTTCAGCTGCGCCTCGCTGCCGGGCGGCATTCCGTGGTTTGATCCGCGCGTGCTCGCCGGCAACTTCAACGCCGCCGAACTGGCCTTCCTGACCGGCCGCGAAGAAGGCAAGACCACCTACGATCAGGTCATGTTCGAAGGCTCGATCACCGGTGAACTGTTCGATCTGCCGGCCGGCCCGATCGGCGCCGCCTTCGGCGTCGTCTACCGCAAGGACAAGATCAACGACACGCCGGGCGCCAACGCCCGCGCCCAGAACTACTGGGGCTTCAGCACCAGCGGCATCACCGCCGGCGACGACACCGTTTCGGAAGCCTACGCCGAATTCGAAGTTCCGATCGCGCGCGGCCTGCCGGGCATCGAGTCGCTGACGGCCAACATCTCGGGCCGTTACACCGACTACGAAAGCTACGGCGACGGCTCGACCTACAAGGTCGGCCTGAACTGGCAGATCAACCCGTCCTGGCGGATCCGCGCCACCCGCGGCACCTCGTTCCGCGCCCCGGCGCTGTTCGAACTCTATCTCGCGGGTCAGACCGGCTTCACGACCGCGGGCGACCCCTGCGTGAACTGGGGTCTGTCGGGCAACTCCAACGTCCAGGCCAACTGCGCGTCCCAGGGCATTCCGGATGACTACCTCGGCTCGGGCGGCACCCTGATGGTGTCCTCGGGCGGCGGCTTCGGCATCCTGGAAGCTGAAACCTCGGAAGCCACCACCATCGGCCTCGTCTGGACGCCGTCGTTCATCGGCCTCAGCGTCGCCCTCGACTACTTCGACATCGAAGTGAACGACCAGGTGGCCCGCTTCGGCGCCGGCAACATCCTGAGCGGCTGCTACGGTGCTGAAACCAGCGACTTCCCGAACGACTACTGCACCCTGATCGACCGTGATCCGGTGTCGTTCGACATCACGCTGATCAACAACAACTACCTGAACATCAACAGCCAGGCGAACCGCGGTATCGACCTGAACCTGCGCTACGAGCACGAGATCGACGCTGGTCGTTTCGTCTTCGACAGCCAGTTCACGTGGCAGCTGGAAGACACCGTTCAACTGCTGACCGGCAGCTCGAACGACTTCAACGGCTCCACCACCGAGCCGGACTTCACGGGCTCCACCAACCTGCGCTTCGAGCGGGGCGACTGGACCGTGAACTGGGGCGTCGATCTGATCGGCAAGGCCTCGGATTCGGAACTGCAGAACGACTTCATCAGCAGCACGCGCTACATGCTGGTCCTGGACCGCAAGCAGCACACCGAGTTCACCGCCTACCACACGCTGTCGGTGCGCAAGACCTGGGACGACCTGTCGGTCCTGGTCGGTGTGAACAACCTGTTCGACGAAGGCGCGCCTTCGCAGTCGTCGGGTCAGTTCCGCATCGGCACCGCCGCGCTGAACCTCTACGACCTGCGCGGTCGCCGGGCCTTCTTCAACATCACCAAGCGCTGGTAGGCTTCGGCTCCAGCTCTGGACGACCAGGAACGCGGCGGGGGAAACCCCGCCGCGTTTTCTTTTGCCGGTGGTGGTGCGGCCGGGGTCGCCCTGCGTCCCTCGGCGCGCCCCTGCGGTCCCGCTGGGGATGTCGACGCCAGAAGGCTGCCATAGACGCCATGCAGTTCAGCGCCGAAGGCGCGCGTCGCGGTAAGCAAGACGTTCGAACTGCGGGACTCCGAAGACAGATACTCAGGGGACAAGGCGGGACAATTCGCCCTTCCGGACCCGACCGCGCCGCGACGCCGGGGCGGCCGGGCGCCCCCGTGCGGCCCACGGGCGCATACTTGCGGCATGAGATACCGTGATCCCGTCGGACCCCTTTGCAGCAAACGGCCGCGCCCTGCCCCTGGCGGCGGCGCAGCGCCCGCGCTGCAGGCTCCTGACGCCAGCGCGCACCGTTCCGTCCCCCTGTCGTCGAGCCAGGCCTCCCGTCCACAGCCCGCCCGCAATCCGCCTGAAGACAGTGGATACCGCCTGATCGGCGCAGCCCAGGCCGCCGGCGGCACGACGAAGGCCCCGGCGATCGCTCGCCGGGGCCTTCGTCGTGATGTGTCGCCCGGGCTAGTGGATCGGCGTCGGGGCCAGGACCGTGGCGCCCCGCTCCCGCAGGCGGGCGGTGGCCATCTCGTCGAGGATCGCCTCGGCGCGAGGGTCGCCCATCACCCAGCCGGCGGCGGCAACGGTCCGAAGCGAGGTCGAGCTGACCCCGAACATCTTCTCGAAGGCCTCGAACGGCGAGCCGGCGCCGCCGACGTGCTTGATCCGGACCTCGCCCTTGAGGTTGGCCAGGGCCTTGGCCCGCTCGATGGCGTCATAGTAGCCGCCGATCTGGTCGACCAGCTTCAGCTGGCGGGCCTGTACGCCGGTCCAGACGCGGCCCTTGGCCAGTTCGCGCACCTGGGCGGCGGGGATCTTGCGACCCTCCGAAACCCGCTTCACGAAGCCCTCGTAGATGCGGTCCATCCAGCCGGCGAACGCCGCCCGCTGGGTGGGGTTGAAGGTCTCGCCGGTTCCGAAGGCGCTGGCGTACTGGCCGCCCACCGCCGTCTGGCGCACATCGACGCCGAAGCGGCCCAGCGCGTCCCCGAGCACGAACTTGCCGCCGTAGACCCCGATGGAGCCGGTCAGGGTGGTCGGCTGGGCGACGATGCTGCTGGCGTCCGAGGAGATCCAGTAGCCGCCCGAGGCCGCATAGGTGCCCATGCTGACCACGACCGGCTTGCCGGCCTTCTTGGCGGCGCGGACGGCGGCCAGGATCTGCTCGGACGCGGTGTCCGAACCGCCGGGGGAGGAGACGCGGAAGACGATGGCCTTCACGTCCTTGTCCTCGATGGCCGCGTAGAACGAGTCCGCCACGTCATCGGACCACACCGTCTCGTCGCCGCCGAAAGGATTACCGCCGCCGCTGGCGCCGGTCATGATCGGGCCCTCGGCGCCGATCACCGCGATGGCCGGCTTGCCGCCCATCATCGACGCCGTCCTCGCCTCGCGGCGCACCGTCGACATGTAGTCGGCGAAGTCGGTCAGCTGGGCCTTCTTGCCGACCTTGGCCAGCAAGGCGTCGGCGGTGTCGCGCACCTGGCCGACGCCGTCGATCAGGCCCTTGGCCTTCGCGTCTTCGGCCGAATAGGGGCCGGCCTCAAACATGCGGGCGAAGGCGATCGGCTCCTTCTTGCGGTCGATGGCCGCCGTCAGCACGGCGGTGCGGTAGATGGACGTCATCCACGACAGCTCCGCCTCCTTGTGGGCGGGCGTGTAGTTGTCGAACAGGTACGGGTTGACCGCGTTCTTGTACTCGCGGCGCTGCTCGAACTCGGCCTTGACGCCGTATTTCTCGAACAGTCGCTTGAAGAACATGTCCTCGACCGCGAAGCCCGTGGCCTGGAAGGCGCTGTCGGGCTGCATCCACAGCTGGTCGGTCGCCGCGCCGAGCATATAGGTCGAGGTGACCACGCCGGACGGATAGAGACCCTGGCTGTGCGCCCAGATCGGCTTGCCGGACTGACGGAAGCGCAGGAAGGCCTGGCGCAGCTCGTCGGCGGCGGCCGGGGCCATGCCGCCCTCGGGCAGGCGCACGAAGATCGCCTTCACCTTGTCGTCGGTCTGGGCATGGTTGAGCGCCTCGACCACCGAGATCACCGACATGCCCGAGCCGCCGAACATGGCGAACGGATTCTGCGGATCCTGGTCGGTCAGGCCGTCACGCAGGTCGAGCTGCAGGACCGCCGCCGACGGCGTCGTGTCCTTGGGCTGGGCGCTCGCCACGATCGACATGATCAGCAGGAACGGTACGACGACGAAAAACACCAGCAGACCGGCGAACACGCCGGCCATGGTCAGAAAGAACTGCTTCATCGGTCACCCGGGTTGAAAGTCGCGCTCACGCTACAGGGTGGGGCGCTGCGGTCAAATGAACACGCGGCAACACTGGCGATTGTTTTGGTGCTGGCATCGGGCCTTTGCCCTGCCGGGCCGGGGAAAGGCCCTCGGGAGCGCGTGTTTCGCACGCGCTCCGAAGGATCTGGTCGGGCGCCAGAAGAATTGGTCGGAGTGAGAGGATTCGAACCTCCGACCCCCGCCTCCCGAAGACGGTGCTCTACCAGGCTGAGCTACACTCCGACTAGAGGAGGGGGCTTATAGAGACGAGTCGTCAGGCCTGCAAGCGACCATATCGGGGCTCTGAAAATGGCTTTCACAGCGGCGTTGCATCCTGCCTTCGCCTGCGCTATCTCACCCGCCTCTCGCGACCCGGTTCGTCCGGGCTCCGCCGTTCCTGCTGGGGAATGGTGTAATGGTAACACTGCGGTTTTTGGTACCGTCATTCTAGGTTCGAGTCCTAGTTCCCCAGCCACTTTCTTCAAGTCACTGACAGGGTTGAAAGACCCTGGCCCGCAAGGGGTTTCAGTAGCGGCCTGCTAATTCAGGGTGCTAATGGAATGGGACTGATGACCAACCTCATCCAGCGTTCAAAGGGCGGCAACTTCTACGTGGTGGTCAATGTGCCGCCCCGTGCCCGGCACCTGTTTGGCGGCAAGAAGCAGGTCTGGAAATCGACGGGCACCCGCGACAGGATTGAGGCCATCAGGATCGGTGCTCCGATCATTGTGGAACTGAAGTCCAAGGTTGCGTCGGCAGCGGCCCAATCGGAGCCGAAATCCGGGGCGATGATAGATGTCGTCCCACCTGTATCGAACTCGTCAGAACCGCTGATGCTGTCTCCCGACGCAGTGGGTCCTGCGCTACTCAGATGGCGCGCGGGTGAAATCGAACGATGCCGAATTGCGGCATTCAATGGTTTGGTGCCTACGGGATATGAGGATGACTATGAGAGGGGGGTGAGCCTCACCCGGCGCCGTTTGTTGAGATTGCGGATTTTTGGCTCCATCCCCGAGTTTGAGGATCGGATGCGAGGTGCGCTGGCGTCGCAGGGCATCGTTCTAGAGCCGGGCCATCCAGCCCTGAAGTCGGAGGGGCTCCGGAAAGCCTTCGGAGAACAATGGCGCGAAGCTCACCGCCGCTATGACTTGTTCTGCACCGGAATATTTGGCGACGAACCACCTAATCCCAACCAGGGGCGGGAGGCGCGGTCTGAGCAGTCGCCGAAGTCGCCCTCTCCGTCCTTGCTGACCGTGTTCGACAAGTTTGCGATCAGCAAGGACATCCCCGATGCCGCTCGAAAACGCGGCTACGTCATCCGGCTGACCCAGTTCCTTGGAAACGATGCCATTGCTGGAATCAGCCCGGCGTTGATGGACGATTTTAAGGTCCAGCTTCGACGCTTCCCCAATACGAAGCGGGACATTTCCAACCTCTCATTCGGAGAGGTAATTCTCCAATTCGAGCGAATGGAAGCTCGCGCCGACCCTTCTGCCCGCCCGACGTTCAAGCGTTTGGCGCCGAAGACAATTTGGAATTGGTTCTCGACGTTCAACAGTCTCTTCAAATACGCGCTGGCTCTAAACTACATCGACAAAAACCCCGTTGCCGATCTGATGTCCGACTTGGACAAGACGGCTGAGGTGGAGCGCGTGGCGTATGATGCCGCCGATATCGAAGCCATCTTTTCGCGGCCAATGTTCGCTGGCCACCATGATGATGGCAGTGAGCGTTTGCAGGGTTACCGAGAACGCCCTGGCTCCTACGTTCGCAAAGACGAGGCCTACTGGCTGCCCATCTTTTGCCTTTGGCATGGATGCCGTCTCGAAGAGGTGGGGGCTGCCCGCGTTCGGGACATCAAAGATGAGGACGGCATTACCTACCTCGACCTGCGGGACAGGCTTTTGAAGAATCCGCAGAGCCGACGACAACTGCCGCTGCATGCTGAAATGCAGCGTTTAGGCTTCCTAGACTACGTGGCAGGGCTTGATCAGGACGGATACCTTTTTCCAGGCCTTCCCCATGATCCTAATGATGATCTGGCTTCCACGCGTCTATTTTCGAAATGGTGGGGCCGCTGGTGCAAGGCAAACGCTGACATACCGGGGTCGGGCTTTGACGAACCAGCCAAGGTCTTCCACAGCTTCCGGCACAGCTTCAAGCGGGCGTGTCGAGAAGGCGGGGTGTCGGAAGAGTTCAGCGACCTCTTGACCGGCCACAAGGGAAACAATCACGCGGGTAGAGACTACGGTCGCGGAGTCCGAGTAGCGGTTCTTGCAGAGCAGATCGAACGCGTCCGCTATCAGACATTTCCCATATAGCAGCGTTGCGGTCCATTTGTATTGCAAATGTAATGCAACGCTGTATGATTTGCCTATATGAACGTTCAGGCAAATCCGAAACGACGCTGTGTCGCCCTCTATAGGGTTTCAACCGACCGCCAGGGCAGGTCCGGGCTTGGATTGGAAGCGCAGCGTGAAGCCGTCATGCGGTTTCTTGGCGATAGCTGGCTTCTGATCGAGGAGGTCACGGAAGTCGCTTCGGGGCGCAATCAGGTTCGTCCGGGTCTCGAACGAGCCGTCGCGGTATGCAAAGCCCATAATGCTGTGCTTGTCATCGCGCGCTTGTGCCGCCTCAGTCGCGACCCGCACATCCTCTTTGGACTTCAGCGATCGGGCGTTGAGTTCATGGCGGTGGACATGCCGGGCGCCACCGAGTTCTCGGTAGGCGTTATGGCCCTTGTGGCCCGCGAGGAAGCCCGTCAGGCGGCGGACAGAACTCGGCAAGCTCTGGCGGCTAGGAGAGCGCGCGGCATGCCCCTCGGGGGCAACAATCCGAAGATCGGCGAGCATGCCTTGGCAGGTGCGGGCGCCAGTGCCGAGGTCAGAACGGCAAGGTCGCGGCAACGCGCCGCCGCGCTGAAGCCGGTCGTCGATGCGCTGCGGTGTGAAGGGGCCATGTCATTGGCGGAGATCGCCGCCGGGCTGAACGATCGCGGCCTTACGGCGCCGCGTGGTGGTCCGTGGCGCGCCCAGGGCGTGCGAGACTTGCTGTTGCGATACGCGGAGGCGACATGAAATCACCGACGATCAATGTTCGTCTGGCCGTCGAGCTAATCGAAAGGCTGGATGCCAGGGCGGCGGAACAGGGCAGGGATCGCACCGCAGTCGTCAGGGCCGCCCTGGAGGCATACCTCGATGCGCCGACCTTGACGGTCGAACAGCGACTTCGTGCCGTCGAACGGGCCGTAAGCGAGCTACAGAGCCGATAGCCGACCGCTGGCATTCGCCGAGGGGAGTGGGGCCAACGCCCTCGCCCAACTCCATTTCTTGGGACGAAATGTCCTCTCTAAAGGTGCTTTCGTCGCAGAAATCGAAGTTCGCCATCCCGTCATGGTCCGCCGATATCGATTGGCGAACGCGCCGAAGGCCAGTCCGGGCTCTGGAGCTACGGCGATCGACGGACCGTGGCCGTGACCCTGGGTCGGATTGTGGGTGCGAGAGTCGGACGGAGAGTCAGGGTCGGATCGTCGATAGCCAGGGGCGATTATTCAGTCCCACCGCCACCGAGGAGAATTTTGCGCATTTCCGCCAAGATCGGCGCCGCGTCAGGCGACTCAAGATCAAGGCCGCCATCCGACATCAAGACGATCTCGTCACCGACCTCGAAGTTCTTCACCGGCATTTTGGCCAGCATCTCTTCGAGCAACAGTCGCTCCGCGTGGCTCAGGCCCGACATGTTATGCGCCGCCAGGGGTATTGAATGTCTCCCCGGACCCGGAAGGTCTTGGGCGCCGAACTCGATCTCCGATTCCAGTGCAGTCCGAGCTTCCGTCATGTTCCGCTCCTTCAGGGGCCTGCTCTTCCACGCCACATATGCCTTGAGCCAATCCAGGCGATAATAGATGTCCCCGCCCCGAACACCCTTGCCAGCCACGTTGTAGAAGCCGGGCAGCGCATCGCTAGTTGCCTTGTTCGCCATGCTCTTTTGGGAACGGTCGAGCAGCTTGGCTGCCAGTTCCCTCTGCACAAGATCACCCGGCTGAAGCCTCAGTCGCTTGGCGAGTTCAATCTTTGTGATGGATGCCACGTCCCCTCCATAAAGTCCGGAGGCGAGGGCCTCGGCTTCTCAGGAAGCCATATGCCGCCGTGGATTCTGCGCCCGCGACAAGCTGAGGGCGAAGCCGGATGTGGATTCTGCTGACGCGGCAGTGGATTCTCGCCGCGCCAAATCCACAGCAAAAACATTCAAATCACAGAATGTCGAGCCTATTATTGTGTCGAGTCTGCTCTTGGGCTCCTTCTAGGTAAGCAAAAAATGAACGCATTTGACTATACGAACGCCATTTTGATTCCGCTTATTTCCTATAAATGCCAATCGGTCAATTTGTATACAAAGACGGGACATACATTCGATCCCGACATCCACATCATCGTGGGCAACGACTTCGATAGCCAAGAAGCCGCCCGCGTAACGCTGGAACGATTCGGGAAACACGCGATGGTGCTTGGCGCCGTGCGTGGATTGGGCGTGTCCCTTCAGATTCAGTTTCCATCTCATTTGGCCGCATGCCCGGTGGAATTTTACAACTCCCTGCCTGACAAGATGCCGAAGCGGCGTGCCTCAAAAGTCTCTGCACTGCTCGGCACGGTCCCCGACGGCTTCTCCGGTCACCTTTTCATTCCTCACGATGCCGCTTCGTGGTCAGCACTTGTGCCGTTGCCTGGCTCCCAGCCGTTCGACGTGCGGGAACTTCAGGCTCATGTGGACGGAATGTTCGAGATGTATGTCGTCGCCTACGATGGCATTACATTTGAAATGTATCTGAACGAAGAGGGCTTGCTCCACGGGCTTCCCGTCAACCGCCTTGCCACGGCACTTGCCATCGAGGCCGGTTTCGCTTTGAGCCCCATGGCGCCCTTCATCGTTGGCGATGTTTTGCTGACCTTCGGGAAGTGCCGCGAAAGTCACCGAGATGTTGCTGCATGACTTTTTGGTAGCCCTGAGTGGGCCCCTTCAGGATCGGCGCCGGATCAGCCGTTAGGTCGAGCCACGTGTCGGCACGATCTCGATCTAGGAACACCGGCTGACGATTGTGGAACCGGGCTGCGTCGTCGTCCCCGAGCGCGTCGATCGTCACCATGGTGAAGGAATCGGCGGGGCCATCGTCGGTGTCGCGTTGAGCACAAAGAATGGTTCGGAAGAACAATTTAGCTACATGCCGCAATTCAATTTCGACTTTTGAATTATAGGCCTGTTAAAAAAGACAACTGAGACCGAGTTACCTTCAGGCGAAATCGCTTCATCGAGAACACGACCCCATCCGGGAGGATTCTGTCCTGCGGAAACGGGACAATTGTGCCTCGATATTGAGAAACGATGGCTGAGAAGATGACGGAAGCCTTCTTATACGGAAATATCAACGGTGAGCAATTTTAGACAGAGCTTATTCTACTCAAGCGCATTGGCGAGATCGGGAAAAGCCCGATGGGCTATGGAGTATGTGCTCCGAGAACAATCGAAAGAGGTTGTCAGCCGGAAATGCAACGGTAGGCGTGGAAGGACTTTGGCGGACCCACAACTGGATTGCCCGCCGCCCTTGGTCGAAGGGGCAAAGTCATGATTGTCGAAAGCACCTACTCGCGGTTCGTCGCGGATATGCAAGCTGGCCTAGTGTGCGGCGTGACAACTGAAGACGGCCAGCGATTTCCTATCAAGCCTGTTGAACGAAATCGAAGCTGGGACATGGAGAATTATGACTTCGGGGACCTGCTCGATCCCCTTCATTCCGACTTCCTTGGACTCCAGTCGCTTAGGGCATCGACGTTTCACCGCCGCCCCGACCGGGCATATGTGTGCCGCCTCTCTGGAACGACATACTTGTTCGTCAAACGGTTTGACGTTCGGGGCCACCACGACGACGACGACGATGCCCGCTTCTACATCTACGTTCGATGTGCCGATGGCATCTGGGAGAGCGCAGACAATCTCCTCCTCTCATATGAGTGGTTGATCATTTTGGCTGACAACGCCTTGGCAAATCGGCAGCGGATCGAGGTCCAACAAACTGCTCGATGCAGGCTTCCCTCTCGGACAGTGCGAACGCCAGGTTCAGTTCAAGGGGCGACGGTCATTCGGCTAAACCAAGCGATCTACGCCAGGCATAACGGTGGCGGCCACGGGTCTGAGAAGCGACCGCATGTCCGTCGCTCGCATACCCGTCGACTTCGTAGCGGTAGGACCATTCCCGTCCGCGCATCGTCGATCAGGGGCGGTTCAAGAGCAGGCAGCTACGTGGTGAAGAAGTAACGGGCGTTGACCCGTCCGTTGCTCAACGAAGGCGGATCATGCCGCCCGGCCAGCGATCCCCTTCAGCATCTCGACCAGTTCATCCCGCGTCGCCCCCATGACGTAGGCTGGGCTGTAGACGATCTTCCCCCGGTCTAGGGCGAGCGTCTTGACGCCAATGCCTTCATCGAAGGTGTAGCGGCAGAGAACCTCGCCCAGGCTGGGATCGCGGGCCATTATGGACAGCCGTGCCTGGATCAGAAGGGTGTGGGGCTTGTCGAATAGCGGTCTTGGGCTGGGCACTGCTTCACCTGTTCGAGTGGGGTTGTTGGTCTATCGGTCCGATCGCCATCACCCCGCCACCGGCTCCAGCGGGTCAAACGTCAGCGATCCCGGCGGCATCGCATTCAGGATCGGCGCGTAATCCGCCCCGAGGTCGAGCCACGTAGCCGCACGGTTCGCGTCGAGAAGCACCGGTTGGCGATCATGAAACGGCTGCATGTCGTCGCCAGGAACCGTCCCGGTCATGACCATCGTGTAGGAGATCAGCGGGCCTTCTTCGGGATTGCTGTCTTCCCAAAGGCCCGCCGCGAACAGCATCCCGCCATCCGCCGCAGTGATGTTGTGGCGTGTCTTTGAGCCGACAGGTCCCACCGTCGCCTGTCGTGGCGTAGGACGGGGAATTGAGTTCGGAGATTGTCCAGCCCTGGAGCATTTCCACCGGCGCGTCGCCATGATGAGGAGACGCAAGCCATGGTGATCCAGTTGGATGCAAGGGGGCGTTCGATTCTCGCCGGGACGAATTCTCCGCATAGACGCATCCGGATCGGCGGCTTCCCCGCAGCGTCAAGCCTCGGGGAAAGCCCCTGGGATCGGACCATCTGGGAATTGCTCGGAGAGTCGACGCAGCAGCAATTCAGTCGAAACATCGAGTTCCCTACACAGTGCAAGGAACTCCAGGACCGACATCACACGTTGGCCTTGCTCAAGCCGAGCGATTGCCGACTGACGTGTTCTAAGCCGAGAGGCGAGTTCCCGCTGAGTAAGGCCAGAAGCCTTCCGTGCTTCAACGAGCATGCCCACCAGGGCCTCGTGGGCGGGAGATCGCACCCACGGGCGTGGCCTTTGAACAGACACGGAAGATCACCCCTTCAGGTTCTTCCGTTGATCGCCCCCTTCGTCTATGAACCCTATTAGGGGTCACGTGGGGGTTCTGATGTCCGTATACGTTGTGCGTCTGGCGGCATTCTGCATGGCCCTGACGGCATGCAGTCAGCCCCCCGCCAATCCTAGCTTGCCAGCCAAATCCAATGCCTCGGCGCCGCTAGTCGCAACACCGGCTAACGTCCCGCCCCAACCCATCACGCCAACTGAAGTGTCGGACATTCAACCCGATGGCGGTTGCCCCGAAAACTGCACTGAGAGCAATGAAAGGCGATGGTCGGTCAGCCCGACATCAACTTTCGAACTGAGCGACGAAAGCTACAATGACTACCCGTCTGCCAAGCTGGAGTTCTTCATTGAAGGGAACGAGATTTTTAGCCGGACAGACCCGAAGAAATCTATCTCGAAACCGGCGCGCGGATACTCAGTTTACTTCTCATGTGACGAAAGCATCAACGATGCCACCATTCGATTTTTGTATGACAAGGATGACACGGCGCCTGACGACTTTTTCGTCCCCGACGAAGCAGCGCAAATCCAGCCCAGTCGAGGAAATTGGAAGCGATCCCAAGACCGCTATGCAATGGCGTTGCTAACTGGAACCAATTACCCGTTGGCGCCGCAGCTTTTGCCAAACTATGTTTCGATCCAAGCCATT
The DNA here is from genome assembly GCA_027487945.1 of Caulobacteraceae bacterium. Lineage (GTDB taxonomy): Bacteria > Pseudomonadota > Alphaproteobacteria > Caulobacterales > Caulobacteraceae > Caulobacter. The sequence continues at coordinate 47,385 of JAIYCQ010000024.1, forward strand.
CTTGGCGAGATGATCAGGAATGGAAGCGTGAAAGTCGGAACTCTACCTCCAATATCTTTCAAACAGAAGAATAGTATACTAGACAAGATTGCGGTTGAATGCCGAGTGAATTAGACTGCTGAAATGAAGACGCATCCAGATCGTCATAATTGGTCTGCCAGCCACCTACGCGGCTGACCAATCCTGCTCAGCCGCCTCGCAGAGGTGGCCAATGATCGAACAATCCAATCCTAAACGCAGCGAGATCACTCTCCCGCGTGTCCTTCGTGCGCCGTCAGGCTGGGTGCTGGAGGACTTGTGTCGCCTCGATGCACTGCATCCTGGTTTCCTCCGGCGCGCCACTGAGGCCCGAACGGCATGGCGCCACGCGGTCGCCCTGGCGATCGCCAACGGCTTGTTCGACCACGCAGATAGCTTCCTCGCGCGCTGCATCCCGGACGACCTCAGCGCGCTGTCCTGGCCTGAACTCCTGAGCAAGACCGCCGCCGCCATCATGGACATGAAACCGGCAGAGATCGTCGAGGCGAGCGTCGGATCGTGTCCGGACGGCTTGGTTGGCGCACTGGGCAAAATGGGCTTCGACCCTATGGATCGGGAAGCCCTCCGAGCCCTTCAAGCCGTCTTCGCCGATCAGCAGCACTCTCGGCGCCAGAAGGTCATCGAACAACTGAAGGTGCTCGACCAAGGGCTCTTCGAGGCCGCGATGATCGCCGATCTCGCGCTCATCTCGCCCAAGCTCGTGGGCCGATTGCGGCATGGCGCAGGAGCGGAGAAGTTCAACAAGGCAGTCGCCGTCCTGCGCCGTCACGTCTCGACGGCCACCGACGCCGCCTTGGCCAAATCACTCGCCGATATCGGACCGGAGACCTCCGTAAGGGATTGGGCGCGGACTTGGTTGGCGCGGGCTGACGCAAACCTCCCGTCGCCCCCCTGGCGCGGTGGCGAGGGTCTGATCCTCCTGCGTGACGGGGAAATGCTGCGTATGGCTGGCCTGAAAACGAAGACCTGTATCGAGACCCGGATCAATCTCGTGGTCACCGGACAGGCGGCCTACTACCTGGAGCCGGAAGCCGGAGTGATTGCCTGCGTCATCCGAACTGAGAAGGACTGGCTGGCCAGTCAGGTTGTCGGTTACCGCAATGGCCGAGTGCCGAAGCCGGTCCGCGATCGCGTTTTCGGAATCCTGGAGCGAAATGGCGTGCCGGTCTTCCGACCCATTGAGGATGATGGCATCGCCTTCGCCGTGGGCGGCTACTTGCATGGCAGGCATGATGAGTTCGACCTCACCCATCTGATGGATGAGTTCGAGGCCAACTAGGCTGAAGCCTAAGTCTCGCGATCTCCTTAGTCTGGATTGGGCATTCGCGGCTCGGTGTCTCGGCGACAAGTCGCCTCGGCTCTCGCGCGAATGAACAGCAACACGCGCGTTGCTTCACACCTTCGCTTCGGCGGGCCTCGCGAAGCTGATCGCAACGCTTTGTCGCTGTCGGCTTTCGCTCGGTTTTGGGTCCGATTGTCTTTCCAATTATCCTAGACCCAGTGTCGTCTTTCCCCCCCTTCTGAAAATCACGAAGGTGATCGACAGAAGGGGGGATGATCGACCGGCTATCCTGAGCCCTTGGTCGCCCACAGGCTGCGTGACCGCCATTACGGCGGTGGCTGGCGGTTTCCCGATGCCAGCATGTTGCAGCCCCATCCCTGACCTGACGCTGCCCTGAAGCGGGGTAGGGGATTGTCCTGGCGTGTCCTAGTTGTTGGTTTTCACGCGAGGTCCTTGTGCCCAGGCTCGTAATTAAGTGGTCAAAACGGTTAGCGGACCGAAGTCCGCAGCGTGCGCGCCGGGCTGTTGAGTGCACCCGGCGTGCATGGAGGGGTATCAGACGTAGACATAGCCCTCCTCTTGTTCGTAGCTTTTCGCGTCGCTTGAGCGTCGCCGAGCAGCCGTTACTCGACCTACCCGCGTGCCTCTCGGTCCGCATAGTTCGGCAGTCGATGTCCGTCTCGTTGGCCGTTCTGCCCCAGTGCTGGTCGATGGCTCATGCGAGCCGAAATGTCCCAGCCTTTTCCTGTCGTGCGGCGGGGTCGCCGCGATCTCACCCCTGAACGATATGTTCGGTTCTAAATAGTGAACCTTATCAACTATTTATACTCTAAAGTGGTCGCAACCTCAATATCATTCGTCAGCAGTATCGAGAGTTTTCAATGATGGCCGCTGTGGGGCGTCGTGAGGATCAATGCGCTTCGTTTTCACACAGGGCGTGATCATTCAGACCCTCGATCACCCGGCAGTCGAGAACCTTTCCGGCGCCGCAGCAGCCCACCATGCGGGCGAGTTCGTCGCGGAGCCGCTGAAGCTGGGCGATCTTCTCCTCGACGACCTCCAGGTGGGTCCGCGCGATAAGATCGGCGTCGTCACACGGCGTGTCGGGTCGGTCCGCGAGACCGAGCAGGGCTTCGATGTCTCTGATTTCGAACCCCAACTGCCGGGCGTGACGGATGAACCGTAGACGGCGGATGGCGTCGTCCCCGTAGGTGCGCCGGTCGCTGTCGGTTCGATCCGGCACTGGCATCAGGCCAATCTGTTCGTAGAAGCGGATGGTCGGGACCTTTACATCCGTCGCCTGGGCGAGCCTTCCGATGGTGAGGCCGGGCATGGTCAAACTCCTGATCGCGTCGCCACAAGATAGGGCTTGATCCTCTAGTCGCTAGAGCTTGTAGGACCGTCTTATGGCTCATGATTCTCCCCTCGCAAAACCCGCCGTGTCCGGCTGCTGTGGCCACACCGCGCCCTTCGATGGGGCGACACCGGCATACCGCCGGATTCTCGGATGGGTGATCGCCATCAATCTGGTCGGCTTCGTCGTGGTAGCGTCGGGCGGTCTGCTGGCAGGGTCGGCGTCCCTGGCCGCCAACGCCCTCGACTTCCTGGCTGACGCCGCGACCTACGCGCTCAGCCTGTGGGTCATCGGCAAGAGCGTCTCGATCCGCAGCGGCGCAGCCTTGGTGAAGGGCGCAAGCCTCAGCCTGTTGGCCGTGTCGGTCCTCGGCTTTGCGATCTGGCGGGCGATCAATGGCGTGCCGCCGCAAGGCTTGGCGATCTCTGGCCTGGGCCTCTTCGGAGCGGCGGCCAATCTGGTCGCGGCGATCTTGTTGTCAAAGTATCGCGATGGCGACGCCAACGTCCGTTCGGTCTGGCTCTGCACGCGCAATGACCTGATCCAGTGCCTCGCCGTAGTCGGCGTCGGCGCCGTGGTCTGGCTGACGCATTCCCGCTGGCCTGACCTGATCGCGGGCGGCGTCCTGGCCGTGGTCTTCCTCCAGTCGGCATGGTCGATCACCGTTCAGGCCCTGGCCGAACGCCGACACGCTCTCGCGGCGACGCATTGATCCCACGGGCCAAGGCAGCTAGTTCAGGACATCATGGCCTTACCGGCGCAACTTTCACGACTGATCGGACGGCTCGGTAGGCCGCTGATGGTCGTGTGCGCCTTGATGCTCGCCTTCGGCCCCATCGCTGACGGCCTGATCTGCGGAACCGACTCCGCGACAGCCGAAGCCGGTGTGCTCGATCCGGGGCATGATGGTGGCGAGAGCGGTTCCGCCGATCCGGATCATGCGGTGTGCGCTCATGGTCACTGCCACCACGCGTCCGCTGTGACCGGCAGTGGGGAGGTTCAGGTCGCGACAGCCCTCTACACCGCAGCCGCCCTGGACCGCATAGCGGCCCCCCAGCCGCCATCAGCCAACCAACCCACTCTGGAACGTCCGCCCAGAGTCTGACCGCGACCCGCGCCGCCGGGCGCGTCCGCCTTTGTCAGATTCGAAGCAGGATTTCCCATGCCTTCTCCATACCTGTCGCGCTGCGCCGCTTTCGGCGCCGCCGCGATGCTGTTGGCGAGCTTCGCCAGCAGCGCATTCGCCGAACCCGTCACCCTAACCCAATCGCTTGATCGCGCTCAGGCCGGGTCTCCCCTCATCACTGCCGCCGAAGCCGGTGTCCGGGCTGCCGAAGGTCGCGCCCGGCAGGCCGGTCTCCCGCCCAATCCCGAGATCAGCGTCGAAGCCGAGAACTTCTCCGGCTCCGGCCCCTATGACGGGTTCGGCTCCGCCGAGACGACCTTCGCCCTTGAGCAACGCCTTGAACTGGGCGGCAAGCGGGGGTCTCGCCTTGCGGTCGCCCGTGCGGAGATCGAGACGGCCCGCCTGCGGCTTGCTGTTGCACGCGCTGACGTAGCCAAGGATGTCCGCTCAGCCTTCGCGGAAGCTGCTGCCGCCGAGGACCGCGTCATCCTGGCGCGGGAGGCTCTCCAACGGGCCGAGGACCTTGCCCGCGTGGTCGGCATTCTCGTTGATGCTGGCCGCGAGCCACCGCTCCGCGCCCTCCGCGCCCGATCTGCCGTCGAGGAAGCGCGGGCCAAGGCGCAGGCTGCGGAGGCCGAGGCCGCCTCGGCTCGCCGCGCTCTGGCGACCTTGATCGGCGCCGATAGCGACAGCGTTACGGTCGCCGACGAACCGCCGGTGCGCTTCGCGCTGACGGGTCCGCTCGATCCGACCACATCACTGGACGTGCGGTTGGCTGATCTGGAGTTCGCTGTCGCCAACGCCACGATTACTCGCGAGCGGTCGGCGGGGGCGCCAGACGTGACCCTCCAGGCCGGTATCCGCCGGTTTGAAGACAGCGGTGATCAGGCAGTGATCGTCGGCTTCTCCGCGCCGATCCCGATAATCGACCGCAACCAGGGAAACGTCGCCGCCGCCCGCGCCGATGCCGACGCTGCCGACGCTCGTCGTCGTCTGGCCCTGGCCGAAGCCATTCGGCGCGCTCGTGATGCGGAGGCGGCCCTGAAGACCGCCGACGCTCGCGTCGCCGTGCTGGAAACTCGGACCGTGCCGCAGGCCGAGGAAGCCCTGCGCCTGACCCGTCTTGGCTACGAGGCAGGGAAGTTCCCGCTGCTCGAAGTGCTCGACGCCCAGGACGCCCTCGCCGCCTCCAAGGAAGACCTCATCGCCGCGCGGCTGGACCGCGCCAGGGCCATCGCCGCGCAGATGCGCGCCGCCGCCCGCTGAAAGGACAGACTGACATGATCGACTTCAATTCCAGACGAACCCTGCTGATCTCCGCTGCCGCCATCGTCCTGGTTGCAGGTGGAGGCGGCGTCCTGGTCGGACGAGGTGTGCTGGCTCCAAAGGCTGCCGCGCCCGCCGAGGCGGAACACGCCGAAGAGGAAGGCCACGCCGAGGGGGACCAGATCGAGATGGAGGCGGCCCGCATCAAGGCCGCTGGCATCCAGCTTTCCCAGGTCACTGCTGGAGGGCTGGGGGCCGAGATCACCGTCCAGGCCACCGTCACGGGCTCGCCGGACGGGCAGGCCGTTCTCGCGGCGAGGGCAGACGGCGCCGTGGTCCGCATTCTCAAGCGGCTCGGTGACCCCGTGTCAGCGGGCGAGACGATCGCGCTCCTTGAGAGCCGCGACGCCGCCGCCATCGCATCTGACCGGGCCACCGCGTCCGCCAAGGTCATCGCCGCCCGACAGGTCTATCAGCGCGAAAAGCGTCTGTTCGACGCCGGGATCAGTGCGCGGCAGGACCTGGAGGCCGCCCAGTCCGAACTGGCGGTCGCCGAGGCGGAGCAACGGCGCGCCGCGTCCGCAGGGACTGCGGCGGGCGTGACCAGCAATGGCCGCTACATCACCGTGACCAGTCCAATCTCCGGGCGGATCACCGGGGCGCCAGCCGTCCTGGGTTCCTTCGTTCCGGCGGGGACAGAACTCTTCCGCGTCGCCAATCCGGCACGGATTGAAGTCCACGCTGCCCTTCCCAGCACGGATGTGAAGCGCGTGTCGCCGGGCGATCTGGCTGTTGTCGAAACGCCCAGCGGGGAGACCCTCACTGCGGTTGTTCGCTCGGTCACGCCGGGCCTGGACGCCGAGAGTCGATCCGCGACGGTCGTCCTGACCCTGACGGGCGGCCTCGACAGCTTGGCCCCCGGCCAATCGGTTCGCGCCAGGATTACTCCTCGCGCCGCCGCCGCCAGCGGCGAGATCGCCGTTCCCGACGAGGCGGTCCAGACGGTCGAAGGCCGCGAGGTGGTCTTCGTCCGAACGGCCAAGGGGTTCCAGGCGCGCCCGGTTTCCACCGGCGCCAGGAGCAGCGGGCGGATCGTCATCCTGGCGGGCCTCAAGCCCGGCGAGATGATCGCGACCAAGGGCGCCTTCATGCTCAAGGCCGAGATCGGCAAGGGCTCGGCTGAACATGGCCACTGACAGCAACCAGATCGGGAGATAGAGCCATGATCGCTCGCCTTCTCGCGCTGTCGGTGAAACACCGCATCGCGATCATTTTCTTCACCGTCATCGTCATGGCGGTCGGAGCCTTCAACCTCATCCGTCTGCCCATCGACGCGGTGCCGGACATCACCAACAAGCAGGTGCAGATCAACACGGTCGCACCGGCCTTCAACCCGCTGGAGATCGAGAAGCGGGTCACCTTCCCCATCGAAACGGCTCTCGCGGGCATCCCTGGCCTGGAGTCGACCCGCTCGATCTCCCGCAACGGGTTCAGTCAGGTCACCGCCGTCTTCACCGAGGGGACAGACCTCTACTTCGCGCGCCAGCAGGTGGCCGAACGGCTCGGCTCGGCCAAGGAGAGTCTGCCCGGCGATGTCGAACCGCAGATGGGACCGGTGTCCACGGGCCTGGGCGAAGTCGTCATGTGGTCAATCCGCTTCGGCCCCAAAACCCAGGTGGTCGCTGACGGCAAACCCGGCTGGCAACGGAATGGTTCGTTCCTGACCGCCGAAGGCGAACTGCTCACCGACACGGTGTCGCAAGGCGCCTATCTGCGCACCATCGAGGACTGGATCGTTCGACCCCAGATCAGGACCGTGCAGGGTGTCGCGGGCGTGGACGGGATCGGCGGCTACGAAAAGCAGTATGTCGTCGAGCCCGATACGGCCAAACTGGCGGCCTATGGCGTGTCGTTCACCGAACTGGCCGAGGCCCTGGAGCATGCCAACCTCTCGGTCGGCGCGGGTTTCGTGGAGCGGGGTGGGGAAGCCTTCCTGGTCCGCGCTGACGCCCGCATCCGTAGTCTCGACGAGATCGAGCGCGCCGTGGTCGCCACCCGCGAAGGTGTGGCGGTAACAGTTCGCGATGTCGCCTCCGTCAAGCTTGGCGGCGCCCTGCGAACTGGCGCGGCCAGCGAGAACGGACAGGAAGCCGTCATCGGCACCGCCCTGATGCTGACCGGCGAGAACAGCCGGACGGTCGCCAAAGCCGTCGCGGAGAAGCTGGAGGCGGTCATCAAGTCGATGCCGCCGGGCGTGCGCCTGGAGATCGTTTACGACCGCTCCAAGCTGGTGAACGCGACTATCTCCACGGTCGAGAAGAACCTCACCGAGGGCGCGCTGCTGGTCATCGTCTCGCTGTTCCTACTGCTGGGGAACATCCGCGCGGCGATTATCACCGCGCTCGTCATCCCGATCTCCATGCTGTTTACGGCCATCGGCATGAACGCGCTCGGGGTGTCGGGAAATCTGATGAGCCTGGGCGCGCTCGACTTCGGCCTGATCGTCGATGGCACGGTGATCATCATCGAGAACTGCCTGCGGCGATTGGCGGAGCGACAGCATCACGAAGGCAGGGTGCTGACCTTGGCGGAACGGCTCGACGAGGTAGTGGCTTCGTCGAGGGAGATGGTCCGGCCAACCCTCTACGGGCAAGCGATAATCCTGCTCGTCTTTGCCCCGCTGCTGACCTTCCAGGGCGTCGAGGGGAAGATGTTCACCCCCATGGCGATCACCGTCATGCTCGCCCTGGCCGGGGCCTTTGTCGCGTCCCTGACATTCGTTCCCGCCGCCGTCGCTCTGTTGATCCGGGGCAAGGTGGCCGAGAAGGAAGTCGCGATCATCGCGATCCCGAAGCGGCGATACGAGCCCTGGCTTCGCAAGGCCGTGGCGCGTCCTCTGCCGGTGATCGCCGGTGGCGCAGTGATCTTCGTCGTCGCGATGATCACCTTCACCTTCTTGGGGCGGGAGTTCATCCCGCAACTCGACGAGAAGGACCTTGCTGTCCAGGCCCTTCGCATCCCTTCGACGGCCCTGGACCAGTCGGCGGGCATGCAGCGGCAGGTCGAGCAGGTGATCGCCTCGTTCCCGCAGGTGAAGTTCGTCTACAGCAAGACGGGCACCGCCGAGGTCGCGTCCGATCCCATGCCGCCCAACGCTTCGGATACCTTCATCATCCTCAAGCCCGAGAAAGAGTGGCCCAAGCCCAGGATCACGAAGGCCGAACTGGTCGATCAGATGGAGGACAAGCTCAACACCCTGGTCGGCAACAACTACGAGTTCAGCCAGCCGATCCAGATGCGGTTCAACGAACTCATCGCAGGGGTTCGTGGCGATGTGGCCATCAAGGTCTATGGCGACGATCTCGACACGATGACCGCAACGGCCACTGAAATCGCCGCGATCCTCCAGTCCATCAAGGGCGCGGCGGACGTGAAGGTCGAACAGACCGGCGGCTTCCCGACCCTGGACGTGACGTTCGACCGCGAGGTCATCGCCCGGTTCGGCCTGACCATCCAGGAGGTGACCGACAGCATGGCCGCCGCCATGGGCGGACGTGAGGCGGGTCTGGTGTTCGAGGGTGACCGGCGGTTCGATGTCGTGGTTCGCCTACCCCAGGCGGCGCGCAACGACCTGGACGCCCTTGGCGCGCTGCCCATCATGCTTCCGGCGGGCGAGGGCAGACCTCGCGCCTCAGTGCCGCTTCGGGAATTGGCCCGGTTCAGCTTCTCGGAGGGCCTCAATCAGGTCAGCCGGGAGTCGGGCAAGCGCAGGGTGGTCGTCCAGGCCAACGTGCGCGGCAGTGACCTTGGCTCCTTCGTTACCACGGCCCAGGCTCGGGTAGAGAAGGAGGTGAAGCTGCCGCCTGAAAGCTGGATCGTCTGGAGCGGCCAGTTCGAAAACCTCAAGGCCGCCTCTCAGCGGATCGGTCTAGTGGTTCCGGCGGCGGGGCTGGCGATTTTCCTGCTGCTATTCATGGCCCTCGGGCAGCTTCGGGCCGCCGTCGCGGTGTTCTCCGCCGTGCCGCTGGCTCTGGCCGGGGGCGTGTTCGCCCTTGCTTTGACAGGTCAGACGTTCTCGATCTCGGCGGCGGTCGGCTTCATCGCCCTATCCGGCGTCGCGGTGCTGAACGGGTTGGTGATGATGAGCAGCATCCAGAAACGGCTCGGCGACGGGCTCGGGCTGGATGACGCTATCATCGACGGCGCGATGGAGCGGTTCCGGTCCGTGCTGATGACCGCCATCGTCCCGTCCCTGGGCTTCGTGCCTATGGCCCTGGCGACTGGCACGGGCGCGGAGGTTCAGAAACCGCTGGCCATCGTGGTCATCGGCGGCCTGATCACCGCCACAGCCCTGACCCTGTTCGTCCTGCCCGCCATCTGCCGGGTGATGCTGCGGGAGCCGAAACGGATCGTTCCTGGCCACCTCACGTTGGAAGGGGCGCCCTGATGCGAGGGGAAGGTCGGGGCAACCCGGCCTTCCGACCCTCGTGCTTCTACGGACTAAAACCTCTTCCTCGATCAACGAGACCCCGAGATGGCTGGTGATGAACAACAGGCCGCTCCTCTCTCCAAGGTGCGAGACGGGCATGAGCCCGCAGAAGGCGGTGCCCATGATCACGGCGGCATTTTTGGCGAACGCACCGAACTGATCTTCGCGGGCCTCTCCGGGGCGATGCTACTCGGCGGCTGGCTCGTCGGCCTTCGCGTGGACGGCATCGTCCCTATGGCCCTCTACATCGCGGCCTACGGGTTCGGCAGCTACTTCACGCTCAAGGAGGCGGTCGGCAACATCCTCAAAGGCCGTTTCGAGATCGACACCCTGATGCTGGTCGCCGCCGCCGGGGCCGCCGCGTTGGGCGAGTGGGCCGAGGGCGCCCTGCTTCTGTTTCTGTTCAGCATCGGGCATGCGCTCGAACACTACGCCATGGGGCGGGCGCGGCGGGCCATCGAAGCCCTCGCCAAACTGGCCCCTGAAACGGCGACGGTCCGGCGGGACGGCGCCACGGCGGAAGTCCCGGTCCAGGAGCTTGTGGTCGGTGACATCGTGGTGGTCCGGCCCAACGAGCGCATGCCCTCGGATGGTGTTGTCGTGGTCGGGGAAAGCAGCGTGGATCAGGCGCCGATCACTGGCGAAAGCGTGCCGGTCGATAAGCGGGCGGCTCCCGACCCGGCTCTCGATTTCGACAAGGCGGGCGCGGAGCATCGCGTCTTTGCGGGCACGATCAACGGTCCCGCCGCCCTGGATGTGCGCGTCGCCAGACTGGCGTCTGAAACCACACTCGCTCGCGTGGTGAAGATGGTCGCGGAGGCCGAGGCCCAGCAGTCCCCGACCCAGCAGTTTACCAACCGGTTCGAACGCATCTTCGTGCCGTCCGTGCTGGCGGGCGTCGGTCTCCTCATGCTGGCCTGGGTGGTCATCGACGAACCCTTCAGCGTCAGTTTCTATCGCGCCATGGCGGTGCTGGTGGCCGCCAGTCCCTGCGCCTTGGCGATCTCTGTGCCCAGCGCGGTTCTCAGCGCGGTCGCTCGGGCGGCGAGGGGCGGCGTTCTGGTGAAGGGCGGCGGTCCGCTGGAGAACCTCGGCACGCTGACGGCCATCGCCTTCGACAAGACCGGAACCCTGACCGAGGGCAAGCCGAGGATCACCGACGTGGCGACCGCCGAAGGGGTCGATGAGCGGGAACTCCTCTCCGTCGCCGTCGCCGTGGAACGTCTGAGTGATCATCCGCTGGCGGCGTCGGTCGTGCGTGACGGCGGCGAGAGGCTGAAGGACCATCCCGTGCCGGTGGCCGATGACGTTCAGAGTCTGACCGGCCAGGGCGTGCAAGCCACCGTGGCGGGCCAGACAGTGGTGATCGGTAAGCCCAAGCTGTTCGAAGGCGGCTCCGGCGCCAAACCCTCCGACGCTCTGTGGAGCGAAATCCAGCGGCTCGAAACGAGCGGTAGGACCGTGATGGTCGTCAAATCCGGCGACCGATATCTCGGGGCCATCGGCGTGATGGATACCGCGCGGCCCGCCGCCGAGGGGGTCGTCACCCGGCTCCGCGCCATGGGGATCACCCGCATCGTCATGTTGTCGGGCGACAACCAGTCCGTGGCGGACGCCATCGCTGCCAAGCTCGGCCTGGACGAAGCGATGGGCGGGCTGATGCCCGAGGACAAGGTCCGGATCATCAAGGAGATGAAGACCAGCGAGGGGCGGGTCGCCATGATCGGCGACGGCGTGAATGACGCGCCTGCCCTGGCCAACGCCACGGTCGGGATCGCCATGGGTGCGGCGGGCTCCGACGTGGCCCTGGAGACCGCCGACGTGGCCCTGATGGCCGACGACCTCAATCACCTGCCGTTTGCGGTCGGCCTGAGCCGGAAGACCAGCGACATCATCAAGCAGAATCTGTGGGTCAGCCTCGGGATGGTCGCATTCCTGATCCCCGCGACCCTGCTGGGCTTGAAGATCGGCGCGGCGGTGATCTTCCACGAAGGCTCGACCCTGCTGGTCGTGGCCAACGCCCTAAGACTGCTGGCCTACCGAGAGAAAGCCGCCTGACAGAACCGCTTGATCCTCTAGTCGCTAGAGGACCTACACCAAAGGCTCCACGCACGAGGTCGGAACCATGCAAGTCGCCCTGTTGAGCTACTATCTCGCCTTCTTCGCCATCGCGTTCGTGTGGCCGACGTGGCGTCTGTGGCGGGCCGAGCGGATCAATGCCCTGGTCCTGCCCTTCGACGACACCGCCTATGGCGTGGTGTCCAAAGGGTTTCGCTTGCTGATCCTTGGGCTGTTCGCGGTCCTCATCTCCGCCGTCTGGCTACCGGGGGACCTGTTCGGTTATCTGCCGTGGCTGGACCACGCCGCCGTGAGGATCGCGGGCGCGGGACTGCTCTTGGTGTCGCTAGTGCTGATCGTCGTCGCCCAGGCTCAGATGGGTCGGTCCTGGCGGATCGGCATCGACACCGGGCGCCGCACGGTTCTTGTCCAGACCGGCGTGTTCGCCCGCAGCCGGAACCCGATCTTCCTCTCCATGCGGATCAATCTCTTCGGCCTGCTGCTGGTCTGGCCCAACGCCGCGACCCTGGCCGCCTTCCTGCTGGGCGAGGTGCTCATGCAGGTGCAGGTGCGACTGGAAGAAGACCACCTCGGGCGTATGCTCGGGACGGACTACGAGGACTACCGGCGGCAAACGCCGCGCTGGGTCCTGGCTGGATAGGACGGGGAAATCCCATGCTTGGTCGTCGAACGGTTCTCGCGGGCTTTGCCGGTCTGGTCTCTGCGTCCTGCGCCGAGGCCGCACCGACCCGTGACCTCGTGGTCTACAAGACCGCCTCCTGTCCCTGCTGCGGCGGATGGGTCACCGCCATGGCCAAGGCGGGCTTTCGTCCTAAGGTCGTCAATGTGAACGACATCAGTCCGCTCTGGCGCGCACGGAGCGTCCCCGATGAACTGTCGTCCTGTCATGTGGCGACCATCGGCCCGTATTTTACGGTCGGTCATGTGCCGCCCGCCGATGTCGAACGCCTGCTGAAGGAGGCGCCGGACGCCATTGGTCTGTCGGTTCCAGGCATGCCCTTGGGCTCGCCGGGCATGGAGGGGCCGGGCGGCGCAAAGGAACCCTTCCAGACCCTGCTGCTGCTCAAAGGCGGCAAGTCGCAAGTCTATGCGCGGCACACCTGACGTTCGTGCTTACGGGTCCGGCGTGACGACCTCCGTTCCCATGCTTTGGCGATAAAGACCGATGTTTTCCCCACTCCGAAACCCCGCCTACCGCCACCTGTTCCTGGCCCAGCTTTCCGCCCTGCTGGGCACGGGTCTGGCGACTGTCGCCCTTGGCCTGCTAGCTCACGATATCGCCGGGGCCAGCGCGGGCGAGGTTCTGGGCGCCGCCCTGGCGATCAAGATGGTCGCCTATGTGGTGGTGGCGCCCTTCGCCAGCGCACTGGTCGCCCGTCTTCCCAGGAAGGTGCTGCTCGTGGGCCTCGATCTGATCAGGGCCGGAGTCGCCGCCTGCCTGCCGTTCGTGGACAGCGCATGGCAGGTCTACGCCCTGATGACCGTGCTCTATGTGGCGTCGGCGGCCTTCACGCCCGCCTTCCAGGCGATGATCCCCGATCTGCTCCCCGACGAAGAGGACTATACCAAGGCCCTCTCGCTTTCCCGGCTGGCTGCCGATCTGGAGAGCATCGCCAGCCCGACTCTCGCCGCGCTGCTACTGGTAGTCTTCCCTTTCAGCGATCTGTTCGGCGGCACAACCATCGGCTTCCTGCTGTCGGCGGTCCTGGTCATCACCGCGACCCTTCCGGCTCTCTCGGTCGCAACGCCCAAGCCGTTCATCCAGCGGCTGACCGCCGGGGTGAGGCTCTTCGCCCTGACACCTCGCCTCAGGGGCCTTCTGGCGATCTCGCTTGCGACGGCGGCGGGCGGCGCCATGGTTTTCGTCAACACCGTCGTGCTGGTGCAGTCCGGCTTCGGTCTGGGCGACCGCGAGACCGCTTGGGCCTTGGGCGCCTTTGGTCTGGGGTCTATCAGCGCGGCGGTCCTGCTGAGCCGAATGGCCGCCAGCCTGGGTGACCGAACCGCCATGTTGACCGGCTCCGTCGTCATGGGCGCGGCCTTGCTCGCGGGTCCGCTTCTGGCGACCAGCTATCCGGCCCTGATCGGCCTGTGGGTGGTGATCGGCTTCGGCTACTCCCTGACCATCACGCCATCAGGCCGGACGCTCCGCCGCTCCGCCCACGCCGAGGATCGGCCCGCCCTGTTCGCCGCGCAGTTCGCCCTAAGCCATGCCTGCTGGCTGCTGGCCTATCCGCTGGCCGGTTTCATAGGATCAAAGGCGGGCCTCTCCGCCGCGTTCGTGGTTATGGCTGTGCTCTGCCTCGCGGGAGTGATCCTCGCCGTGCTGATCTGGCCCGCGCGAGACCCGGCAGAGCTTCCTCACAGCCATCCCGACCTCGCGCTGGACGATCCCCACTGGACGGACACGCAGGGCGGCGTCCACGTCCACGCCTACGTCATCGACGACCGGCATCCACGCTGGCCGAGGCCGTCAATCAGGGAAGGTAGCTGATGCCTTGGCGCCCATGTTGGATTGCCGAGCGGCGCACTATGTCTGCCGTTCCGAACCCGTCGCAGTCAGGATGATATGACCAGCAAGCCCGCCACCCAGGACCACTGGGAACAGGTCTACGGCAGCAAGGACTCTCGGGAGACAAGCTGGTTCGAGCCATCGCCCGAAACCTCCCTGCTCATGATCGACCGGACCGGCCTCATCGCTGGGAGCCGCGCGATTGATGTCGGCGGCGGCGCCTCGTCACTGGTGGACCATCTGCTGCAACGGGGGTTCGAGGTTGCGGTCCTCGACATCGCCGACGAGTCACTGGCCGTTGCCCGCGCAAGGCTGGGGGCGAAGGCGGAGCAGGTTCAATGGATCGCCGCAGACATCACGTCCTGGCAACCCGCCGCGCAGTTCGATCTCTGGCATGACCGTGCGGTGTTCCATTTCCTGACCCAGCCCGCGCAGCGACGCGGCTACGTCGCCGCCCTGGAGGCAGCCCTCCGCCCCGGCGGCTGGCTCGCTATGGCGACCTTCGCGCCTGATGGCCCGGAGAGGTGCAGTGGGCTTTCGGTTCAGCGGTGGGCCGCTCCGGACCTTGCCCGCGAACTCGGCGCGGGTTTCGAGCTTGTCCATTCCGAACGGTCTCTTCATTCGACGCCATGGGGCGCGTCACAGGCATTCACCTGGACTTTGTTTCGGCGAACGCATGGTGTTGATCGCGAGGCTCCATATCGCTGACGTGGGGAGATCAAGAGAACGAGGGCTCTCCTCCACTCATCGTGTGTTCGAACACGCTCCCGCCGGATGGGCCGCAGCAACGATCCTCAGAACACCAACACCGCGTCAGCAGCCACTGTCGCTTCCGCCAACGCGCCCATGTCGCTGCGTTCTGTCCCCTCGATAATCTCCGAAGCGGTGATGCCTCGTGCATCCAGGCAGGTTCCGCAAAGAAGCACCATGCCGCCTGCGGCCAGCACCCGCGCGATCATCCGTTCGACGTTGTAGAAGCCCTCGGGCGTTCGCTGGCCCTGCTTGGCTGAAACGACAGCATCGCCCAGCATGAAGACCGTTATGTCGGCCCCGGCTTTCGGCAGCGCGTGGGCGAGCCGCAGTCCGTTGTAGGTCCGCTCGGTTCCATAAGGCGGGTCATTGAGGATGATCAGCGTCTTCATCACATTCTCCCTGTCGCGTTCGACTTTGCGCTGCTGTCTGGTTCGCCGTCTTGATCGGGATCAATGGCGCCCACTGGGGCCGACTGTTCCAGAAGGCGCATCCCGGCAGGCGTTTGGAGTCAGGCCCCCTTGTCCCGACCATCAGCGAGACGCACAGTGGCTTCGACTGGAGTCTACCGACTGATGTCCTTTCGGACCCGCGTTTTGAGATTGGTGTTGGCCGCGATCCTGCCATTCCTGATGGCCGTGAACGCGCTCGCCATGCCTACCACCCCTGCGGCGGCAGAACAGGGCGTCTCCATGGCGATTATGGACATGTCGGGCTGTGATGAGGGGGCTGATCCCCACCTCGCGGCAAAATGCTCCATCGACTGCCCGTTGATCTGCGGCGCGATTGCGCCAAGCGGGCCGGTTACCGATGAACCCCTGTCGCGCCCGGCGCCGCCCGCGTCGCCGCCGATGGGTGACGCCTGGACCGGCATTTCCATCAGCCCCGACTACCCGCCCCCTCGATGACCGATCCGCAGCAGTTCGAACCTCAGTTCAATTCTGGAGATCAATCATGAAACGCATCTTTTCTCTGGCGACCCTGATGGTGTTCGCCTCCGCTACCGCAGCCTTCGCGGCCTCTCCCGAGGCGGTAAAGGCCGTGGCGTCCTGCTGCGCGGCCTTGGCCGCCTGCTGCGGCGTTGGTTCTCCCTGCTGCCCGTAAGGGATCAGTAGTCTGACCAAGGACGCCCGCGTCGAAAGGCGCGGGCGTTTCCTATTGAGCCAACGCGAGCGGCAGCGGCGCGAGCGGCCCATAATTCGGCGGGGCTCCTGTCGGGTGCTGACTTGACGACACGCCTCAGCACGCAGCTAATGCGAACTGCTAATGAAACTGCTTCCAGCCAGACGTTCAACGTCTCAGGCTTGTTGATTTTGCTGGGAAAACCATTCGGGGCTTCGGCTCCTAGTTCCCCAGCCAATCTCTTTCCCACGATCCTTCCGGACAGAACGCCCCCGCGGGGCCCTCGTCGGCGGTGCCTGTCCGGCGCTCCGAAGCGGGCAAGGTGTCGCCGGCCGCCGAGGGTCTGGAGAAGACCCAGACCCTCGACAAGTCCTGTGGCGCCGGGGCGATCGCTAGCCGATCTTCAGCCGCACGAACGCCATGCCGCCGCCGGCGTCGCCATAGCTGGCCGACAACGGGGCGGGTAT
Organism: Caulobacteraceae bacterium; assembly: GCA_027487945.1. GTDB lineage: Bacteria > Pseudomonadota > Alphaproteobacteria > Caulobacterales > Caulobacteraceae > Caulobacter. The sequence continues at coordinate 63,871 of JAIYCQ010000024.1, forward strand.
GTCGAAGCCGTTGACCAGCATCCCGACGCCCAGCTTCAGGGTCTCTGACAGTCGCCAGTCGTGGATGGCGCCGACCGACAGCTTGCGGACGGCGTAGACCGGGCCGTGGCCGTGACCGGGGTTCAGCTCATCGGTGTCGATCTGCTCTGCGCGGGTGAAGACCGTCCAGCGATCATCGGGCTGCCAGGCGGCCTCCAACAGCCAGGCGTCGAGCTCCAGGTTGTCGGGCTTCTTCTCCTTGCGGGCCCAGGCGAAGGTCGCCGAGGCCAGACCCGACGAACCGACCTTGCGGGCGTAGAGGGCGCTCAGCGAGACGCGCTCCTCGTCATGGTCCGGCTCGAGGGCTTCAGGGCTTGTGATGCCGGCCCAGCTGGCCTGCAGCGCCCAGTTCTCCGTGGGATTGAAGCTCAGCCGGATGCTGCGGGAATCCAGTTCGCCGGTCTCGATGTTCCAGCGCCTCTCGTCCGGCTCGCGGCCGCGGAAGGCCGAGGCCTCGACCTTCCAGCGACCGGAGACGTAGCCGGCCGTGACGACGCCGAAGGTGATGTGGGTGCTGTCGAGCCAGTGGTGGGTGATCGGCGCCTCGGGGCTGTCGATCGCCGCCGGACGGTGCATGAAGGCCGGCGGGCCGAAGGCCGGCTCGCCGGGCAGTCCCCCGTACAGAAAGACGCTCCGGCCGTCGCCGAGCGGCAGGCTGTAGCTGGCGGCCAGCTCCATGAACAGGTCATGGGGGTGCTGCCGGTCGACCAGCGGGTCGACGCCGTCGGCGGTCTCCCCGGCCGCCAGCAGTAGCGGGTAGCCGTCCTCGCCCATCAGGGGGTCGGGGCTGATCATGCCGCGCAGCTGCAGCGTGCCGGGCCCCAGGTCCCGACTGGCCGTGGCCATGATCATGCCGGCCAGGAAGGCCTTGTCGTCGCCGCGCGGCCCGTCCTGGCTGGCGTAGACGCCGTTGATCAGGGCATGACCCATGATCATCCAGCCGTCGCTCATGCTGTGCAGGCCGCCGTGGGGCGCGGCCTCGGGTTGCCAGCCGGTGCCACTGGCGTCGCGGCTCATCGGATAGGCGCCCAGCGGACTGGTCATGCCGTGGTCGGCCGTGGCTTCGGCCTCGGCCTCGGCGGGGGGCGTCATGTCGTGGTGGTCGTGCTCCTGCGCGAGGGCGGGACCCGCCAGCGACAGACAGGCGGTGATCGTTGCGGACGCCAGCAGGCGCGCGCCGGTGTTGGAGGTCATCAGACCCTCCTCATCTGAAGTCGAAAGAACAGGGGTTTCGGACGTCAGAGGCGGGCGCGGGGCGGATGGGGATCGGGCGCCGTCAACCGGCCCTCGATGGCGAGCTGGACGCTGCTGTAGGCCGTCGGTTCGGCGGCCACCACGGCGAGAGCCACCGCGGTCTCGCCCGGGGCAGGCAGGCAGCCGATGCAGCAGTTGACGGCCTGCTGGGCCGGCTTGTGCTTGTCGGGATTGGCCGGGGCGTCATGACAGGGCGGTTCTGCAGCGGGCATCGGCATTGCGCGCGCCGTTCCCCCGACGGCGAAGGTCGCCGCGATCAGGACCAGCAGAAGGGTGCGCAGAGCCTGCATGGGCCGAACCTAGGGAGTGAGCGGCCTGGCTGCAATGCCTACACCCCGGACAGCGAAAGCCCCGGCGCGTCGGGTTCAGTCTCAAGGCCGCCGTTCAGCGCCTTCTGCATCAGCACGATGTCGCGCCACTGCCCGAACTTGTAGCCCAGGCCAGGCAGGGTTCCCTGATGTTCGAAGCCCAGTGACCGATGCAGGCCGATCGAGCCGGCGTTGTCCGACCCACCGATCACCGCGATCACCTGGCGCAGGCCCAACGCCTCGCAGTCGGCCAGTACACGGCTGAGCAGCGTGCGGCCCACGCCGCATCCCTTGAAGTCCGGATGGATGTAGACGCTGTCCTCGACCGTGAACCGGTAGGCCGCGCGCAGCCGGAACGGCGCGGCATAGGCGAAGCCGGCGACCCGGCCGTCGATCTCCGCCAGGACGTAGGGCAGGCCGCGCCCAAGCACCGTCGCCAGCCGCGCGCCCATGTCGTCGACTCCCGGCGGAACCTCTTCGAAGGTGCCTACGCCGTGCAGGCAGGCGTCCTCGTAGATGGCCGCCAACGCCGGCACATCGGCGGCCGTCGCGGGCCGCACGGTCACGCCGCTTCCCATCCGCGCTCCACAGCCCAGACGGCGAAAGCGTAGTCGAGGGCGATCTCCTTGAGGAAGTCGAAGCGGCCGGATGCGCCGCCGTGACCGGCCTCCATGTTGATCTTCAAGAGGATCGGGTCGCCGCTGGTGGTGTGGTCCCGCAGCCTGGCGGCCCACTTCTGCGGCTCCCAGTAGGTGACGCGCGGGTCGGACAGGCCGCCGGTCGCCAGCACCGCCGGATAGGGCAGTTTCGCCACCTGGTCATAGGGGCTGTAGCTCATCATGTAGTCATAGGCCGCCGCGTCCTCGATGGGGTTGCCCCACTCGGGCCACTCCGGCGGGGTCAGCGGCAGGGTGGTGTCGCTCATGGTGTTGATCACGTCGACGAACGGCACCGCCGCGATGATCCCGGCCCACAGGTCAGGACGCATGTTGGTGATGGCCCCCATCAGCAGCCCGCCGGCCGAACCGCCGTAGGCGACGGTCCGCTCCGGCTTGCCGTAGCCGGCGGCGTGCAGGTGCTCGGCGCAGGCGATGAAGTCGGTGAAGGTGTTCTTCTTCTTGAACTTCTTGCCGTCCAGGAACCAGCCCCAGCCCTTCTCCGCCCCGCCGCGCGGGCAGGCTGTGGCCCAGATCCAGCCGCGGTCGACGAGGCTGAGATTTCGGATCGAGAAGTTGGGCTCCTGCGAGATGCCGTAGCTGCCGTAGCCGTAGAGGAGCAGCGGGGCCGAGCCGTCGAGCTTCGTCCCCTTCTTCATCAGCACGAAAATCGGCACCTCGGCGCCGTCGCTCGCCTTCGCGTTCAGGCGGCGGGTCTCGTACTTCGCGGGATCGTGGCCGGACGGAATCTCCTGGGTCTTGCGCAGGGTCCGCTTGCGGGTGGCCATGTCGTAATCGAACCACTGCCGCGGCGTGGTCATCGAGGTGTAGGTGAAGCGCAGCGAACTGGTGTCGTAGGCGAAGCCGCCGTCCAGGCCGAGGGCGTAGACCTCCTCGTCGAAGTCGATGACATGCTCCTCGCCGCCCGCCCGGGTGATGACGATGCGGTTGACGGCGTCGACCTTCTCCAGCCGCACGAACCAGTCCTTGAAGGCCGTCGTGCCCAGGATCAGGTTGCCGCTCTTGTGGGCGATCCAGTCCTTCCAGTTCGCCTTGCCGGGCTTGTCCTCCGGGGCGGCGACCAGCTTGAAGTCCACCGCGCCGTCGGCATTGGTGCGGATCACGAACCGGTCGTTCCAGTGCTCGACATCATAGCGCACACCCTCCTGGCGCGGCTCGACGAGGGTCGGGGCGGCGGTCGGATCGGCGGCCGGGATAAGCCAGGCCTCGCTGCTGTCCTGGTTGCCGCAGCCGATGACGATCCACTTGCGGGACTGCGTAACCCCCGCGCCGATGAAGAAGCCTTCGTCCGGCTCGTCATAGACCAGCACATCGTCCTTGGCGGCCCCGCCGATCGGGCGACGGAAGATCTTCGCCGGTCGGCCGTTCTCGTCACGCAGGGTCCAGAAGATCCACTTGCTGTCCGGCGAGAAGACGAAGTCGTGGACGTTCTCGACAGTGTCCCCGACCAGACGGCCGGAGGCGATGTCCCGGACGAAGATGCGCAGGACTTCCGATCCCTGCTCGTCCACGGCCCAGCCGTAGTAGCGATGGTCGGCCGTATGGCTGGCCGCCCCGACCTGGTAGAAGGCCTTGCCCCTGGACTCCGCCTCTTCGTCCAGCAGGATCACCTCGCCATCGGTCTTGCCGACCGGGCGTCGGGCATGGATCGGATGCTGCGCGCCCTTTTCGTAGCGGCTGTAGTATTCCCAGGGGCCGTCGATGTCTGGGACGGAGGCGTCGTCTTCCTTGATACGCCCCTTCATCTCCTCGAACATCGCCGTCTGCAGGGCCTCGGTCGGCGCGAGCATGGCCTTGGTGTAGGCGTTCTCGGCGGTCAGGTGTTCCTTGACGTCTGCCTTGATCAGGGTCGGATCGCGCAGGACCTTCTGCCAGTTGTCATCCTTCATCCAGGCGTAGTCGTCGACCCGGACGCGGCCCAGCTGCTCGATCCGCTTGGGAATCTTGCGGGCGACGGGCGGGACGGGCTTGGGCGTGGCGGACATGGCGGTTCCCGGAACGGCGAGGCTGGACGAAAGGGCGGTCGCGGCGGTCGCGGCCATCATCTGGCGCCGGTTCATGAATCAACTCTCCTGTGCGGCAGGCGGCCAGCTTGTGCGCCCGCCGTGTTCCGGTCAAATGAGGCCCGCAGCATCGGGACGGGCCGCTCAGGCCCATGAGTAGCGCTGGCATCTGGGGGCGTCGATGGCCTGGGACCTTTCGGTCGATCTGATCAAGGCGACGGTTCAGCTCGAACAGCCGCTGGGCGACGGCACCCGGACCGTCGGTACGGGGTTCCTGATCGAGTCTCCGACCGCTGATGGGCGTTCGCGCACCGTGCTGGTCACCGCCGCCCATGTCCTGGACCGCATGCCCGCCTTGCAGGCCCGGATCGGCTACCGGGTCGAGGGCGACGCCGGGGCCTGGCGCTACGCTCCGCAGTCGCTGGCCATCCGGGACGATGACAGGACGCCGCTCTGGACCCGCCATCCCAGCCGCGACATCGCCGCGATCGTCATCCAGGCGCCGGAGGAGTTCGCCCGCGCCGCCATCCCGCTGTCCTGGCTGGCGCAGGACGAGACCTTCACGCGCTATGGCCTGGGCCCTGGCGACGAGATGATGGCCCTGGGCTTCCCGCGAGGCCTGTCAGCCAACCAGGCGGGCTTCCCGATCCTGCGGTCGGGGCGCGTCGCCTCCTACCCGCTGGCGCCGTCCAGCGTCTTCCCGACCTTCCTGCTCGACTTCAGCGTCTTCCCCGGCAACTCCGGCGGGCCTGTGTTCATGGCGGAAGGCGCGCGGCGCAGGCCGGGCGCGGCGGAGGCGCAGGAAGTCCAGTTCGTGGCCGGCATCCTGACGCAGCAGGTCGAGCTGTCGGGCGAGCGGCTGGAGATCGGCATCGTCACCCACGCCCGCTTCGTGCGCGAAACCGTCGCCCTGATCGACGGAGTCGCCCCGCCTGCCCCAACGCCGTCTGAACGCCCTGTGGCCGGCGCCACGGCGGCCTCGGCGGCAACCTACGCGGAACCCTGACGGCCCTTCCGGGGTTCTGCCTTCGCACCTCAACGATGAAGGAGACCCATCATGTGGGATCGTGTCGAAGGCGAATGGAAGCAGTTCTCGGGCAAGATCAAGGAGCAGTGGGGCAAGCTCACTGACGACGATCTGACCGTGATCGCGGGCAAGCGCGACCAACTGGCCGGGAAGATTCAGGAGCGCTACGGCTACGCCATGGACAAGGCGGAGTCCGAGATCCACGACTTCGAGCGTCGCATGGACGAGCCGCGCTCCTTCAAGAGCTGATGGACGGAGGCGGTCGCGTACGACGCGGCCGCCGCTCCCCGAAACGGGTACGGAGCCTTGTTCGGAAAGGCTTTTCTGGCCTCCGCGTTGCACTCCGCCGTCTGACGTGTCGTGGAGTGACCCGAAATGAACCGAGGCGTTCGCCCGTTCGTGTTGGAGGACAGTGAGGCTGTGCAGCGCCTTTGCGACTGGGCGTGGTGGTATCCGCGCTCCCGCGAGGGCTGGCAGTGGCTGACCTCCGGTGCGCCAGGCGCGGGCTTCAGCGACGCCAACCCGCCCGGCTGGGTCTACGAGACCTCGGCGGACGGCGTGCTGGCCTTCCTTGGCAACTTCCTTCAGCGGTTCGACTACCGGGGCGAAACCCGCGTCGGCGCGACCCTCCATACGCTGCTGGTCGACCCGCGGGCGAAGGGCGCCAGCCGCGACCTCCTGCGCCGGTTCGCCGCCCAGGACACCACCTTCGTCCGCTACACCTTCAATGCCAATGACCGGTCAGCTCCGATCTACAGGCATTTCGGCCTGCAGCCCTGGCCCGAGAGCCTGAGCCGCGTGAAGTATGCCTGGAGGGCGGACTGGTCCGCCGTGGCCAGTGAGCGGGCGGTGCGCTGGTTCCACGGCCTGGCCGGCGGGCGCGGCTCGGCCGAGCGCTTCACGGACCCCCGGGTCTGGACCGGCGCCATCACCCGCTGCGAGGCGGGCGTCTTCGCCGTGCCCGTGACGGGGATCGACGAGCGGTTCGATGTGCTCTGGAAGCGGCTTCGCGAGGACGGCAGGCTTCTGGCGTGGCGCGACGCCGAGACCCTGCGCTGGCGCTGCGCCGATCCCGATCTGACCCGCCTGCCGGTGATGTTGGGCTATGAACAGGACGGCGTCCTGGCCGGCTATCTGCTGGCTTTCTTTTCCAAGGGCTCGGAAGTCGAGCGGCCCGCGCTGGAGATCATCGATCTGATCGCAACGGCCGAGGCCGAGGCGGTGGCCATCCCGGCCCTGGTGCGGACGCTGCTGGGTTCGGCCCGTGATCTGGGCGCCGCCCGTGTGCGGCTGCCGTTCGTCAGTCCTCGCCTCGATGCCCTGCTGGGCGCTTTTGCGCCGGCGCGGCGAACCTACGGGCACGACCACTGCCATCTGCGCTGGGCCGAAGACGCGCCGGCGGAGTTGCGCGAGGCTTGGTTCGCGACCCCGTTCGACGGCGACTACAGCTTCTGCCTCCGTCCGCCGCCAATGCTGGCGGCCGAGCGGGCGGCCTGACGGCGTCCGTCCGCCCCGATCGCAAGGGACCGGGGCGGATCAGGATCTAGCCGCCGTAGATCACCGAGATGGTCTCGGCCACGCAGGCCGGACGCTCTTCACCCTCGATCTCGATGGTGCATTCGTTCTTCATCTGCAGGCCGCCGGACTTGGCTTCGACGCTGAGCAGCTTCTGGCGCATGCGCACCTTCTTGCCGACGCGCACCATGTTGGTGAAACGGACCTTGTCGCTGCCGTAGTTGATGCCGCGGGTCACGCCGTTGACCTTCAGCAGCTTGGCGCCGAGGAACGGGATCAGCGACAGGGTCAGGTAGCCGTGGGCGATCGGGCCGCCCATCTCGCGGTTGGCCCGCTCGACATCGACGTGGATCCACTGGTGGTCGCCGGTCGCTTCGGCGAACTGGTTGACCCGCTCCTGGGTCACTTCCAGCCAATCCGAGACCCCGATCTCCTGACCGACGAGGCTCTGCAGGTCCTTGTAGTCGACTTCCTTGGTCATGGCGCATCTCCCTCAAACGCTTGTTCGGCATCTTCAATGCCCCGAGCGCGCAAGGCATTCAACCGTCGACAATGACTACAGGCCGAACCGCTTCGGGTCCGAGGCGATCAGGGCCTGGAGTTTCGGCATCCCGGACCGCAGCCCGCCGGCCAGCTGGCGGTTGATCAGCCAGCCGAGCGGGAAGGGGGCGCTGGCCTTGCCGAGCCAGACCAGCTCGCAGCCGCCGGCGGTCGGAACCACGCGGTAGTCCTCCACGGCCGCCGACAGCGGCAGCGACGAGCGTTCGAAGCGGAAGGCCATGCGGCTGCCCTCGTCCCAGGCGAAGAAGGTCTCCTCGATCACCTGCGGTCCGACCTCGACCGTTCGCGTCGTGCCGACGGCGAAGGGCTTTGCGCTGGTCCAGGTGACCTTGGTGATCGGCAGCCATTGGGTCCAGGCCTCGCCGTCGAGCAGCGCCGCCCAGACGGCCGAGGGCGGGAAGGGGAAGGCGTGCCGGACCTCGACGGTCCCCTTGGCCAGATACTCTTCCCCGACGGCGGTGTGGGCGCGAAGCGGCTTCGACATCGAATGAATTCCTGATGCTGTCGTAATGGTTGTCAGAGAGGCAGTTGAAGCGGCGCCGCCACGGCAGGCAAGGGTCTGGCGGGGTCAGGTTTTTGGTGCGAGCGCCCTGGGGACGTCGATGGCGATGTCCAGCAGCTGCTGCGCCTTGCCCTTGGCGAGCGGGTCGAGGCGCAGGCTGGAGAACTGCCCGCCGCCCAGCGCCTGGATGCAGTGCAGGTTGATGGCCTGCATGCCCGGCAGCTCATAGCGGACGACTTTCGGAGCGGTCGCGCCCTCGAACTCGTGCGCGAACCAGGCCTTCACCCGCGCTTCCGTCAGCCCGGCGCGGATCCAGGGCAGCAGCTCCGGCCGGCGGGCGATGACGCCGATGTTGAAAGCGTCGCCCTTGTCGCCGGAGCGGGCCCAGGCGACGTCGACCAGCGGCACGGAGACCATGTCGTCCTCCGGCTCCGGATCGCTCGGGACCGGCGGCGCGACCACATCGGCGACGTTGAAGGGGCGGGCGGGCGAGGCCGGCGTGATGCTCAGCGTCTGGTCGCCCAAGGAGACCGTCGCCGCCACCGCCTGCCTCGGCAGCAGGATGGAGAAGACCCGCGCCACGGGCGTGATGGTCGGCGCCCCGCCGAACCAGCCGGTGGTGCCGACGCTCATCGAGGTGGTGGGGGAGGCGAACTCCCGCATCATCAGGCCCAGCGCCTCGGCGCTCTCGTGCTCGGCGCCGATGCGGCAGACGACCTCGCGCACGCTCCGCGCCGCCTCGCTGGCGTTGGCGCCGTAGCTGGCCTCGGCGCCCAGGATCTCGATGCGGCTGTCGCGCAGCGGCGGCAGGTTGCGGTCCCGCAGCATCTCGCCGATCCGCTCGAGCATCGCGGCCGACTGGCGCTGGCCCTTGGCGGCCGCGTCGCGCCCGACCACCGGGCTGGCCCCAAGGAAGCGGAAGCCGTCGCCCCAGGTCACGCAGACCTTGTAGTGATCCGACGGCGGATAGCCCTTCGCCCCGGCGACGCGCACCCGGTGCTCGCCGACCTGCTCGACCGTCACCTGAGTGAAGTCGCAGACCACGTCCGGCAGGGCGTAGCCCTGCGGGTCGCCGACCTCGTAGAGGATCTGCTCGGCCACCGCGGCGGGGGACACGAGGCCGCCCGTTCCCTCCGGCTTGGTGACGACGAAGCTGCCGTCGGCGTGGCACTCGATGATCGGATAACCGATATGCGCCCAGTCCGGGACGTCCTCCCAGTCGGTGAACAGGCCGCCCGTGGCCTGTGCGCCGCATTCGATGACGTGCCCGGCCAGCGACCCGGCCGACAGCCGGTCGTAGTCGTCCAGGCTCCAGCCGAACGCGTGAACCAGAGGGCCCAGCGCCAGGGCGCTGTCCACCACCCGGCCGGTGATGACCATGTCGGCCCCGGCCGCCAGGGCGGCGGCGATCGGCTCGGCGCCGAAGTAGGCGTTGGCGCTGAAGACCTTGCCGGGGTCGGGGAAGGGCGCGTCGGTGAACATCTCCGTCAGCCCGCGGGCCTTCAAGTCCTCGAGCCGCCCGGCGAGGTCGTCGCCCTCGACGACGGCGATCCTGAACGACAGCCCCGCCTCCGCGGCGATCTTCTCCATCCGCTCGCGGCAGGCGCGGGGATTGAGGCCGCCGGCGTTGGTGATGATCCTGACCCCCTGCGCCTTCAGCTCCCGCAGGTTGTCCTTCCAGACCCAGTCGGTGAAGTCACGGGCATAGCCCTGGTCCGGCCGCGCCGCGCGCAGCTGGCCCAGCGAACTCATCGTCGCCTCGGCCAGATAGTCGAGGATCATGTAGTCCAGCCGCCCGCCGCGCAGCAGCTGCGGCGCGGCCACCGACGAGTCCCCCAGGAACCCGCCGGCCCCGCCGATGCGAACGATCTTCGTCATCAGACGATCTTGGCGTCGGCCTTGCCCCAGTAGGCGTCGCGGATCAGCCGCTTGTAGAGCTTGCCGGTGGCGTGACGGGGGAGCTCTTCCATGAAGTCCAGCTGGCGCGGGGCCTTCACATGGCTGAGGTTGGCCTTGGCGTAGGCCAGCAGCTCGGCGCGCAGGTCATCGCCCGCATCGGCCCAGTTGGCCGGCTGGATCACCGCGATCACCTGTTCGCCCATCTCTTCATGGGGCCCGCCGACCACCGCGACGTCGGCGACCTTGGGGTGGCCGATCAGCAGGTTCTCGATCTCCTGCGGATAGATGTTCACCCCGCCCGAAATGATCATGAAGCTCTTGCGGTCGGTCAGGTAGAGGAAGCCGTCCTCGTCGACCCAGCCCACGTCGCCCAGGCTGGTCCAGCCGTGCTTGTTGTAGCTCTCGGCCGTCTTCTTGGGGTCATTGTGATAGTTGATGGGTGGGCCGTTCTCGAAATAGACCTGCCCCTCCTGACGGGGCGGCAGCGGATCGCCCTCCTCGTCGCAGATGCGCAGTTCGCCGAGCACGGCCTTGCCGACCGAACCCTTGTGGTTCAGCCAGTCGGCCGAGCCGATGTAGCAGAAGCCGTTGCCCTCGGTGCCGGCGTAGTACTCGTGGATGATCGGGCCCCACCAGGCGATCATCTGTTCCTTGACCGGGACGGGGCAGGGGGCGGCCGCGTGCACCGCCGAGCGCAGCGACGAGACGTCGTACTTCGCCCGCACCTCTTCCGGCAGCTTCAGAAGCCGCACGAAGTGGGTCGGCACGAACTGGCCGCAGTCGACCCTGTACTGCTCGATCAGGGCGAGCATCGTCTCCGGATCGAAGCGCTCCATGACGATGACGGTGCCGCCGAGCTTGTGGATGCTCATGCACCAGCGCAGCGGGGCTGCGTGATAGAGTGGGGCCGGTGAGATGTAGACGCTGTCCGGGGTGAAGCCGAACAGGCCCTGGGTCATCATGAACAGGGCGTTGGGCTCATCGATGGCGGCGCCGGTCAGGATCGGCTTGACCCCCTTGGGCCGGCCGGTCGTGCCCGAGGAGTAGAGCATGTCGGAGCCGGCGGTCTCGTCGGCGATCCGGCTGGTCGGCATGGCGTCGCGCGCCGTCTCGAAGCTCTCGTACGGCCCGCGGGCGCCGCCGCACATGTAGAGCTTCAGGCCAGGGATCAGGGCCGGCATCTCGTCAGCCATGGCCCCCATGGAGGCCGAGGTGATGAACACCTTCGCCTCACAGTCCTTGACGATGTACTCGACCTCGCTCGCGGTCAGCTTCGATGAGATGCAGGTGTAGTAGAGCCCCGACCGCTGGGCGGCCCAGGCGATCTCGAAGTAGCGCGGGTTGTTGTCCATGAAGATGGCGATGACGTCGCCGGCCTTCAGGCCCAGCGAGCGGAACAGGTGCGCCCCCTGGTTCGACCGCTCGTCGAGCTGCTTGTAGGTCACCGTCTCGCCGCTACCGGCCATGATGTAGGCGGCGCGGTCGGGCTTGGTCTGGGCGTGTTGACTGGGATGCATGGTGGTCGCTTCGACTGGAGTGGTTTGACGGGGTTCAGGCGGCGAGGGCGGAGGCGGCCGCCTTGCCCAGGATCATGTCCGAGGCCTTCTCGGCGATCATGATCGTGGGCGCGTTGGTGTTGCCGCTGACCAGGCGCGGCATCACCGAGGCGTCGACGACGCGGAGACCCTCTACGCCGTGGACACGCAGTTGCGGATCGACCACCGCCTGCGGGCCGTGGCCCATCTGGCAGGTGCCGACCGGGTGATAGATCGTCGTCCCGGCGGCGCGGGCGTACTCCAGCAGCATCTCGTCGCTCTGGAAGTCCGGGCCCGGGTTCATCTCGTGGTCGATGTACGGGGCCAGCGCCGGCTGCTCGGCGATCTGACGGCCGATTCTCAGGGACGCGACGGCGACTTCCTGGTCGAGGCTGTCGGCCAGGTAGTTGGCGAAGATGGCCGGGTGCGCGGTCGGGTCCGCCGACTTGATGCGGATGTGGCCGCGGCTTTCCGGCCGCAGCTGGCAGGGGGCGATGGTCAGGCCGGGCGCGCCCTCCAGCTCCATCTTCTGCTCGTTGGCCAGCTTCTCGGCGTCCATCGTGGCGGGCAGGATGTGGTACTGGATATCGGGGTGGGCCAGGTCAGGCCGCGACTTGCAGAACACCGCGATGTGCGCCGCCGACAGGGTCAGCAGTCCCTTGCGCTGGAACAGGAACTTCATCGCCTCGCCGATGAACCGCGGGCCCCGGGTCAGTTCGTTGACGGAGACCACGCCCGGCTTCAGCCTGTAGCGGACGCTCATCACATAGTGGTCCTGCAGGTTCTCGCCGACGCCCGGCAGGTCGGCGACGACCGCGATGCCATGCTCGCGCAGCAGCGCGCCCGGTCCCACGCCGGAGAGCTGCAGCAGCTGGGGCGAGTTGACCGCGCCGCCGGCCAGGATCACCTCGGCCCTGGCCTTCGCCGTGCGCTTGACGCCGTTCTGGGTGAACTCGACGCCGACGGCGCGCTTGCCTTCGAACAGCACGCGGGAGGCGAGGGCGTTGGTCTCGACCCGCAGGTTGGGGCGGTTCATGGCCGGATGCAGATAGGCCACGGCCGCCGAGCAGCGCTGCCCGTTCTTCACCGTAAGCTGGTAGTAGCTCACGCCCTCCTGGTCGCCGCCATTGAGGTCGTTGCGACGCGGGATGCCGGCCTGCTCGCAGGCGTCGACCACGGCGTCGGACACCGGGTGGGTGGTCGTGACGTCCGAGACGTTGAGCGGCCCGCCCTTGCCATGCAGGTCGCTGGCGTCCCGCTCCTGGTGCTGCGAGCGCAGGAAGTAGGGCAGGACGTCGTCCCAGGCCCACCCCTCGCAGCCCATCTGGCGCCAGTTGTCATAGTCGGCGTCCTGGCCGCGGATGTAGAGCAGGCCGTTGATCGAGGACGAGCCGCCAAGGACCTTGCCGCGCGGCCAGACGTGGGTGCGGCCGCCGGTGCCGGGGTCGGGCTCGGTCGAATACAGCCAGTTTACCTTCGGATCCTTCAGGGTCTGGGAGTAGCCGACCGGGACGTGGATCATCAGGTTGGACATGAACTGGCCGGGGTTCTTCGTCGGCCGGTCGTCGCCGCCGGCTTCCAGCAGCAGGACCTTCGACTTGCCGTCGGCGGTCAGCCGGTTGGCCAGCACGCAGCCTGCGCTGCCCGCGCCGACGATGATGTAATCCGCCTCGATGGTGTCGGTCATGGCCGCTTCCCTGTTCCTCGAAGACCGGCAGCGTCTGTCGCGCGCCTGATCGACGATCACCTTACGTGCGCGGCAGTGTCGAAGGGAAGGGCGACGTAGCGGAAGCTGCCGCCACGTCATTATTGCCGCCGCGCCCGGACGCACTAGGCTTGCGCGCAAAGCGGCAATTTCAGGAGTGAGCGGCGATGGAACTGATCAGCCAGACTGCGGTCGAGGGCCGCGCGGGGCCGACGTTCGGAACCCGCTATCCGACGGTGGAGGGCGTCGATCTCACCGACATCGCGTCCTTTACCCAGGGCCAGCCCTATGATGGCTTCGCCCGCCTGCGGGCCGAGGCCCCGGTGATGTGGCACCCGGAGACCCGGATGGACGGGCCGGGCTTCTGGGCGGTGACCCGCCATGAGGACGTCATGGCCGTGAACGGCGATCCGACGACCTACTCAAGCCAGCGTGGCGGCATCCTGATGGCGGCCGGCCGGCCGGAGGCGCGCCACGCGCTCCTCTATCGCGCCTCGATGGATGCGATGATCAACCTCGACGCGCCGCATCACCTTCAGCTGCGTCGTGAGCACATGCCCTACTTCACGCCCAGCTACCTGCGCGGCGTGGCCGAGCGGGTGAAGGGGGAGGTGACCCGTCTGCTCGACGCCATGGCGCCGAAGGGACAGACCGACCTGGTCGAGGACTTCTCCTCGATCCTGCCCCTGTTCACCCTCTGCGAGATCCTGGGCGTGCCGGAGGCGGACCGTCCCAAGTTCCTGACCTGGATGCACTATCTCGAGGAAGCTCAGAACATGGCCGCGCGCTCGGCGACCGAGGGCATGACCCCGACGCTGGAGCTCATGCAGTTCATCGCCGACTTCAACAGCAACGTCGAAGAGATGTTCGAGTACGGCCGGCACATGCTCCACAAGCGCCGGGCCGATCCGCAGCAGGACCTGCTGACCGCCATCGCCCGCGCCCAGGTCGACGGCGACCTTCTCAGCGACGAGTATCTCGACGGCTCCTGGCTGCTGATCGTGTTCGCCGGCAACGACACCACCCGCAACACCCTGTCGGGCTCGATGAAGCTGCTGACCGAGTTCCCGGAAGAGCGCGCCAAGCTGATCGCCAATCCGGCGCTGATGCCCGGCGCGGTCAACGAGTTCATCCGCATGGTCAGCCCGGTGATCTACATGCGCCGTACGGCGACCTGCGACACCGAGCTCAACGGCCAGAAGATCGCCGAGGGCGAGAAGGTGATCATGTACTACGGCGCCGCCAACCGGGACGGGTCGGTGTTCGCCGATCCCGACCGGCTCGATGTCACCCGCGCCAACGCCGACAAGCACATCGCCTTCGGCTACGGCCCGCATACCTGCATCGGCAAGCGTGTGGCGCAGATCCAGCTGGAAGAGGCCTATCGCCAGATCCTGGCCCGTTTCCCGGACATGCGCTGGACCGGCGAGATCGACATCGCGCCCAACAACTTCGTCCACGCGATTCGCAAGCTCGACGTCAGCTTCACGCCGGAGCGGACGGCGGCCTGAACCCTGTCGCCGGAGGAGGGCTTGCCTTCCCCGGCGTCGGGCGTTCTTCATACGGGCGTTTGAACGCCACAGCCTCCCGAGGAGCCTCCGCATGGCCAGCCCGAGCTTCGAGACCATCATCCTGGACATCAAGGACGGCATCGCCACGCTGACCCTGAACCGTCCGGACCGCATGAACGCCTTCACCGCCCAGATGATGGCGGAGATGATCCAGGCGTTCGACATCACCGACGCCGATGACTCGGTGAAGGTGGTGGTGGTCACCGGCGCCGGCCGGGCCTTCTGCGCCGGAGCCGACCTCGGCGGCGGTGAAAAGACCTTCGACTACGCCAAGCAGGGCAGCGACCCGCGCGAGGCCAACAAGGTCAACGGCGTCTACCGTGACGGCGGCGGCTTGCTGACCCTGCGCATCTACGAAAGCCTCAAGCCGGTGATCGCCGCCGTGAACGGCGCCGCGGTCGGCATCGGGGTGACCATGCAGCTGGCCATGGACATTCGCCTGGCCTCGACCGAAGCCAAGTTCGGTTTCGTCTTCGCCCGCCGCGGCATTACGCCGGAAGCGGCCTCGTCCTGGTTCCTGCCGCGCCTCGTCGGCCTGCAGCAGGCGCTGGAATGGTGCTACACCGGCCGCGTCTTCCCGGCCCAGGAAGCGAAGGACGGCGGCCTGGTCCGCTCGCTGCACGCCCCGGAAGACCTGCTGCCCGCGGCCTACGCCCTGGCGCGCGAGATCGCCGACAACACCGCGCCGGTCTCCGTCGCCCTGACCCGCCAGCTGATGTATCGCAACGCCGGCGCGGCGCATCCGATGGACGCCCACATGTCCGACAGCCGCGCCATCATGGCCCGCGGCGCCCAGGGCGACGCCAAGGAAGGGGTCATGTCCTTCCTCGAGAAGCGCAGCCCGGCCTACCCGGACAAGGTCTCCGCCGACCTGCCCGACATCTGGCCCTACTGGGAAAAGCGCGAGTTCCAGTAGGCGCACGAAGCTGCGGGGCGCCTCGCGCCCCGCAAACCTGTGGATGGTCTTCAAGACGCCGCCGCTCGGTCACGAGCGGTTAACGAGCGTCTGGTCTGATCGAGGTTCGGCGGCGTCCCTTCGCGCGCCCGAACCCGGCCCGATCGCGACCCGTGATGAGCGAACCCGCGCAGAGACCTGTTGCTGACGACGCCGCCGATTTCGCGGCGAGCGCGGTCGTGCGCGCCGCGCCGGCGTTCCGGTCACGGGCCACGCTGCTCAAGAGACTCGCCGACGTCGTCTGTCTCCCCGGCAGCCGGGTCAATGCGTTCGAGCGGTCGATGACCGCCGACCTGCTGATCGAGCTTCTGCGGGAGGCGGCGCCGGACGAGCGGGCGCGCATCGCCCGCCGCGTCGCCAACGTCTCCGAAATTCCGACCGGCCTCGCCCGCATGCTGCTGCGTGACGAGCTGGAGGTCGCCAGGGCCCTGCTGGAGAACAGCGCCGGCCTCGGCGACGCCGACCTGATGGATTGCGCCCGGGCCGCGACGCCCGAGCATCGTCGTCTTATCGCGGCCCGGCGCGGCCTCAACGAGGTGGTCGCGGACGCCCTGGTCGAGTTCGGTGAGCCGGCTGTGCTCGAGACCCTGCTGCGCAATGACCTGGCCCGGCTCGGCCATGCCACGGTCGAGGCCGTCGTGGCCGTCACCCGCGACAACCCGCGCCTGATCCCGCTGCTTCTGCGGCGGTCGGAGCTGCGGCCCAGCCATGCCTATGTGATGTTCTGGTGGTCCGATGAGGATTGCCGCCGCGTGATCCTGCAGCGGTTCGCGGTCTCCCGCGAGGTGCTCCAGGAGGCCGTCAGCGACGTCTTCGCCATCGCGGCGGAGGAGAAGTGGCAGGATCCGCTGACCCGGAAGGCGCTGCAGTTCATCGAGCGGCGCCAGCGCAACCGCGCCGCCCTCGACCGCAGCCCCTTCGAGAGCCTCGACGAGGCGGTCGAGGTGGCCTCCGAAAGCATGACGCGCGAAGTGGCCGAGGAGATCGCCTACCTCTCGGGTCTCAAGCCGATGACGGGCGCGAAGATCTTCACCGACCCGGGTGGCGAGCCTCTGGCGATCCTCTGCAAGGCCACCGGCCTGCCCCGGACGGCCGTGCGGTCCCTGTGGCGCGGTCTGCGGCGGCCGGAGACGGATGCGGCCGGCAATCTCGCCCCGGCGCTCGAGCGCATTCTGACCCTGTTCGACACCATCGCCGTGGACCGGGCCCAGACCGTGCTCCGCTACTGGAACTGGTCCCTCTCCTCGGCGCTGACGCCGGCCCTGATCAAGGCGATCCGGGCCGGTGACGAGGAGGCGCTCGACGAGTTCTCCCAGCCGCAGAGGGCCGCGATGCTCGCCCTGTCGGGTGACTTCACCCGGCGATGAAATCTCGGGCAGACGAGATCAGACGAGTGCAACTCCAGCCCTGCATTGATCGCGCAGTGCTCTGACTGCGCCTAATCTTTATTGTAATTCGCAAGAAGAAGCATCGAGGCGCTTGTGCCCGCCAAGGGTGGCCTATATGCAGACGATCATTGAATCGAGACCGTCGATTCTGATTTTTCACAATCATTCATGTGGTGGAACAAGGCCAGATGGAAGACAAGTCGGCTATCATCGAAATGACGACGGACATCGTGTCCGCCTATGTCGGAAACAACTCCGTCGCGGCGAACGATATTCCGAACTTGATCCAGAACGTTCACCGCGCCCTGACCGAAGTCGCTTCGGGCTCCGTGACGATCGAAGTCGCGCCGAAGGAACCCGCCGTGCCGGTTCGCCGGTCGATCACGCCCGATCATCTGGTGTGTCTCGAGGACGGTCGCAAGTTCAAGTCGCTGAAGCGCCACCTCCGCACCAAGTACAACATGAGCCCGGAAGAGTACCGGGCGAAGTGGGGCCTGCCGAAGGACTATCCGATGGTCGCGCCGAACTACGCCAAGGCGCGCTCGGATCTCGCCAAGCAGATGGGCCTCGGCCAGGGCGGTCGCCAGGCCGCCAAGAAGAAGCGCTAGTCCGGTTTCAACCGGCTGATGCAAGACGGGCGACCGCTTCAGGCGGTCGCCCTTTTTCTTGCTCGATGGCGTGGCATTTTCGCCTGTCGCTTGACTCTTCCTGCGAAAGTTTGCCGCGAGAAGCGATTTTCGCTTCCACCGATTCGGCGGTTAAGCGATAGTGAATCGTGGGTGATTCCAAGGGGTTGTTAAGGATTCTATAGATGGCCGCGCAACTGGGCGCTTCGGCGACGGCCGCCCGCGCCCACGAAGAGCTGTTCGCTTACTGGGCCTCGTTGCGCCAGGCCGGCCGGCTGCCCGGACGGGCGGACATCAACCCCGAGGGCTTCAAACGCCTCCTCCCCACCGTCAGCCTCATTGACGTCGTTTCCGGCGCGGGCCGTCGCGACTACCGCCTGCGTCTGGCCGGCACCGGCCTCTACACGGTCTACGGCCGCGAGATCACCGGGCAGAGCCTCGGGGATGTCTACGGCCCGCGCGCCGCTGACTACTGGCGTGATGAACTGGACCGGATCGTCGAGGATCGGCGGCCGGGCGTCGGCTGCCACAGCCTGTCCTGGCGTGGCGCGGGTCACCTGTCGCTGCTCTGGCTGCGACTGCCTCTGGCCTCCAACGGCTCGGATGTCGACATGATCCTCGGCTATGACGCCGTGGTCGGCGTCCAGAGCGACCAGAGCGGCATCCGCGCCGCCTGACCCCCGCGCCGACCGGCCTCTATCCCCCTGTCCCACCGCACCGCGCGAGTCGCAAACCTGTGTGCGGAAAGACAATTTTCCTATTGCGCAGTAGAAAGTAGGAATTTTATCCTCTCTCCGGTCGGGCTAGACATACTGCCCGGACAGCGCGTCGTCCCCACAGGCGCCGCCGACGAGGACAGCATGAACCAGCAATTCGAGGAGGCCTCCGCCGCGGAGGCCGGGCGCTACCGCCGGGACCGCCTCACGGTGGCCTTCGTGGCCAGTCTGGTCGCCCTGGTCACCGACGTGCCGGTCAGCGAAATCCTGGCGCGACGCCGCACGACCGCGGCGGCGGTCCGGGCCCGTCAGACCGCCATCTACCTGGTCCACACCGCCCTGGGGTGGCCCCTGCGCCGCGCCGCCGACGCCTTTGGCCGCGACCGCACCACCGCCGGCCATGCTGTGCAGCAGATCGAGGACCTGCGTGACGATGCGTCGTTCGACACCCGGCTCTCGATCATGGAAGCCTGTCTGCTTCAGGTCATCGAACCGGGGGTGACGGCGTGAGCCCCGAGGCGCGCGTCACCGCCCGCGCGGTCGGCCTTCTGTCCCGCGAGGGGGCGAGCCTGCGGGAGATGGCCCCCGGCCGCTACGCCTTGCGCACCGGTCCGGACCTGCGGCGGCGCCCGGCGATGATCCTGGACGACGCCGCGTTCGCGCGCCTGGCCGAGGCGCCGGGGCTGCGTCCGGCGCCGGGCGGCGGATGGCGTCTTGTCCGGAGCGCTCCGTCCGCCCCCAGCCCCGCCCCGGCGGGCAGGCCCAGCCTGATCGAGGGCCGGCGGACGGTGGTCGGACCGGACGGCCGCCGGTCGAGTCTGGCCGTCAACCTGGGCGAGTCGCCGATCGCGTGGCTGGCGCGGCGTCGTGACGGCGCAGGCCGGACCTGGCTGACGCCCGCGGAAATTGCCGCCGCCGAGATGTTGCGCGAGGACTTCGTGCTGGCCGGCACGGTCGGGCGGCTGACGATGGCCTGGGACGCCGGGCCCAGGGCGCGCGGCGGGCGAGGGCCCGGTCAGGAGCCCGCCGAACGCGCGCGCGCGGCCAAGGACCGTATCGCCCGGGCGCTCGGGGCCGCGGGCCCCGGCCTGCGGGAGATGCTGGAGCGTGTCTGTCTGGCGGGCAGCGCCCTTGAGGCGGCCGAACGCGGGCTGGGCCTGCCGCGACGGTCCGGCAAGACGGTTCTGAAGCTGGCGCTGCAGCGCCTCGCCGCCCACTACGGCCTCGGCTGACCGGTCAGGCCAGCAGCGCGCGGGCGTCGCGGTCGATCCGCGCCGCCATCGAGGCCAGCCCGTTGGAGCGCTGGGTCGACAGCGCCTCGGCCAGCCCCAGCCGGTCGAACGCGGCCTTGATGTCATAGGCGGCGATGTCTGCGGCGGTCCGCCCGGAGAACAGACGCAACAGCACCGCGACCAGCCCGCGCACGATGTGGGCGTCCGAGTCCCCCCGGAACAGCAGGGTCCCGTCGGCCTGCGGCTCGGTGACCAGCCAGACCTGGCTGGCGCAGCCGCGGACCTTGTTGGCCTCCGACCGGTCCGCGTCGCTCAGCGGGGTCAGTTCCCGGCCGAGATCGATGACATAGCGATAGCGCTCTTCCCAGTCGCCGAGCAGTTCGAACTCGGCGGACAGATCGTCCAGGGCGGCGGTGATGGTTTCGGGCATGGCCCGGACTTAGGCGGCGCTCACGCGGCGGGCAAGGTCACCGACGCCAGAAGCCCGCCGCCGGGCGCGGCGCACAGCGTCAGGCTCCCGCCCATCGCCTCGGCGGTCAGGCGCGCGATCGGCAGGCCAAGCCCGGCGCCCTGGGTCGTCCGCGTCAGGGCGTTCTCGCCCTGCTCGAAGGGGGTCATAAGCCGGGGCATATCGGCCGGATCGATCCCGTCGCCCTGGTCTTCGATCTCTAGCGTGACCTGCGCGTCGCGGCGGACGGCCCTGATGGTCACGGTTCCGCCGGCCGGACCGTACTGGACGGCGTTCTCGATCAGGTTCCGGATCAGATTGCGAAGGCCCGCGGCGTCGGCGATCACGATGGGGAGGGCGCCGTCATCCATGACTTCCAGTCGCGCCGTGCGCGCCTGGAGCTCGTCATGCATCAGGTCGCGAACATCGTCCAACGCATGGTCCAGCGACTCGGGTCGGGCCTCCAGCTCCGCCAGCCGGTCCTGAAGGCGGGCGATCTCGAGGATCTGGTTGACCAGTCGCAGCAGGCGACGTCCGCTCTGGCGGACGTGTCCGGCGTACTCCCGGTACTGCGGCGCCCCGAGCGGGCCGTACAGCTCCGCCGCGAGAATCTCCGAGAAGCCGATGATGGCGTTCAGGGGCGTCCGCAGCTCGTGACTGACCATGCGCAGGAACTGCTGCCGGGCTGCGTCCAGACTGGCGGCGCGGCGGGCAAGGCGCTGCTCAAGCCGGGCCGAGGCCGCGTCGCTGTCGGGGGGATGTGGAGGGCGGGGGGCCGTCTTGGACATGGACGGCTGGGCCTCAAGCTGCACTGCTGCTCTTCGAGACTAGACGAACGCGCTTACCAGTCCGTTGCCCACGGCGCTTTTTCCGTCCACAGGCGCGGCTGGCGAACTCCCCAAAATCGCGTCGCCCGGAGCGCGAGCGGTCTGGAGCCTGCAACGCGTCCCGTCTAAGCTCCCCGCGAGCCCCGTAACGTGGGCAAGGGGACGGGCAATCCAGTGGGCGATAGCGTGACCGACGCGGCCGCTGACGGCGACGTCGCCCGGGCGGCGCAACCGGACGCGATGCGTGCGGTGCGGCTGTGGTCGGGCGGCTGGCTGACGGCTACGGCCCTGTCCGCCGCAGCCTTGTCGATCGCCTGGCCCGACCACCTCTGGCCCATGCTGCCGGCGCTTCTTGCCGTGGCTGTCCCCGCGGCTGCCGGGCTGCTGCCGGGCTTTCTCGACACCGAACAGCGCCGTGGCCTGATGCTGGTCCTCTGGGGCGTCATGGGCGCGCTGGCCAGCGGCCTCACCGGCGGCGTCGCGGGACCGCTCGCGGTCTGGTGCCTTGCGCCGATGGCCGCGGCCTCGGCCTATGGCGGCGGGCGCCGTCTCGCCGAGGGCGCGGCCCTGTCCTTCATCGCCGCGACGGTGACGGCGCTGGCCGGGCTGTCCGGCGTCGCCGCCGCGCCGCTCGCCGGGCCGCCGGCCTTCTGGGCCGGATTGCTGGCTCTGGCGACCACCGGGCTTGGGCTGGGCGCCGGGTTGATCCTCGTCGAGCGTCGCCGGGTTCGCCGCGAAGCCCGTCGCGACGACGATGTCGAGCGGCTGCGCGCGGTGCTGGACGAACAGCCCTGGATGATCCTGTCGCTCTTTCCGCACGGCCGGGTCCGCGCGCTGCACGGGAACGCGCCCGAGGGCGTCGCCGCCGACGCCGTGGCGCTCGGGGGTCTGGCGGCCGCCGCGCAGCCGGGGCCTGACCGTGCCGCTATCGCCGACGCCCTGCGGCTGGCCGCGTCCGAAGGCTGGGCGGAGGTCGGATTTGCGCCGGCCGGGGCCATGGACCGCTGGGCCTCGGTGGCCATCCGCCGGGTGGAGGAGAACCTGCTGCTGGCCGTGATGCGCGACGCGACCGCCGGGCGCGCCCGTGAGACGGCCCTGGACCAGGCGCGCCAGGACGCCGAGGCGCTGGCCGCCGGCAAGTCGCGCTTCCTCGCCAACATGAGCCATGAGCTGCGCACGCCGCTCAACGCCATCATGGGCTTCTCGGACATCATGCGCTCGCGCATGTTCGGCCCGCTGCCGGACAAGTACAGCGAGTACGGCGAGATGATCCATGAGTCCGGCCAGCATCTGCTGGACCTGATCAACGACGTCCTCGACATGTCCAAGATCGAGGCCGAGCGGTACCAGCTGTCCATCGAACGCTTCGACGCCCGCGAGGCGGTGTCGGCGTCGCTGCGCCTGATGCGGCTGCAGGCCGACGGCGCCGGCGTGAAACTGCGCGGGGTCCTGCCGGCCGAGGTGCTGGAGGTCGACGCCGACCGGCGGGCGATCAAGCAGATCGTGCTGAACCTGGTGTCCAACGCCCTGAAGTTCACGCCGAAGGGCGGCGCTGTCACGGTCACGGCCCAGGGCTTCGACCGCGACTTCGAGCTGGTGGTGGCCGATACGGGGGTCGGCATCTCGCGCGAGGATCTCGACCGTCTGGGCCGGCCCTACGAACAGGCCGGCGACAACACCCGCCGCCAGATGGGGACGGGGCTCGGTCTGTCTCTGGTGCGGTCGTTCGCTGAACTCCACGACGGTGAAATGATCATCGAAAGCACGCTGGGCGAAGGCACGACGGTGACCGTGCGGCTGCCCGTGGCCGTCGTCCAGGGTCGTGCGGCGGCGCTTCCGGCCGGCGACAACGTCATCGCCTTCAATCCGCAGCGCTGATCAGCGCGAACCAACCTGCAGGAAGGCCCGGCCGGCCGCGAAGTCGCCGACCTCGACATAGGCCCGCCGCACCTGGTCGCCGGTCGCCCCGGCGAACACGAACTCCACCGCCACCGCCTCGCGCGGATCCAGGCCATCCAGAGCGTCGGCGGCCCGCATCGGGAAGCGGAACAGTATGGCCGACTTCGTTCCGGCGGGACGCAGGCGTTCGGAAGCGGTGCTGCGCGCTTCGGCCGCGAAGGCGCGCGTCGCCTGGGGCGGCGGGGTGCGGTCGGCGAGCGGGATGCCGCCGCGGCTCGCCGCCTTGCGTCCGTCGAGATAGGGCTGGCCGGCGCGAGCCGGGTCTCGCATGACAAGCCGCGCGGCGTAGGGCGTGCGGCCGTCGGTAAAGCTGGCGGCCGCCAGCAGGGCGCCAGGCGTATCCTCGCCGCCGAACCCGAAGATCATGCGGTCATGTCCGAAGGACGAGGCCTGGGACAGCCGCCACAGCGGGCCGAGGCGGGTGACCGTCCGGTCGCCGCGCCAGTCGGCGATGTCGCCGGGCCAGGTCATCCGCGTCAGCTGGGCGTAACCCTTGAAAGCCGTCCGCACGCGGGTCGCGGCGGTCGCGATATCGGGCGAGTCGCAGCGGGCCGAGGCGGCTCGGCTGCGCGCCCGGCGCTCGACCGAGACCAGACTGTCCTGCGCCACGCCCGAGCGCAGGGCCGCGCCGCGCGCCTGGGCCGCCGCTGACTTGAGGGCCGCGCCGATGGCGGGCTCGAACAGCCGGCAGCGGGTATCGACCGCCGCCATCAGCGTGCGCTCGTAATAGAGGTCGGCCGCGCTGGCCGCGAGGGCCGAGCCGGCGACGACCAGCGCGGCCAGGCCGACGACGGCGGCCGGCCAGCGACCCGCTTCGGCGGTTGCGCGCGCGCGCGGGCTGATGATCAAGGTCTGTCTCGCTGGCCGTCTGGAATGCCGGGATGCTGACAGCGGCGGGTTGCGGTTCGGTTAGCGCTGCGCCTTCTCCGTTTCCGCGCGCCGCCATGAGGGATAGAAGACCCGCATGTTTCTTTCGAGCGACATCTGGGTCGGGGCGCTGATCCGCCGGGCGGAGCTGGGCGGCGCCTTTGCGGCCGTGGCGCGCAAGGGTGATCCGCGCGCCGGCGCGGTGCTGGTCAAGGCCGTCAACCGGCGGGCCGGCACGGCGCGTCTCTACAGCGAGGCGACCCGCGGCGATGGCGAGCGTGTCTGGATGCAGCCGGTCAAGGCCGACTCCGAGCCGGAGCTCGACGCCTACATCGCCCGCGCCGTGCGCATCGACCCGGATCTGTGGGTGGTCGAGATCGAGGATGCCGACGGCCGGCACTTCCTGGTCGAGGCCGTCGAGGGCGCCTGACCGGACCTTCGGATGCGTTAACCGCGTTCCTACACCGAACCGAAAGTGCTCTCCGGCACTGTGGCGATCGAAGCCACCCGGTCGCAGTACGCCCATGCTCTTTCTGATGAACGAGGTTGTCCTCAACCTCGACACGCTCGATCTGACGCCGCCCGTGGCGGCGCGCCGGTTCGCCAAGCTGACCCTGCCGTTCGTCAACCAGCTCGGCGCGGAGATGTTCTCCGAAGAGCCGCTGCTGCATCGCGTCGCGCCGGACCGCGCCATGCGGCTAGCGGCCCTGATCGTCGCCAAGCAGCCGGACATCAACGCGGCCCTGTTCGTCGCCCCCGCCAGGGGATGCCCGGTGAACCAGGTCCAGTCGCGCTTCTGCGCCATAGGTTTCGAGGTGATGAGCCTGCTCTACGAGCGCCAGCGCCAGGGCGCCCTGACCACGCTCGAGGCCGACCGCCAGGTCTGGCGGCGCCTGGCGGCCTGATCGTCTGCGCTTTACCTTTGGCTGAGTGATGGCCTAGGCTTTCCGGCAGTTGAGGCGCTTGCGCCACGGGGGCAGGGGCGATGCCGGGTGCTGGACGATTTCTCGCGGCCATCGCCGTATGCCTGCCGCTGGCCGCGCCTGGACTGGCGCGGCGGCGATGGAGCAGCCGAAGCGCGCCGGCGGCTCACGGGGGTCGAAGGCGGCCCTTCGCGAGCGGGCAGGCGGACCGGCCAATGATGCGCACGGGCTTGAAGGGCGTGAGGCTCTCGGCGTTGCTGGCGCTGACTATCGTGATGCTCGCGCCGACGACGGCTCTGGCCGCGTGGGTTCGCGCGGAATCGCCGCGCTTTGTGGTCTACGCCGAAGGCGACCAGGCGACAGCCCGGCGCTACGCCGAGAAGCTGGAAATCTTCGACAGCCTTCTGCGCCATCTGCACGGCATGAACACGCTGGGCGTGCCGCCCCGCAAGCTGGACGTCTACCTTGTCCACGAAGGCAAGGATCTGCGCGAGGTCAGGCCGGGGCTCTCCACCGCGATCGCGGGCTTCTACCACGCCACGCCGGGCGACATCTACATCATGGCCGTGCGCGAGGCGGAGAGCGACTGGATCCTGATGCATGAGTATACGCACCACTTCATGATGCAGAACTATCCCTACGCCTATCCGGCCTGGGTGGTTGAGGGCTACGCGGAGTACTTCCAGACCGCCGACATCGACGACAGGCGGGTCCAGGTCGGCCTCGCCAACGATGTGCGGGGCCATGAACTGGTCGAGGATCGCTGGCTTCCGCTCGACCTGGTGCTGAGCAAGCGCGGATCCGAGCTGGAGCCGGGTCAGCGGGGATTGTTCTATGGCCAGGCTTGGGCGCTGACGCACTACTTCATGAGCGATCCTCAGCGGTACAGTCAGTTGCTCGCCTACCTCGACGCGGTGGGCAAGGGCGGCGACCCGGTCCGGGCGATGCGTGACGCGACCGGCCTCGAGACACCGGCGCTGCAGAAGGCCGTCCGTACCTACATCACTGGCCGGATTCCCTACCGGACCTATGAGATCGACAAGCTGCCCAGGCCGGAGGTGACGGTCACGGTGCTCCCGCAGGTCTGGGACGATCTGCTGCTTCCCTACCTGCGGATGCGAAGCTGGATGGACAAGGACGAGGGTGCGGCCTTCGTTCGCGACGTCGTTCGCAAGCGCGCCGGGAAGCACAAGGGCGAGCGCATGGCCGACCTGGCTCTGGCCTACGGGGAGATCTGGTTTGGCGACCGCCTCGCGGGCGAAGCGATCGCCCAGCGGCTTCTGGCCGAGGACGCCAGGGACGGCGAGGCCCTGAAGCTGCTTGGCATAAGCCGGTACCTCGACGCCATCGCCAAGCCGGAACAGGCGGTCGCCTACAATCAGGACGCTGGCCGCATGCTGGCCCGGTCCTATGCGGCGCGGCCGGACGACTACAGGACGCTGTTCTACTACGTCCTGTCGCGCGAGGCGCAGCCGGGCCTCGCCAATGACAACACCTTCGCCGCCGCCGCGCGGGCCTACGACCTTGCGCCCCAGGTCTACGCCGTGCGTAGCCTCTACGCGGACGCACTGATCGCCCGGAAGGACTGGAAGGGCGCGCGGGCCGTGCTGCTGCAGATGGCGAACGATCCGCATGGCGGGCAAGGCGCCGAACGGGCCCGCCAGCGGCTGCAACGGATCGATGAAGCGATCGCGGCCGAAGCGAAGCCGGCAGGCGCCCCGTGACAAACGGCGGCGGGACCGGTAACCCGCCGCCATGTCCTCCAACACCGCTCTCGAAGCCGCCCGTCGGCGCACCTTCGCCATCATCAGCCATCCTGACGCCGGCAAGACGACCCTGACCGAGAACCTGCTGCTGGCCGGCGGGGCGATCCGGGCGGCCGGCGCCGTGCGGGCGCGGGGCGAGAACCGGCGCACCCGGTCAGACTGGATGAAGATCGAGCGCGAGCGCGGCATCTCCGTCAGCGCCAGCGTGATGACGTTCGACCACGACGGCCTGATGTTCAACCTGCTCGATACCCCGGGCCACGAGGACTTCTCGGAAGACACCTACCGCACCCTGACCGCCGCCGACGCCGCCGTCATGGTGCTGGACGCCGCCAAGGGCATCGAGCCGCAGACCCTGAAGCTGTTCGAGGTCTGCCGCCTGCGCGACATCCCGATCATCACCTTCATCAACAAGATGGACCGCGAGGCGCTCGACCCGTTCGCGCTGCTCGACGAGATCTCCAGCAAGCTGGCCCTGGACGTGGCCCCGCTCTACTGGCCGGCCGGGTCAGGCGGGCGGTTCAAGGGCATGCTCGACCTGCGGTCGCAGAAGTTCATCCCCTTCAGCAAGAACCGCGAGGAGGGCCACCCCGCCCAGGTCGCCTTCAACTCCAACGCCATCTCCACCTTCCTCGACCCCGAAGAGCAGGGCGAGCTGGAGGAGGCCGCGATGCTGGTGCAGGAGGCGTCAAAGCCGTTCGACCCGCAGGCCTTCCTCGAGGGACACATGACGCCCGTGGTCTACGGCTCGGCGCTGCGCCACTTCGGCGTCGACCAGCTGCTGGCCGGGCTCGCCGCCTACGCCCCGCCGCCGCGCGCCCGGGGTGCCCAGAAGGCGGGCGCCGACACCCACGTCGCCCCGGGCGACCCGGAGGTCACCGGCTTCGTGTTCAAGGTCCAGGCGAACATGGACCCCAACCACCGCGACCGGATCGCCTTCTTCAAGCTCATATCCGGCAAGTTCACCCGCGGCATGAAGCTGAAGACCTTCTCGACCGGCGTGCGCGGCGAGGCGCCCGGCAAGCAGATGAGCGTCAACGCCCCGATCATGTTCTTCGCCAGCGACCGCGAGCTGGCCGAAGAGGCCTACGCCGGCGACGTCATCGGCATTCCGAACCACGGCGTGCTGCGGGTCGGCGAGAGCCTGTCGGAGACCGGGACGCTGCGCTTCGCCGGCCTGCCGAACTTCGCGCCGGAAATCCTGCAGCGCGTCCGGGTCAAGGACCCGCTCAAGGCCAAGCACCTGAAGAAGGCGCTGGAAGGCCTGGCGGAGGAGGGGGTGACCCAGCTGTTCCGGCCCAACATCGGCTCGGACTTCGTGGTCGGCGCCGTCGGCCAGCTGCAGTTCGAGGTCATGGCCGACCGGCTGGCGGGCGAGTACCAGCTGGACGTGATCTTCGAGGCCTCGCCCTACGCCGAGGCCCGCTGGCTGGTCGGCAAGCCCGCCGACATCGAGGACTTCACCTCCAAGCACCGCACCGCCATTGCCGAGGACATCGACGCGGCCCCGGTGTTCATGGCCAAGTCGTCCTGGGAAGTCGGCTACGTCAGCGAGCGCTACCCCAACGTCCAGTTCCAGCGGACGAAGGAACGGGGGTAGGGGGTAAGGCTGGACCCTGCGTCCTTCGACACGCCCGCTGGGCGGGCTGCTCAGGATGACGTCGTTTGAAGGCTAACCACACACGTCATGCTGAGCAGGCCCGCAGGGCCGTGTCGAAGCACGAAAAGTCCTACCGGCTGGCGACCTGCGCATAGCCGAGGTCGGTCATCTTGCGCAGCTTCACGAATTCGGACGGGGTGATGCAGCGGGGCGTGGCCCAGGCCTGGCCGTCGCCGCGGCCGGCAATCACGTCTTCGGCGGTCACGTACGAGACGCTGCCATACTGGCGCTTGAAGGCCCGGCGCGAGGCCTCGTCACGGTTGCAGACCACGAGGGGTTTGGTGGCGGTCGTCCGGGTGTCGTTGGCGTCGACCAGATCACCGATGGCCGCGGGTTCGCTGGCGAGCAGGCTCATGGCGACGACGACACCGGCAAGAACAATGGACATGGTTTGTTTTCCTCTCCTGCCCCGCTGATTGCCGGGCTGTGACGCACGGTAGGCGCCGTTCGGCGAGTATGTGAAGCTTTTTTGACGGTCTGTGGATAACCGTCCGCCACTTTTTCGGGGATAATCCGTATGCAAACCAAAAAAGCGCCTCCGTAGCGGCTCCGGGCCGTGCCCGAAAGGCGCGGTGAAGGCGCCCTGGCGGCGCCATCCGCCGTCGGATTGCGGCGCACCGCCCGCGCGGTGGGTGCGCCGGCCGGGCGGCGGGTCATTCTTCCCCCCTTTTGAGCGTCGGCGGGGGCGAGGGTCCGGAACCAGACTGCCGCCTTCAACCGGAGACGACGTCTTGTCCATGCTTGTGACCCTTTGGTTCGCCGCCACCACCGTCGCCCCGGCAGGGCCGCCGCCTTGGCCGGAAAGTCTGGCCTGCGCCGCCCATGTCCAGGCCTGGGCGGAGCTGGCCAAGGACGCCAACGGCGGCATGCCCGAGGACAGGTCCTTCGACGCGGCCATCTTCTGGTCGATGGCCGCCATGGAGGCGGCGCGGCGGGACGGGGTCGAATCCGCCGCCGCCGCCGAGGCCGCCCAGAAGGCGGAGCGGGCGAAGGTCAAACTGCGGCTCGCGGCGAAGGACCCCGAGACCGAGGCCCTGCTGGCGACCTGCGTTAAGCAGGCGCCTCTGGTCGGTTGAGACCGCGCTTCGCGGCGCCTCGTCGAAGGCGCGCCTAAGACCCGGAAATTATGGGTCTATTAACCATGTTGTCCGCGTTAACCACTTGTTAAGCTCCTCGGACCGGGCTTTGCTCTGTTCCCGATGACCGACGGCCGGGTGTTCCGGCTTGGGACGGTCGTGTTGGGAGCAGTCGTCGCATGTTCGAGTTTGGCCGCGAGTTGCGACGTCTCCTGTCCGGTGAACCGGCGACCAACGTCCAGGATGGTCTGACCGGCGGCGACGCCACCCTGCTGGAACTCCTCGACGTTCACCTGCTGACCAACGAGGCGCGCGGCGCCGACATCGCCGCCGGCCGGATCGGCTCGAAGGATCGCACCGCCCGGCTGCTGCATGCCGCCGCCTGCTGGCGCGAGG
This sequence comes from Caulobacteraceae bacterium, assembly GCA_027487945.1. Lineage (GTDB taxonomy): Bacteria > Pseudomonadota > Alphaproteobacteria > Caulobacterales > Caulobacteraceae > Caulobacter. Next base: position 93,306 of record JAIYCQ010000024.1, read on the forward strand.
TGACCCGGCGCACCGGCGACGCCACCGCCCTGCGCAAGGCCGCCGCCGCCGCCGAGTCCGCGGCCGAGGCGTTCCGCACGCTCAACCGCCCCGCCGGCGTCGCCCGCGCCCAGGCGGAACAGGGGCTCAACGCCCTGCTGGGGGCTGAACTGTTCGGCGATGAGGGCCTGGCCGCCGCAGCCGAGCATGTGCTGACCGAAGCAGTGAGGGCGTCCGGCATGGGCGCCGCCGTCGCGGGGATCGCCCTGGCCGGCCTGCGTGGCCGGGCCGCGCTCGCCGCCGGTGACGCCGCTGCCCTGTCCGCCGCCGTCGTCGATCATGAAGCGCCGCTCGCCGCCCTGGCCGCGTCCGGCCGCGTCAGCGTCGCCGCCCGGCTCGCGGTGGCCGAGTTCCGCGCCGCCCGGGCCGACCTGCTGGCGCTCGGCGGTCTGAAGCTGCGCGACCCCGACATGGTCGAGCACGGCCTGCGCGAGGCCCGCGCGGCGCTCGTCGGTCTCGACGCCGACTATGAGCCGCTGACCTTCGCCCGCGTCACCGCCGCCGTGGGCGCTGTCCTGTCGCTGAAGGCCGAACTGACTGCCGAGCTCGATCCCGCCGCCGACGCGGTGGACGCCCTGACCGCCGCCCTGGAGTATGTCACCCGCGAGCACAGCCCCCTGGACTGGGCCCGGATCCAGGCTGGTCTGGGTCAGGCGCTGACCGTGCTGGGCGAGGTCACCGACAGCCCCCGGGCCTTCGAACAGGCGACGACCTGCTTCGACCGCGCCGCCATGGCGCTCAAGGATCAACTCGCCCTGTCGCTGCGCGCCCGCGTCGCGGCCGGCAAGGCCCAGTCCCTCGGCCGGCTGGCCGAGCTGACCGGCGACCTGGCCGTGCTCGACGCTGCTGTCGCCGCCCAGAAGACCGAGCTCTGCGCGCTGCGTCCGTCGGCCGACCCGGTCAGCTGGGCCGTGGCGCAGCTGAACCTGGCCCGGCTCTACGAGACCCGCGCCGAGATCACCGGCCGCGACGACGCCGGGCTGGCCGCCGCCGCCGTCGCCCTGACCACGGCCTTCGACGTCTTCGCCGAGCACGGCCACCGTTCGCTCACCGACCTCGCCAGCCAGGCGCTGGAGCGGCTTCGCGCCCGCCAGCCCTCGACCCACTGATCCGCCCGGAGCCTCCCAGCGTGTTTCTGACCTTGCTCGCCGTCGCCCTTGCCGCCACCCCGGACTCCGCTCCCGCCGAGCCGGTGCTGCTGGCCGCCGCGACGCCGGATCCCGTGATCGCCGACCCCGACTGGGTGCGCACCCCGACCGTCGAGGAGCTGATCTCGACCTTCCCGGTCGCCGCGATCGAGAAGGGCGCCTCGGGCGAGGCTCTGATCGAGTGCCATGTCGCCGCCGGCGGCGCCCTGGACAGCTGTTTCGTCCTGACCGAGCGCGGCGGCGACTACGGCTTCGGCACCGCCACGGTCCAGCTGGCCCAGTATTTCCGTATGGCCCCGGTGAGCCAGAGCGGCGCGCCGGTCGAGGGCGCCGTCGTGCGCCTGCCCATGGTCTGGAAGCTGAACTAGGCTGATGTTCCGCCGCACGCCGCTGGCGCTCGCCGCCATCGCCCTGGTCGCGGCCGGCGTCGCGGGCCCGGGGCGGACCCAGCCGATTCCGCAGGTGATGGCGGAGCCGCCGCCGCTGCTGCCGATGCCGCCAGCCCCCGCGCCGGCGCCGGTCTCCTGGACGCTTGCCCCTACCGCCGCCGACATGTCCGCCAGCTTTCCCCGGGCCGCGTTCGACGAAGGGATGAGCGGACGGGTCATTCTCGACTGCGCCCTGCAGGGCGGCGCCCTGCAGGGCTGCAGCGTCGTCTCGGAGCGCCCCCTCGACCGGGGTTTCGCCGCCGCGGGCCTCGGGCTGGTCGACCGATACCGCGCCGATACGCCCGACCAGACGGCGCGGGTCACCCTCGAGTGGCGACATCCCTCGTACGAGGCGGCTCTGGCGACCGTCGCGGCAGGCGGTCTGGCGACCCTGGAGGAGATTCCGAACGCCATGGTGAGGCTGGAGCGCCGCCCGACCTTTGACGACGTCGCGCGCTACTATCCGGAACGGGCGCTGCGCGACGAGATCGAAGGCAGCGCCGAGCTGCTGTGCCTGATCGACATCGGCGGCCAGTTGCGGCCCTGCGTCGTCATCTCAGAGACGCCCGCGGACAACATGTTCGGCCTGGCGTCCACGCGGATCGCCCGCAGTATCCGCACGACGCCAAAGGCCGCCGATGGTCGCGTCGCCGCCGGCCGGACAACGCGGGTGAAGCTGAGCTTCCGCTTGCCGGAATGACCATGGCGCCGGCCGCAGGACGTGCGGGCCCGGCGCGGACCTGACCTGCTCTCAGGCCGCCGCGTCGGCGGCCCGGCCGGACGGTACGGCGGCGGCCGACGGCACTTCCTGCACATAGCGTTCGATCGCCGCAGCGCGGCGGGCCATCTCCAGCACGGCGGGCGGGGCGTCGTCGGGGGACTCGGCGACCAGCGCCATCAGCTCGCGGGCGATGGCCTGCAGGCGCGGGGCGCTGGCGATCAGCCGGGCCTGACGTTCGACCTTGGCCGGGTCACGATCGTACTCGGCCCCGGGCGTGCGCCAGCCGCCCCAGTCGGCCGGGTCGGTGACGACCACCGGGTATGTGCCCGGGAAGGGGTGGTGGGTGCAGTCGCCTTCCTGCTGCCACTTGTTCTTGGCCCGCATCAGCCGCCAGCTGTCGCCGGCGAGCCCGCCGTCGGCAGGGTCGACCCGATCTTCCGGCTTCAGCTCGTGGGCGTGGAACTCGCGGCCCAGCCCGACGTCGTAGGTCACGCGCACCGGCTCATCGAAGCCTTTGGCCCAGATCGGCACGATCCTGTCGACGGTCGCCCAGGCGCCGACGCTGTCGACCCAGACCTTCTGGTTCTTCTGGAAAACCGCCTTCGCCATGCGCCCGCGCCATCAATCAATCCAACGGCGCATAAGAACCTGAATTCATTGACGCGAGGTCAATCTTTCCCCCGGCGCAAACCCGTCTACATTGCCCCTCGACAAGCACGCGCGCGATCACAGCGCGGCGGGAGGATGCCGTGAACTTCGACTATTCCGACGACCAGAAATTCCTGAAGAACGAGGCGCGCAAGTTCCTCGACGCCCACAGCACCAGCGCGGCCGTCCGCGTCGTGCTCAATGATGACGCCGTGTCCTACGACAAGGCCCTGTGGAAGGGCGTCGCCGAACAGGGCTGGCTCGGCGCCGCCATCCCGGAAGAGTTCGGCGGCCTGGGCCTGGGCCATGTCGAGCTCTGCGCCATCGCCGAGGAACTCGGCCGCTCGGTGGCCCCGATCCCCTTCGCCTCGACCGTCTACTTCCTGGCCGAGGCCGTGATGCTGGCCGGCAATGACGAGCAGAAGGCCCATCTGCTGCCGAAGATCGCCGCCGGCGAGATCATCGGCTGCTACGCCACCTCCGAAGGCCCGGGCGTCGTCGACGCCAAGTCGCTGACCTGCAAGGTCGAAGGCGACAGGCTGACGGGCGTGAAGATCCCGGTGACCGACGGCGACATCGCCGATGTCGCCCTGGTCCTGGCCAGCGAAGGCGGCAAGGCCTCGCTGTTCCTCGTCGACCTGAACGGCGAAGGCGTGACCCGCGAGACGCTCAAGAGCCTCGACCCGACCCGCGGCGTTGCCCGGCTGACCTTCGCCGGCGCCCCGGCCAAGCGCGTCGGCGCGGCGGGCGAGGGCCTGAGCATCAGCGAGCAGGTCTTCGACCGCGCCGCCGTGCTGCTGGCCTTCGAACAGACCGGCGGCGCCGACAAGTGCCTCGAGATGGCCAAGGACTACGCCATGAACCGCTACGCCTTCGGGCGGGTGATCGGCGGCTACCAGGCCATCAAGCACAAGCTGGCCGACATGTACGTCAAGAACGAGGTCGCCCGCTCCAACGCCTACTACGGCGCCTGGGCCCTCAACACGAACGCCGCGGAGCTGCCGGTGGCGGCCGCCGCCGCACGGATCGCGGCCAGCGAAGCCTACTGGTTCGCCTCCAAGGAAAACATCCAGACGCATGGCGGCATGGGCTTCACCTGGGAGGTGGACTGCCACCTCTACTACCGCCGCTCGCGCCAGCTGGCCCTCGTGGCCCACGCGCCGAAGGTCTGGAAAGAGCGGCTGGTCTCGCAACTGGAACGCCGCAACGCCGCCTGACACAACACCCATTGTCATTCCGGCCGTAGAGCCGGGACCCCGTTTCGGAGCCTCGTGCTCCCGGGTCCCGTCTTGGCCCCAGCCCCGACCGGGATGACCGCCCTGGAGAGACGAGATGGACTTTAACGACAGCCCCGAAGAAGCCGCCTACCGCGAAGCCGCTCGCGCCTGGCTCGAAAAGAACGCCGCCGAGCACAAGGGCGGCGCCAGCGCCAACGGCCGGCGGCCCAACAGCCCCGAGCACATGGCCCTTGCCAAGTCCTGGCAGGCCAAGAAGGCTGACGCCGGCTACGCCTGCATCACCTGGCCCAAGGAGTGGGGCGGGGCCGGCGGCACGCCGATCCAGTCGGTCATCTTCGGCCAGGAAGAGGCCAAGGTCGGCGTCAACTACGGCTACTTCACCATCGGCCTGGGCATGTGCGTCCCGACCGTGATGGCCTTCGCCGACGCCGAGACCAAGACCCGCTTCGTCAAGCCGGCGATGCGCGGCGAGGAAATCTGGTGCCAGCTGTTCTCCGAACCGGCCGGCGGCTCGGACGTCGCCGCCTCGCGCACCCGCGCGATCCAGCAGGACGACGGCGACTGGGTCATCAACGGCCAGAAGGTCTGGACCACCGGCGCCCAGTACTGCGACTACGGCATCCTGCTCGTCCGCACCGACCCCGACGTGCCCAAGCACAAGGGCATGACCATGTTCTGGATCGACATGCACGATCCGGCCGTCGAGGTCCGCCCGATCCACCAGGCCAGCGGCGGCAGCGAGTTCAACGAAGTCTACTTCACCGATCTGCGGGTGAAGGACAGCCAGCGCCTCGGCGCGGTCGGCGACGGCTGGAAGGTGGCCCTGGTCACCCTGATGAACGAGCGTCTGGCCGTCGGCGGCTCCTCGGGCCCGGACTACAAGACCATCATGGAACTGGCCCGTGAGACCGACACCGTCGGCGGCTCGGCCATCAAGGACGGCGGCTTCCGCGAGAAGCTGGCCGACTGGTACGTCGCGGCCGAGGGTCTGAAGATGACCCGCTTCCGCACCATGACGGCCCTGTCGCGTGGTCAGACCCCGGGCGCCGAAAGCTCGATCGGCAAGATCATCGCCGCCAACCAGATGCAGGACATGAGCAACTACGGCGTCGAGCTGGAAGACCAGTACGGCGTGCTCGTCGATCCGGGTGAAGCCCCGATGCAGGCCGCCTTCCAGCAGAGCCTGCTGTGGGCCCCCGGCCTGCGCATCGCCGGCGGCACCGACGAGATCCTGAAGAACATCATCGCCGAACGCGTGCTGGGCCTGCCCGGCGACGTGCGCGTCGACAAGGATGTCGCCTTCAAGGACGTTCCGTCGGGGCGTTAAGCCTGGACGGCAGACCTGGCGCGGAGGCGGCTTCACGGCCGCCTCCGTTCGCATTTTCGGGAGGGCCCCGCTTGCCCGTCACCCTCATCGGCCTCCTCGCGGCGGCCTGCACCACGCTCGCCTTCCTGCCCCAGGCCATCAAGACCTGGCGGACCCGCTCGACCGCCGACCTGTCGCTTCCGATGTTCCTGCTGATGACCTTCGGGGTGGCGCTGTGGATGGTCTACGGCCTGATCCTGGGCGACTGGCCGCTGATCGTCGGCAACGGCCTGACGCTGCTGCTGTCCGGCTCGATCCTCTACTGCAAGCTCCGCTACGGCTGAGGACGGGCATCGCCACACCCCGCCTCTCGGCCGGGCCTCTCGTCCGCCGGCGCGGTCAGGGGACTTGATCAACAGGGCCTTCCCGCGCTCCTGTGCCCGCCTGTGGTCATGACGGCTGTTGAGGGTGTCGGCCGGTGCGAAAAGCAACAACCTACGAAGGCGGGTGTCTCTGCGGTCACGTGCGCTTCACGGCGGTCGGCCCCGCGCTGAAGCCGCACACCTGTTCGTGCAGGATGTGCCAGCGGCACAGCGGCGCCCTGACGGTGAGCTGGGTCGAGTTTCCGAGCGAGGCTGTCACCTGGTGCGGCCAGGGCGGACCACCGGCGACCTTCCGGTCGTCGGACTGGTCCAGCCGGGCCTTCTGCGCGCGATGCGGCAGCACCCTTGGCGCCATCGATGACCAACCCGTCGTCGCGCTTGTACTGGGCGTTTTCGACAAACCGACCGCGAAAGCCCTGGCGCCGACCGCCCATTCCTTCCGCTCGGCGCGGCCGCGCTGGTGGCACGTCGAGGTGGATGCCGAGGAGTCCCGGTAGGTCGCGGGCGGACACGGAGGACAGGTGCATTCCAGGAATACTGGAAGGATCCGCCACCGTTTGCCGAAACAGGACTTCGCCCCTTTTTCCGCGCCATTTCTCGCCGGAACAAGTCTCCCACATGAAGACTCTCGGGACCAATACTCCCGGGACAAATGGAGACATCGTGGGACAATTGGTCCCTGCCGCCCGTCCCTTCGGCTGACAATCGATTCCCCCGTCCCTGAGCGGGCGCACAATGGGGGATGAGCCGGCCGACGTCCTCTCCGACAGCTTGCCCCGCAAGCGCTTTGCCGATCCCCCGGCCGGGCGGGCGGCTGTCCATGCGTGGTCGTGCAGGGAGCCGGGGCGATGTCTGTCCCCCTTTCGCCGCCGCTGAGGCACGAACTTCAGCGGCGGTGAACGGCGAAGGGAGACAGTGGGGACAGGTCGCGCGCGGTCAGGCCGAGCGTCCTTCGCCACGGCGCTGCGCGCCTGCTCAGGATGACGTAGCAAGAAGGCTACCCATCTACGTCATACTGAGCAGCGCTCGCAGAGCGCGTGTCGAAGCACGCAGGGCCTGTCAGCCGCTGCGCCTACTCGTTCACCCGCCTGCCCTCGCCGGCGCCGCGGGCCAGCTTCACGAACTCCGCCCTCAGGCCGAACTCGTCCGTGCCCCGGGCGCCCTGGGCCAGGTCGATCACCTGCGGCCAGCCGAAGTCGGCGGAGATCCAGGGATCGCCGCGCAGCTTCTGGCCGAAGGCGGCGACGGCCAGGGCCCAGCGGGTCGATTCCGGCGCGGCGGCCAGGCTGTCGCTGACGTCGGCGCGGGTGATCGGCCGCTGCATCAGCACCGACTCCGTCTTGCCGGGCAGCTTGTAGCGGACCTTCAGGAAGGCCAGCTCGGCCGAGGGGGCCGCCGCCGGCCGGGCCGAGCCGTAGCGCAGCGGATCGGAGGAGGGCGTCGCCCCGACGCGGGTGATCTCGTAGAGGGCGGTGACCGAGGCGCCCGATCCCACCTCGCCGGCGTCGACCTGGTCGTTGTTGAAGTCCTCGCGGGCCAGCATTCGGGTCTCGTAGCCGATCAGCCGGTACTCGCTGACCTGGGCGGGGTTGAACTCGACCTGGATCTTTACGTCGTCGGCGATGGGAAACAGCGAGCCGGAGAAGTCGTCGCGGAACAGCTTCCGCGCCTCGTCGAAGCTGTCGATATAGGCGGCCGTGCCGTTGCCGTTCTGGGCCAGCGCCTGCATCATCGTGTCGTTGTAGTTGCCGCGCCCGAAGCCGTAGACCGACAGGTAGACGCCGGTCTTGCGCTTGTCGGCGACGAAGTCCTTGAGCTTGCTCGGGTCCGAAACTCCGACGTTGAAGTCGCCGTCGGTCAACAGGATGACGCGGTTGACCGCCTTGGGGTCGAAGTTCTGCTGGGCCAGGGCGTAGGCGAGGGCCAGCCCCTGGCCGCCGGCCGTGGAACCGCCCGACTGCAGCGCGCCCAGGGCGCAGCGCATCTTCAGCTTCTCCTTGCCGCTGGTCGGGGCCAGCACGGCGCCCGCCGAGCCGGCGTAGGCGACCATGGCGACCCGGTCCCGGTCGCCCAGCTGGTCGATCAGCGTGCCGAGCGCCTTCTTGGCCAGCGGCAGGCGGTCCTCGCTCCACATCGAGCCGGAGGTGTCGACCAGGAAGACCAGGTTCAGCGGCGGCTGCTCGCCCGCCGGGATGTCATAGCCCTGCAGGCCGATATGGATGACCTCGCGGTCCTTCGACCAGGGCGAGGGGGCCACGGCGACGAACGGCCTGAACGGCTCTGCCCTGGTGGCGGGCAGGGGGTAGGCGTAGTCGAAGTAGTTGATCAGCTCCTCGACCCGCACCGCGTCGCGGGGCGGCAGGCGGCCGTCGGCCAGGAAGCGGCGGGTGTTGGCGTAGGCAGCGGTGTCGACGTCGATCGAGAAGGTCGAGACCGGCTCCTGGGCCACCTGTTTGATCGGGTTGGAGACGCCGCCGGGGTAGCGCTCGGTGTCCTGCGCGGCGATGGGCGGACGGGGCATCACGGCGCCCGGGGCGACCATGGCCGGCGCGGGCGCGGCCATCATGACCGGCGGTGGCGGTGGCGGTGGCGGTGGCGGTGGAGCGGGCGGCGGGGGCGCCCCGGGGGCCGGCCTGGAGAAGTAAGACCGCTTCTGCGCCGTAACCACGATGCTGCCGCTGGCGGCGGCATCCCCCTGGTCGCTGACGCCGGCGAAGCCGAGCGCCTCGCAGTCCGCCGCCGAGGGCTCGCCCCCGGCGGGCGTCGCCGCGAGGGCGAAGGTGGTCGGCGGCGCGGAGGCGGCGATCAGCGCCGCGACGGCCGTCAGGCTGACGATGGATCGAAAACGCCGCGTGACCCGCATGTGATTCCCCTGAACTCGTTCGTCCCGGTATCAAGGTTCGCTCTCCGCCTGCGGCGAAAGCAGGGCGCAATGCCGGCGGGGCGGCGGCGGGGTGTCTGTTTTGGCGACCTTTTCGCGTCAGACGCGAACGCAGTTCACTCGGGGGCCCCGGACCACGAAATATGGTTAATGATGCCTCTGCGCGTGCTTGACTCGCTGCGGGGGCCTGCGAAGAGTCACGTTCGCCGAAATAGTTTCCGGCGGGGTGGGCGTTGGGGGTGAACAGTATGCACGAGAGCAGCGACACCCCGGTCGGTCCCGACGGAGCCGCCAAAGGGCCGCTGATCCGTGGCGTGTCGATCGCCGTGCTCGTCGCGGCCGTTGTTCTGCCCCTGGTCGGCTGTGACACCGGGCCCAATGCCTGGTTCGGCGGCAAGGGCGATGTCGCCTGTCCGCGTCCCCAGATGCCGGCCGGCTCCCAACCGCAGTTCAACGCCCAGCAGATCGAGATCCGCACCCTCCGCCGCCGCGGTTTCACGGGCGACTTCTTCGCCCAGCTCGAGCTGGCGCGCCGCTACCAGGGCGAACGGGCCGCCGACAAGAACCTCGAGGACGATGTCGAGGCGGCGGTCTGGTACAGCCTGGCCCTGACCAATTCCGAGGGCTACGCCCCGATCGCCGCCTACAGCCGCCGCTCGCCGCAGGGCGAGGGGCAGATCTCGCGCTTCGACGACTGCCGTGCGGTCGAGCGCAAGATGGCCTACCGGGCCCTCGACCGCGTGCTGTCCCGCATGACGTCCGAGGAGCAGGAAAAGGTCCGCAACCGGGTCATCTACATCCTGTCGACCCAGGGCGCCGAGGGCTACCGCACCCTGGCGCGGATGCACGACGGGTTCTTCGGCCCCTATGGCGAGCCGACTGACAATCGCCAGGCGATGGAGGCGCGCGGCCGTCCCAACAAGCCCGGCACGCCGGCCGCCCTGGCCCTTTTCCCGCGCAATGACATCGACGCCTACCTCTACAACTATCTGGCGGTGCAGACCGGCGATGTCGGCGCCTATGTCATGCTCAAGGACTTCGAACGCTCCTCCGCCAAGCGCGCCGCCGACGGCGCCTTTGTCGAGCAGAAGGCCCGCCGCTGGACGCCGCCCTACGAGTTCTACCCGCCGCAGGCTCCGGACTCGGGCGTGCCGCACTCCGACGAGAGCGACCAGTACAACGACGGCCAGCAGGCGGCGCTGCAGCGGCTGCGCGAGCTGCCCTTCATCCACATCGCCGAGGCCCTGAGCTATCTGCGGGTCACGCCCCGGCCGGTGGCCACCGAGGACATGCTCTACCCGGGCGACATCCAGAGCTTCCAGGCCATGGTCGGCCGCCCCCAGACCGGGACCTTCCAGCCGATCGAGAAGGTCCGCGCCATCCAGTACGCGGCCGTCAACGGCTCGCCCAAGGCCCAGCTGGTGCTGGCGGTTATGTACTCCGAGGGGGTGGGCGTTCCGCGCGACTACGCCCGCGCCTTCTACTGGTATGCCGAGGCCGACAAACAGGGCTCGGCCGAGGCCAAGTACGCGATGTCGACCTTCTTCTCGCTGGGGGTTTCCGGCGTCGCCGACCAGGACAAGGCCGGGGCCGTCGTCTACCAGATCGACGCCGCGCTCTCGGGCTTCAAGCCGTCGGCCGGCCGTCTCCAGCAAGTGCTGGCCCAGGTGTCGCGTCCGCGGCCCACGCCTCGCGACAGGGATTATCTGCCATGAAGACGCTGAAGCGCTTCCTTCCCGCCGTGGCGGCGGTCCTCGCCGTCGCGGTCACCGCCCCGGCCGCCCAGGCCTTCCCGGACGCGGCCGCCCGCGTCGACCAGCAGGTTCGCCCCAACTTCGGCGGGCTGATCACGCCGCCGCTCAAGCCGCGCTGGCGTCCCGACCGCTGGAAGCCGGATCGCTACCGCTGGGGCCGTCGTCAGCCGGGCTGGAACGACGACTATCCGCCCAACGGACAATGGCCGCGCGACCGCACCTCGGTCACGGTGGACTGCGGCGACCCTTACGCCGGTCCGACGCCGATCTCCGATGCGCTGCGCAGCCTCGCCGACAATGGCATCCTCTACATCCGCTCGCGCGGCGGCGTGTGCCGCGAGACGGTGATCGTCGAGTATCCGGTGATCATCGCCGCCGAGGGCGCCTCGATCTTCGATCCGGCCCCGGCCACGGCTCCGGCGACCATCTCCGCGCCCGAGGGCTCGCCCTGCATCCGCATCGCCGAGGGCGTGAAGGGTGTCGAGCTGCGCGATCTGGTCCTGACCAGCGAGAAGGGCGGTCGCACCGCCTGCATCGAATCCTGGGGCGGCGACGTGGCGCTGGTGCGCACGACGGTGAACTACTGGGGCGACGCCGCGGCGGTCTACGCCTCCGGCGGCAAGCTGATCATGCGCGAGAGCAGCATCGACGCCTACACCTGGAACGCCGCGGTGATCGCCGAGTCGGCGGTCGTCGACATCGCCCGCAGCCGGATTACCGGCGAGGAAACCGGCCTCGACATCACCCCGGCCACCGGCGAGAGCCGCATCGACCAGGTCGGCATCATGGCCCGCTCGACCTCCGGCTCGGCGGGCAACGGCATCCTGGTTCGCGGCCTGCGCAGCGGGTCGGGCACGCTGTCGATCCGCAACGCCGTGATCAGCGGCTGGCGCAACGGCCTGCATCTCGACCGCGGCGCCCAGGTGGACGTCAGCCGCAGCCGCTTCATGCGCACGACCGTGGGCGTGGTCTCGGACGGCCAGCTTCGGTTCACCGAGTCGGCGATCGGCTCGCGCGACGTCGGCATCTACGTCGCCGGCGGCAACGCCTACATCTATCGTAACCGGATCCACGACTGGAGCCGCCGCGCGATCTGGGTGGAGCAGGGCGCCACGGCCGATATCGAGCACAACTGGGTCTACTACGGTGGCGACTGCTGGCGTCAGCAATGGGATCGCGGCACCTACTGCGTCCGCGCCGCCAGCCTGCCCTCGACCCTCAAGGACGAGAGCGCGTTCAGCAACTCCAGCCGTCCGTGGTGGGAGGCCGACGGCTACGACCGTGGCTACAGCCGCGACGGCGCGCCCGGCGCCCTGGCTCCGGCCGTGCCGCCGCCTCCGCCGCCGAAGGGCTGGCGTTCGCGGCCGAAGCGGTAGGCTTCAGTCGACGCCAGGCGAGAAGGTCGGGGCCTTCCGGGCGCCGGCCGCCTGTTCGAAGGCGTAGCCGTAGCCGAGCAGCAGGCCGTCGCTCCAGGCCGGTCCGATGAATGACAGCCCGACCGGCAGGCCCATCACCTCGCCCATGGGCACGGTCAGGTGCGGGTAGCCCGCCACAGCGGCGGCGTTGCCCGCTCCGCCGCCAACGTAGCGGTCCTTGAGCACCGGATCGATCGGCCAGGCCGGCCCCATGGTCGGCCCGACCAGGGCGCTGACGCCGTACTTCGCCAGCAGCGCGTCGATCCCCTCGGGCCCGGCCAGCCGCGCCGCATCGGCCTTCGCCTTCCGGTAGGCCGGATCGTCGATCCCCTGCGTCGCCTCGGCCCGCTCGAACAGGTCCTGTCCGAACAGGGCCATCTCCCGGTCGGCGTTGGCCTTGTTGAAGGCGATGACGTCCGCGAGCGTCCGCGTCTTCACCTTCTGCGGGTCGGTGGAGGCCAGATAAGCGTTCAGCCCCGCCTTCAGCTCGACCAGCAGCACCACCAGCTCGTTGCCGCCGATCTCGTCCTGGTTCGGAAACGCCGGCACGTCGACCAGCACCGCCCCCTGCGCCTTCAGCGTCGCCAGCGCCGCTTCGAACACGGCGTCGGTCTCGGGATGGAAGCCGGCGGCATAGCGCATGACGCCGATGCGGGCGCCCCTCAGCGCGTCCGGCTTCAGCCGGGCGGCATAGTCCTCGCGGCGGCGGTCGGCCTGGGCGGTGGCGGGGTCGGCGGGGTCGGATCCGGCCATGGCAGTGAGCAGCAGGGCGGCGTCCTCGACGGTGCGGGTCATCGGCCCGGCGGTGTCCTGCGTGGCGCTGATCGGCACGATGCCGGTGCGCGAGACAAGCCCGACCGTGGGCTTGAGGCCCACCAACCCCGACACCGCCGCCGGGCAGGTGATCGAGCCGTCGGTCTCGGTGCCGACCCCCGCCGCCGCCAGTCCCGCTGCGATCGCCGTGCCGGTCCCCGAGGACGAGCCGCACGGGCTGCGGTCCAGCGCATAGGGATTGCGCGTCTGGCCGCCGACGGCGCTCCAGCCGCTTATGGAGTTGTCGGAGCGGATATTGGCCCACTCGGACAGGTTGGTCTTGCCAAGCACCACCACCCCGGCCGCCCGCAGGCGGGCGATGACCGGCGCATCACGACCGGTGACATTGTCCGCCAGCGCCAGCGAGCCGGCGGTGGTGGCGAGGCCGGCGTCGGCCGTCTCGATGTTGTCCTTGACCAGAATGGCTACGCCCAGCAGCGGACGGCTGTCCCCCGCCCGCCGCGCCTGGTCGGCGGCGAAGGCGTCGGACAGGGCGGCCGGGTTCATGGCGATGATCGCGTTGACCTTCGGTTCGATGTCCTTGCCGCGCACGATGTAGGCGCTGGCGACGGCCTCCGACGAGGCCCGCCCGGCGGCGACGTCGCGCTGCAGCGCCGCCATCGCCGCGTCTGCAACCTCGGGCAAGGGCGGCGGCATGGCGGCGGCGGGGAGGGCGACGCCGGCGGCAAGGGTCAGCGCGAGCAGGGGGAGGGGACGCATCGGGAGCTCCTGGAACAGCGCCCTGATGGTTCGCCCTCCCGGCCCGCCTTGGCAAGGACCGCCCGGCTCCCGGGGCTCAGACGGTCAGCGTCGCCGTATCGATAGTCACGCCAAGCCGGGCGGCGCCGCGCTCGTCCCGCACCTCGACCCGCAGCGTCGGGGCGGGGGGCGACCAGTCGATCTCGATGAGGCCGAAATTGCGCTGGCGCCAGACCTCGCCCTGACGGAGGGCGTTGGGCGGGGTCACCGGCCAGACCTCGGTCAGCCCCGACGAGGTGATGTCCCACAGGGGGTAGGGCGTGTTGACGTCCAGGCGGGATATCTCGCCGTAGTGGGTATCGCCGCTGATGCAGATCAGGCGGTCGGCGCGGGCGTCGCGGATCGTCTCCAGCAGTCGCTGGTGGTCGCGCGCATAGTTGATCCAGCCCTCCCACCCGGCGAAGTCGGCCAGCACCTGCAGGCTGCTGCCCAGGATGCGCAGGTCAGCCGGCTGACGCAGCTGGGCGTCGAGCCACGACCATTGCGCTTCCCCGAGCATCGTCGCCTGGAGGTCCGGATTGCGGGCGTAGGGCCCGGGCACCGGGTTGCCGGCCGCGGCCTTCGCGGCGGACCAGGCCTTGTATTCGATGCCGTCCAGCTTCTGGATCGGCGTGCGGTTCCAGCGGAGGTCCGGCAGGATCACCTGCACCTGACGGCCGACAGGCCCAAAGACATAGGCCGCGTGAATCCCTTCGCGCACCCGGCGCGGGCTGGTCGCCGCCTCGCCCCAGAAGTCGCAGAACTGGCGACGGGATTCGGCCTTCATCGGATAGTCGGCGCCGGCGTCGTCCTCGCCGAAGTCATGGTCGTCCCAGATGGCGATGACCGGGACCGTGTCCCGAAGTTTGCGGAAGCCCGGCTTGGCCGCGAGCATCGCGTACTTCGCGGCCATCACCGCCGGATCGCGAGTGTCGGCATAGATGTTGTCGCCGAGGAAGATGAACAGATCCGGCTTGGCGGCCAGGACCGCGTCCCAGATCGGCTGATCCTTGTCCTGCTTGGCACAGGCCCCGAAGGCGATGCGGGTGAGAGGCCGCTCAAGGGCGGGGTGGGCGACGTCCACCGCGGGGGCTGCCTTCACGTTGGGCGCGACGGCCATCGCGGCGGCAAGGCCCAGGGCGGAACGGCGGCTGAGGTTGGTCATCGGTCAGTCTCTGGTCCAAAAAAATGGCCGGGAGTTTCCCCCCGGCCAAGATTTCAACAGGGAGGTTGAGGATCAGAACGCCTTCTTCAGGCTGACGAAGAACTGGCGCGGCGGGGCCGGCAGGATCGTCATGGCCGTGCCGGCCGGATCGGCCTTGACGAAGCCGCCCGAACCGATCGTCGAGATGTAGTCCTCGTCGAGCAGGTTGGTGACGTTGGCTTGGACCTCGAGCCCTTCCAGCAGCGGCGTGCCGCTGAAGCGGTAGCCCACCGTCAGGTCGACCACGGTGTAGGCGTCGACGCCGCCGACGTTCTCGTAGCTGTAGAAGCGCTCGCCGGTGTAGGCGACGCCCAGGCGCGAGTAGAAGTCGTTCCGGTCGTAGGCCAGTTCGAGCTTGAACAGGTTTTCCGGAGCGCCGACGACCGTCTTGCCGGCCGTGGCCATTTCCACCACGCCCAGGGCCGAGACCACGTTGTCCTGATATTCGGACTGGTTGAAGGCGTAGGAGGCGTAGAGCGAGAAGGCGTCGCTCAGTTCAAGCTCGCCGGCCATTTCCAGACCCACGGTCTCGATCGAACCCACGTTCGACAGCACCGCCGGCAGACCCAGGATCGGGGCCGCGGTCGAAGCGCTGAGCAGGCGGTTGTCGAAAGTGACGTGGTAGGCGGCGACGACGCCCTGGAAGCGATCATTGCGGAAGCGCAGGCCGCCTTCGAGGGTCTTGGAGGTTTCCGGATCGAGGTTGGCGGCGACGTAGTCGACGATCGACTGACGCTGCGAGGCGAACGGACCGGCGGTGCCGGCCGACACGAAGGCGGCCATGTTCTCGGTGTAGCCGCCGAACAGTTCGATCTGGTCGCTGAGGGTGTAGACCGCGCCGACCTGCGGAAGGAAGCCGTCCTCGGACTCGATCTGACCCGACATGGCGCGGGTCGGGTCGGCGACGAAGACGGTGCTGACTTCGTTTTTAACCTTCAGCGACTTGAAGCCGAAGTTGACCTTCAGGGCCTCGGTCACGCTCCACACGTCCTGCAGATAGAACTGGGTGGTGCGGGTGTCGAAGCCGTAGGCCCACTGGGTGAAGAACGGGTTCGACTGGAAGCCCAGCGGATCGCGCGACGGGCTGGCGGCCGTTTCGCCGTAGAAGCGACGGGCCTGGTCGAACTTGTTGATCTCGACCCACAGGCCGCCGGTGATGGTGTGGGCGCCCAGTTCCAGCGAGGCCCCGCCGATCAGGCCCTTGCGGTCGATGGCGTACTCGGTGGTGCGGATCGACAGCGGCGCGGCGGTCGAACCCGGCGTGTTCCAGCCCGGGGTCGGGGTGTAGGGCGTGTACCAGAGGCCCTGGCCTTCGTTCTGGTGGCCGTAGCCGGTCACGAAGAAGTTGAACGTCTCGCCGACCGGCATCTCCAGCGTGGCGCCGAACAGGTCGTCGTCCCGCACGCCGGCGCCCGCATAGTAGGCGTCGTCGACGGTGGCGAAGGGCGCGGGCAGGGCGCCGCCGGTGTTGTAGGCCCGGGCCGCGGCGACCGCGAGCGCCCAGTTGGGCTGGGTGTTGTCCCAGTCGCGGCCGAGACGGGTGATCATCTCCTGCGACATGTCCTGGTAGTCCTGCTCGCGGCGTTCCGAGCGGTTGAAGAAGGCCGTGAGCGAGCCTTCGCCGACCGGCAGAACGACCTTCAGGTCGTACTGGCGCTGACGTTGCTCACTGCCGCCCTTCCACTTGTCCGTCGACTGGTCGGCGACCGAGAAGTAGCCGCGCAGACCGCCCAGGGCGGCCACTTCGCCGCTCTCAACGCGCACGAAGGCGCGGTGCATGTTGTCGCTGCCGACCGTGAGGTTGGCCTGGCCGCCGAACGTCGCCGACGGATCGCGCGAGAAGAACTGCAGCGTGCCGCCGAGGTTGGAGCTGGAAGCGTTGGAGACGGCGCCGGCGCCCTGCGACAGCTCGATCCGGCCGATGTCCTCGCTGGCGAGCGCACGGCTGATGTGCAGGCCGTTGTGGTTGCCGTAGCTCATGTCGCCGAGCGGGATGCCGTCGAGGGTGAAGCCGAGCTGGTTCTGGTTGAAGCCGCGGATCGAGATCCGGGTCGACCACTCGTACGCCCCGAAGGCGTCGGCGGACTGGAAGGTGACGCCCGGCAGACGGTCGACGACCTTCAGCGGGCTGACCCCGGCGACCGCCTCGGCGATCTGGGTGTCGTCCACCGTCTGGACCTGGCGGCTCTGGCCCTGGCCATAGACGATCAGCGCCTCGACGTCCGCCGTGCTGTCTTCAGCGGCGAAGGCGACGGGCGCGGAGACGAGCAGAAGGGCCGCCAGACCGGAGCCGGCGACAAGATGACGTTTCATGATGGAAAACCCCCTCGACCTGCCGCCTGACTGGCGGCTTGTTCGCGGAGCGTTAGTCGGCGCTCGTGAACCTCCGGAGACGGGTTGTCGGCAAATCGGCGATGAATCCGTGATGCTTCCGAGACAGCCGGTCCCGCCAGACTCATTGCGCGATGGGCGCGCGGTCGCTACATCCCCGCCGTCCCCTTTTTGCGATCAGACGAGAGCGAGCGACCCCCTATGGCCGCCCAGTACATTTTCCAGATGCAGGGCCTGACCAAGGCCTATCCCGGCGGCAAGAAGGTGTTCGAGAACATCTGGCTGTCCTTCTATCCGGACGCCAAGATCGGCGTGGTCGGGGTCAACGGCTCGGGCAAGTCGACGCTGCTGAAGATCATGGCCGGCATCGACAGCGAGTACAGCGGCGAGGCCAAGGCGGCCGACGGCGTCAAGCGCGGCTATCTTGAGCAGGAGCCGCACCTCGACGAGACCAAGACGGTCTGGGAAAACGTCATCGCCTGGTGCGAGGAGAAGCAGATCTTCGACCGCTACAACGCCATCGCGGCGGAGATGGCCGAGAACTACACCGACGAGCTGATGGAGGAGATGACCGCCCTTCAGGAGAAGATCGACGCCGGCGACCTTTGGGACATCGACAGCCGCGTCGAGATGGCCATGGACGCGCTGCGCTGCCCGCCCAACGACAGCGGCGTGACCAAGCTGTCGGGCGGTGAAAAGCGCCGCGTCGCGCTCGCCCGGCTTCTGCTCAGCAAGCCGGACATGCTGCTGCTCGACGAACCGACCAACCACCTGGACGCCGAGTCCGTGGCCTGGCTGCAGCACCACCTGGAGGCCTTCCCGGGCTGCGTCATCCTCGTCACCCACGATCGCTACTTCCTCGACCAGGTCACCAAGTGGACGCTGGAACTGGACCGCGGCAAGGGCCACCCGCACGAAGGCAACTACTCCAGCTGGCTCGAGGCCAAGACCAAGCGCGTGATTCAGGAGCAGTCGGAATCCGAAGCCCGCCAGCGCGCCCTGTCCCGCGAACTCGACTGGGTCCGCTCGGGCGCCAAGGCCCGCCAGGCCAAGTCCAAGGCCCGCCTCGCCGCCTATGAGGACATGGTCCGCGAGCAGGAGAACAGCCGTCAGGCCCAGACCCACGCCGTCATCCAGATCCCGCCCGGGCCGCGCCTCGGCAACGTGGTGCTGGAGGTGACCGGTCTGGAGAAGGAGTACGGCGAGAAGGTCCTGTTCAAGGATCTGACCTTCCGCCTGCCGCCCAACGGCATCGTCGGCGTCATCGGCCCCAACGGCGCCGGCAAGTCGACGCTGTTCCGCCTGATCACCGGCCAGGAAACGCCCGACGCCGGGTCGCTCAAGCTCGGCGAGACCGTCAAGCTGGCCTACGTCGACCAGAGCCGCGATGACCTGAACCCCAACGATACCGTCTGGCAGGCGATCAGCGGCGGCACCGATGTGATGATGGTCGGCAAGCGCGAGATCAACAGCCGCGCCTATGTCGGCTCGTTCAACTTCAAGGGCGGCGACCAGCAGAAGAAGGTCGGCCTGCTGTCGGGGGGTGAGCGCAACCGCGTCCACCTGGCCAAGACCCTGGCCACCGGCGGCAACGTCATCCTGCTCGACGAACCGACCAACGACCTGGATATCGAAACGCTCCAGAACCTCGAGGAGGCCCTCGAGGATTTCGCCGGCTGCGCCGTGGTCATCAGCCACGATCGCTGGTTCCTCGACCGCCTCGCCACCCACATCCTCGCCTTCGAGGGCGACAGCCATGTCGAGTGGTTCGAGGGCAACTTCGAAATGTACGAGGAAGACAAGAAGCGCCGCCTCGGCACCGACAGTCTGATTCCGCACCGAATCAAGTTCCAGAAGTTCACCCGTTAAGTCTTGATTCACGCGCCGGGCTGAACCGTGTTTCCCCAAGGTGACCAACCCGGCGCGGACCTGCTTGTCCCGCGCCGTCTTGCGGCCTAGCTTTCGAGGCTTGGCCCCGGCGCGAGGACGACATTCGAGATGCCCTTCGATCAGGAAGACCTGCTGTCCGAGCCGGCGATCCGGCCCTTCGAGCCTGGCCGCCGCGAGGCGCTCCAGCACGACGACGACGCGCCGCGCTGCGCCTGCCCGGCCTGCGCCGGCCTCGTTGACACGGACAAGACGCAGCCTGCCGCCAATCCGCCGGCCTTCCTCGACGCCGCCGACCGGGGCGATGTCGCGACCAATGGCAAGCCGTCCAAGACGGTGGCCGAGGCCGCCTATCAGCTGAACCGCACCTATGCCTCCTGGAACGACTTCTATGTCCAGCCGGGCGTGTCAGACGTCGAAAACAGCTGGGACGATCCCTACTGGGGCGGTGCGCCCTCGATCGTCACCTTCGCCTTCCGGTCCACGGCGCCGGGCAGCATGCCGGATGACACAGAGGGCTTCACCCGCTTCTCCGAGGCCCAGATCGCGGCGACCCTGCTGGCCCTCGCCGCCTGGGCCGATGTCGCCAACATCGTCTTCGTGCGGGTAGGCGAGGGGGCCAGCGGCGACGCGGCCTATTCCGACAACGCCACCATGCTGTTCGGCAACTACGCCACCGGCGCGGCCGGCGCCGCGGCCTTCGCCTACTACCCCAGCATGAGCGCCAGCGGCGGCGACGTCTGGATGAACGAGGACTACAGCAACCCCGTCGCCGGCAACTACGCCACCCTGGCCCTGATCCACGAAATCGGACACGCCATCGGCTTCTCGCACCCGGGGGACTACAACGCTGAGGAAGGCGTCAGCATCACCTACGCGGCAAACGCCGAGTACTACGAAGACAGCCATCAGTATACGGTGATGAGCTACTTCACCGAGAACAACACCGGCGGCAACTTCGGCCCCCTCTATCCCGCCACCATCATGCTGGACGACATCGCCGCCGCCCAGCGCACCTACGGCGTCAACACCACCACCCGGACCGGCGATACGGTCTACGGGTTCAACTCCAC
>JAIYCQ010000043.1 GCA_027487945.1 Caulobacteraceae bacterium
GCACGGTCGGCGCCGGCGTCGTCGCCAAGATCGTCGAGTAAGCACTCCACGATCAGCGATACGCTGACCAGGATCAGGGCCTCCGAGGGAAACCTCGGGGGCCTTTTTCCTGTGCGTGCGGCAAGGCCGGGTGGGGTGCCACACGCCGGCCCGGGAGCCGGCGCCTCACCATGACAAAGGGCGTGGCCTTCCACGGAGGTCGCCATCCCGGGGAGCGAGATTGTGCGACCCCGGACTTGATCCAGGGCAAGGACGCACGGCGCTCCGGCCCGAGGTCGGGGACAGCGACCGGCTGGTCCACGCGAGGCCGTGGTTCCACCCGCATCCTTGAGGCATGCTGTCGCCGATGCGCAGCCCTCAGATCCTCGCCCTGATCGTCCTCCTCGCCACGCCGGCCCTCGCCAGGACCCCCGGCCTGCGCGAGACGGCCCTGGCCCTGCACAACGAGGCCCGGGAGCGGGTCGGAGCGCCGCCGCTGGTGTGGGATCCGCAACTCGCCGCCTCGGCCGCCGCCTGGGCGCGGGAGCTGGGCCGGCGCGACCGCATGGAGCATTCGCCATGGGAGATCCGCCGGGGGCAGGGCGAGAACCTGTCGATGGGGGCGCGGGGCTGGTTTTCCGACGCCGTCCTGATGCACAGCTGGTTCGCCGAGGCCGACGACTATCGCCCGGGCGTCTTTCCCGATGTGAGCCGGACGGGCCGCTGGCAGGACGTGGGGCATTATACCCAGGCGATCTGGCGCGGCACGACAGCGGTCGGCTGCGCCCGGGGCAGCAGTCCCACCCAGGACTATCTGGTTTGCCGGTATTCCCCGCCCGGCAACATGATCGGCCAGCCCGTCCACTGAGGCCGCGCCCATAAAGGGAACCTTAGTCCCGCCGGGGGTATCTGACCGCGTCCGGCTCGCCGTTCCGCATGGAACGGATATTGCGACCGGACCGGGCAGAAGGCTTGGAGGGTTCCGGATTGGGACGCGATCTGACCATGGAGACGGTGACGCCGGCGGAACTCTCGCCGGACGAGCTCGACCTGTGGGCGTCGTTCGTCGCCGCCGACCCGCGCTTTTCCTCGCCCTATCTCCATCCCCGCTTCACCCTTGTCGCCGGCGAGGTCGCGCCCGGCGCGGCCGTCTCGATCCTGCATCGCCGCGGCCGGGTGGTCGGCTTCTTTCCGCATCAGCGGCGCGGCGGCGCGGCCCAGCCGATCGGGGCGCCGCTGAACGACTATCACGCGGTGATCACCGAGCCGGGCCTCGAGATCCCGCTGGAGGCGCTGCCCGACCTGATCGGCGCCGCCTCGCTGGGCGTCACCGGCTGGAGCGGCCCGGGCGCGGAGGGGGAGGGCGTCATCGCCCGCCGGACCCTGCAGGCCGACCTGTCGGACGGCTGGGCGGCCTATGACGCCGCCCGTCGCGCCGACTGGCACAAGTATTTCAAGGACAAGGACCGCGCCCGCCGCTCGCTGGAGCGCGACCAGGGCGAGGTCCGCGCCCGTATCGATTGCCGCGATCCGGCGTTGCTGGAGCGGCTGATCGGCCTGAAGAGCGACCAGTACCGCCGCTCGCGACTGCACGACATTTTCGCCTGCGGCTGGACCGCCGACCTGCTCCGCGCCCTGCTGGCCGATACGGGCGCCGACGGCTTCGGAGCCCGGCTGGCGGTGCTGGAGGCGGGCGGCAGGCCCGTGGCGCTCGAGTACGGACTCCATGCCGGTGGGCATTACCACTTCTGGTTCCCCGCCTATGAAGCGTCCGTCGCCCGCTATTCCCCGGGGATCCTGCTGAGCCTGGAAACCATGCGCCAGGGCGCGGCCGAGGGATTCAGGGTCTTCGACTACGGCTTCGAGGGCGAGGCCTACAAGAAGTACTTCTGCAATCGCTCGCAGACGGTGCTGGAAGGCGTCGCGCAGCGCCGGGGCTACGCCGGCGCGATGGCCGCCGCCCTGTCGATGGCCGGCGCCGACGCGGCGCTGGCCGCCGGCGCGCGCTTCGCCAGCGCGGGCCTGGGCCTCAGCGTCCGCCGCCGCTGGGCCGCGATCGACGCCTGCGAGACCACGGTGGTCGGCCGGGCGCGCGGCATCGCCGCCGCCGCCGCCGCCGCCCTCAACAAGACCCGCCCGCAGTCCGCTGTCAGCGCCCTCGGCGCGATGCTCTTTCTCTAGAAGGTCGACCTGATGTCCCTGCCGCTCGAACCCCGCGTGTTTCCGCATCAGGTCGACCAGCTCGGCCTCGCCACCGACGAGGCGCTGGCGGCGCTGCTCGACCGCTACCCGGAAGAGCTCTTCGACATCAACGCCTACAGCTATGACGACGAGGGCCAGGTCAGCCTGGAGACCGGCGCACGGGGCCGGGCCGACGGCGCGACCATCCTGGCCGAGATCAAGGCCGGCCGGCTGTGGGTCAACCTGCGTGATGTCCAGGAGGCCCACCTCGACCTCTGGAACCCGATCCACGAGGCTTTCCAGGCCAACATGCGGGAACTGGGCATCAAGCCGATCAAGACCACCGGCCAGCTGATCCTGTCCTCGCCCGGCACCAGGGTGCCTTACCATTTCGACGCGGCCGGCGTGATGCTGTTCCATCTGCGTGGCCGCAAGCGCCTGTTCGTCTATCCGCCCGACGAGGCGCATCTGCCCCAGGCCGAGATGGAGCAGGTGATCATGCGCACCACCACAGAGGAGCTGACCTATCGCAAGGCGTACGACGCCAACGCCCAGGTCTTCGACCTCGAGGCCGGGCAGGCCCTGACCTGGCCGCTGTATGCCCCGCACCGGGTCGAGAACCTTGAGGTGTTCAACGTCTCGATGTCGCTGGACTTCCAGACCTGGGAAACCCGGATGACCCGCGGCGCCCACTACGCCAACGGCGTGCTGCGCCAGCGGTGGGGCGTCACGCCCGCCCGGATGGGCCGCACCCCGATGGCGGCCCGCGCCGCCCTCTGGGCCGCCTCGCTGGCCATGAAGAAGGCCAACCTGGTCGAGAACAGGATCAAGGACTACGAGCGCAGCTTCGAGCTGGGCGCCGACAAGCGCGCGGCGGCCTGACGCCGCCCGCCCGCATGAAGCCTCTGTCATGACCGCGAATTAAGCTGCCTCGGCAGACCTGCGGTCCTAGCCTCTCCCTGTCATACATTCGGGGAGAACAGCAATGCGCGCACTTCTGGCTTTCGGCGTCGCGGGCGCGGCGCTTTTGGCGGCGGGCGCCGCCGCGGCCGCCGAGACGCGGGTCGAGATCAAGGACGCCGTCGCCCGCGTGGTGATCGTGCCGCAGGCGCGGCCGGACGTGAAGGTGTCCTTCAGGACCACCAACGCCGCGCTGCCCTTGACCGTCCGGGTCGAGGGCGACCGGACCATCGTTGACGGCGACCTGGACGGGCCGCTGGGCAAGGGCCGGGTCCGCAACTGCCGCTCGATCGACGGCGTCGTCAGCGTGGATGTCTCCGGCGTCGGCAAGGTGGCCTGGGAGGACATGCCCCAGGTCGTCATCCAGGTTCCCATGGACGCCACCGTCAGCGCCGGCGGCGCGGTGTTCGGCAGCGTCGGACGCAGCGCCTCCCTGACTCTCTCCAACGCCGGATGCGGCGACTGGACCGTGGCCAACGTCCAGGGTCCGCTCACCGTCAACCTGGCCGGCTCGGGTGATGTGAAGGCCGGCAGCGCCGGAAGCGCCGACATCCGGATCGCCGGCTCCGGCGATGTGGCCACCACCGGCGTGCGCGGCAAGCTGGACGCCAATGTCGCCGGGTCGGGCGATCTGGTCTCCGGACCGGTCGGCGGGGCCCTGAGCGTCCGGGCCATGGGCTCGGGCGATGCGGACGTGGCCTCGGTCAACGGCGATATCGACATCGACATCGCCGGCTCCGGCGACGCGGTGATCCGCGGCGGTCGGGCCGGGGTGCTGTCGGTCAACATCGCCGGCTCGGGCGAGATCCAGTTCGCCGGGGCGGCCGACAGTGTGACCGCCCGCATCGCCGGTTCGGGCGATATCCGCGTGGCCAGAGTCAGCGGCGAGGTGAAGAAGCGTGTCGTCGGCTCGGGCGAGGTCCGGGTTGGTCCCTTCACCCCTGACGCCCGGGACTGACGCCTCGCCCCCCCGAACAGGGGGTGGGGCGATGCGCCCGCCCCCCTAGGGTCTTCTGGAGCGGAACCCCACGGACCTGTCGTGTCTTCGTCGTTCACGACAGGTCCGGGCGCGGGCTTGCCCGCCGTCGCCCCGGCGCTGTCCCTCCAAGGGCGCCTGGCTGACGGGGTTCCGCCGCCTTGCGGCCCGAAGCCATAAAGCCTGACGCCATAAAGAAAGCCCCGGAACCTGGGTTCCGGGGCTTGCTCGTGCGCCGACCGATGGCGGGCGCGCCCTGGAGCGGCCGGCGGGCGCCGACCGCTCCCCGGGACCTAGAGGGCCGAGGCGAAGGGGTTGCCGCCCGCGCCAAGGTCCGAACCCGAGCGATCGCGCGCCTTCAGGTCGCCGCCGAAGCTGTAGCGGAAACCGATCGAGAAGGTGTCGGCGGCAAAGTCCACGTCCTCGACCTCGGCGTGCGCGTAGCCGCCGGTCAGGCTCCAGGGGGTGCCGGCGAACTGGTACTCGGCGTCAACGCCGACATTCCAGCCGTTGACGTCCGAACCCGGGACCTTGGCCACGGCCCAGGTCGCGCCGCCGTCGACACGGAAGTTGTCGGAGACGAAGTAACGGAGCTCGCCGCCCATCGACCAGACGTCGGCGTCGATGTCGTCGATGCTGGCGTAGTTCACGGCGCCCGACAGGGTGACGGTGTCGAAGTACTTCTGCGCGACGACGCCGGCCGTCCATTGGCCTTCGCCGTCGACGTCGGCGTACGAGAGGGTCGGGCCGACGCGCCAGTCGTCGGCGGCGTAGGTCAGGCCCGCGCCGATGGCGAAGGACTCATCTTCGCCCAGATCGCCGTCGTTGGCGCCGGCGGCGCCCTGCAGGGTGACCGTCCAGGCGTCCGCCGCCTTGAAGGCGACCGAGCCGTCGAGGCCATAGGTCTGGCCGTCGCCTTCGACGCCGAGCACTTCGACGTTGGTCGTGGCGGCGGAGACGCCGACGGAGCCGGTGGCGTCCTGCGCCAGGGCCGGGGTGGAGAGGGCGGCGGCGACCACGGCGGCCGTGGCGAACATACGGAGTTTCATAGGTGGGTATCCCCTTGTGATTGAACCGTCGGCGTCTTCGGCCGATCGGGGAGGGGGCACGTATGGCCGCCCGCAGCTTGCCGCAAGGGCAGGGGCCGAACATGGATGCGAATTAATCGCGGCGGCCCGAAGGCCTAATCCGCACGGTCGTCGGTCACCGCGCTTGACCTTCCCGAGTCGCTGACGTAAAGACCGCGCCTCTGTTGGACCGGCTGTGCACTTCGGTGCAGACGCGGCCCGCGGAACGAACCGACCTATGGCTTTCCCATAAAGGAAAATCGCGGTTGGGGACCAGGTCCTCGCGGATGTCCGCGTGGGCCACATTCGTTTTGCGGACGTCGCGTGTCCGGGCTTCTTTCCCTCGCAAGGGGCGGGTTGTCCGGGTTGGTCTTTGAAATGTCTAGGCACGCGGGCGCCGCCCTTCTGGGAGCCCTTTGGGAAACACGAGCGATATGGATCGTCAGAACATCCGCATCCGGCTCAAGGCCTTCGATCACCGCGTGCTGGATCATTCCACACGCGAGATCGTGAACACGGCCAAGCGCACGGGCGCCACCGTCAGGGGGCCGATCCCCCTGCCCACGCTCATTGAGAAATTCACCGTCAACCGTTCGCCGCACGTCGACAAGAAGTCGCGCGAACAGTTCGAGATCCGCACGCACAAGCGCGTGCTGGATATCGTCGACCCGACCCCGCAGACCGTGGACGCGCTCATGAAGCTCGACCTGTCGGCCGGCGTCGATGTCGAGATCAAGCTGTAGGGAGCCGACAGTCATGACTCTCCCCGCACAACGCACCGGTGTTCTCGCCAAGAAGCTGGGCATGACCCGCTTCTTCGATGAGGCCGGCCAGCACGTTCCGGTTACGGTGCTCAGCCTCGAAGGCTGCGTCGTCACCGCCCAGCGTACGGTCGAGAAGGACGGCTACACCGCCCTCCAGCTCGGCGCCGGCGCCAAGAAGCCGAAGAACACGCCCAACGCCATGCGTGGCCACTTCGCGAAGGCTCAGGTCGAGCCCCGCCGCGTCGTCGCCGAGTTCCGCGTTGAAGAAGGCGCGCTCATCGATGTGGGCGCCGAGCTCACCGCCGATCACTTCCTCGCCGGCCAGAAGGTCGACATCCAGGGCGTGACCGTCGGCAAGGGCTTCGCCGGCGCCATGAAGCGCTGGAACTTCGGCGGCATGCGCGCCACCCACGGTGTTTCGGTCTCGCACCGGGCGCACGGCTCCACGGGGAACCGTCAGGATCCGGGTCGCACCTTCCCGGGCAAGAAGATGGCCGGTCACCTGGGTCAGGAAACCGTCACCACCATGAACCTCACGGTCTGGAAGGTGGACGTCGAGCGCGGCCTCATCCTGATCAAGGGCGCCGTTCCGGGCGCCGAGGGTTCCTTCGTGAAGGTTCGCGACGCGATCAAGAAGGCCGCTCCGGCCGACCTGCCGCGTCCGGGCGCCTTCCGCAAGGCCGGCCAGGCGCCGGTCGCCGCCGCGGCTGAAGAGCCGGCGGTCGAGGAGGCCCCCGCGACGGAAGCTCCGGCTGCCGAAGCGACGAAAGAGGGCGCTGAATAATGAAACTCGACGTCATCAAGCTTGACGGCGCGAAGGCCGGTTCGGTCGATCTCGACGACGCCATCTTCGGCATCGACGAGATCCGCGGGGACATCCTTCAGCGCGTCGTCACCTGGCAGCTGGCCAAGCGCCGCTCCGGGAACCACAAGATCCAGGTCCGCAACGAGGTCTCTCGTACGGGCAAGAAGATGTACAAGCAGAAGGGCACCGGCGGCGCCCGTCACGGTTCGCGCCGTGCGGCCCAGTTCGTCGGCGGCGCCAAGGCCCACGGCCCGGTCGTCCGCAGCCACGAGTTTGGCCTGAACAAGAAGATCCGCGCCCTGGCCCTGCGCCATGCGCTGTCTTCCAAGGCCAAGGCCGGCTCGCTCGTCGTCCTCGACGCCGCGGAGCTGACGGAGCCGAAGACGGCCGCCCTGCGCGCCACCTTCGACAACATCGGTCTGAAGAACGCCCTGATCATCGCTGGTCCGGAAGTGGACGCCAACTTCAAGCTGGCCGCCCGCAACATTCCGAACATCGATGTGCTGCCGAACGCCGGCCTGAACGTCTACGACGTGCTGCGCCGCGGGACCCTGGTCCTGACCAAGTCGGCCATCGAGGGCATCTCGGCCCGTTTCGCTGAGAAGGAAGCCGCGTAATGTCCGCAACCGCTCGCCATTACGACACCATTCTGGCCCCCGTGATCACGGAAAAGGCGACCATTCTGTCTGAACAGAACAAGGTCGTGTTCCAGGTCGCGGATGACGCCACGAAGGACGAGATCGCCTCGGCGGTCGAAGCGCTGTTCAAGGTCACCGTGACCAAGGTCAACACCCTGAACGTCAAGGGCAAGACCAAGCGCTTCCGTGGTCGCCCGGGTCGTCGTTCCGACGTCAAGAAAGCGATCGTGACGCTGGCCGATGGCCAGTCGATCGACATCACCACGGGGCTCTAGAGACAGATGGCTCTGAAGCAATTCAATCCGACCTCCCCGGGCCGTCGCGGTCTGGTCCTGGTCGACCGCAGCGAGCTCCACAAGGGCAAGCCGGTCAAGGCGCTCGTCGAGGGCCTGACCAAGTCGGGCGGTCGCGGCGGCAACGGCCGTATCGCGGTCCGTTTCCGTGGCGGCGGCGCCAAGCGCCTCTACCGCCTGGTCGACTTCAAGCGTCGCAAGTGGAACGTTCCGGCCACGGTCGAGCGTCTCGAGTACGACCCTAACCGCACCGCCTTCATCGCGCTGATCAAGTACGAAGACGGCGAGCTGGCCTACATCCTGGCCCCGCAACGCCTCAAGGCCGGTGACACGATCATCGCGTCCGAAAAGGTCGACGTGAAGCCGGGCAACGCCGCGCCGCTCAGCGGTCTGCCGATCGGTACGATCGTGCACAACGTCGAGCTGAAGCCCATGAAGGGCGGCCAGATCGCCCGTTCGGCCGGCGCCTACGCCCAGCTCGTGGGTCGTGACGGGGGCTACGCCCAGATCCGTCTCGGCTCGGGCGAGCTGCGCATGGTGCAGGACAGCTGCATGGCCACCGTCGGCGCCGTCTCGAACCCGGATCACATGAACCAGGTTCTGGGCAAGGCCGGTCGCGTCCGCCACATGGGCTTCCGTCCGCACGTTCGCGGCGTCGCCATGAACCCGGTCGACCACCCGCACGGCGGCGGCGAAGGCCGCACCTCGGGCGGTCGTCACCCGGTGACCCCGGCCGGCAAGCCGACCAAGGGCGCCAAGACCCGCAGCAACAAGGCCACGGATAAGTTCATTATCCGGTCGCGCCACAAAGCGAAGAAGGGCCGTTAAGCCATGACCCGCTCAGTCTGGAAGGGCCCGTTCGTCGACGGTTATCTGCTGAAGAAGGCAGAGACCGCTCAAGGCAGCGGCCGTAAGGATGTCATCAAGACCTGGTCGCGTCGTTCGACGATCATGCCGCAGTTCGTCGGCCTGACCTTCGGCGTCCACAATGGTCTCAAGCATGTGCCCGTGTCCGTGTCGGAAGACATGGTCGGCCACAAGCTCGGCGAGTTCGCCCCGACCCGTAACTTCCCGGGCCACGCGGCGGACAAGAAAGCCAAGAGGAAGTAGGCCATGAGCAAGTCCAAGACCGAACGTCGGCTGCCCGCGACCGAAGTCCAGGCCAAGCTGCGCACCCTGCGCACCTCGGCCCGGAAGCTGAACCTCGTGGCCCAGTCGATCCGCGGCCTGAAGGTGCAACGTGCGCTGAACGAACTCGAGTTCAGCCACAAGCGCATCGCCAAGGACGTCCGCAAGGCGCTCTACAGCGCCATCTCGAACGCCGAGAACAACCACAACCTCGACATCGACTCCCTGGTCGTCGCCGAAGCGTTCGTAGGCAAGAACCTGATTATGAAGCGTTTTTCGGCCCGCGCGCGTGGCCGCTCTTCGCGCATCGAGAAGCCGTTCAGCGAGATCACGATCGTGGTCCGCGAACTGGGTGAGGCCGCCTGATGGGTCAGAAAGTCAATCCGGTCGGGCTTCGGCTCGGCATCAACCGCACCTGGGACAGCCGCTGGTTCGCCGACGGCAAGGACTACGGTCGCCTGCTGCACGAGGACATCAAGGTCCGCAAGGAGCTGAAGAAGCGCCTCGGCGCGGCCGGCATCTCGCGCATCGTGATCGAGCGTCCGCACAAGAAGTGCCGCGTGACCATCTATGCCGCGCGCCCCGGCGTGATCATCGGCAAGAAGGGCGCCGACATCGACAAGCTCCGCAAGGATCTGTCGGCGATGACCGACGGCGAGGTTCACCTGAACATCGTCGAAGTCCGCAAGCCCGAGACCGACGCGCAGCTGGTGGCCGAGAACATCGCCCAGCAGCTCGAGCGCCGCGTCGCCTTCCGTCGCGCCATGAAGCGCACCATGCAGTCGACCATGCGTCTGGGCGCCAAGGGCGTCCGGATCAACGTGTCGGGTCGCCTGGGCGGCGCTGAAATCGCGCGGATGGAATGGTACCGCGAAGGTCGCGTGCCGCTGCACACCCTGCGCGCGGACATCGACTACGGCTTCGCGGAAGCCAAGACCACCTACGGCATCATCGGCGTGAAGACCTGGATCTTCAAAGGCGAAGTGCTGGAACATGACCCGATGGCGCTCGACAAGCGCCTGGCCACCGAGTCCGGCCCGGCCGGCGAAGGCGGCGGCGGTCGTGATCGTGACGATCGTGGACCCCGCGGCCCGCGCCGCGACCGCGGTCGGGGAGCTGAGGGCTAACCGTCATGCTGTCACCGAAGAAAACCAAGTACCGGAAGGCCTTCAAGGGCCGCATCCACGGCACCGCCAAGGGCGGCACCCTGCTGAACTTCGGCTCCTACGGCCTCAAGGCTGTTGAGCCGGAGCGCATCACGGCGCGTCAGATCGAAGCGGCCCGCCGCGCGATCACCCGCCACATGAAGCGCCAGGGCCGCGTCTGGATCCGCATCTTCCCGGACCTGCCTGTCACCGACAAGCCGGCCGAAGTCCGGATGGGTAAGGGCAAGGGCGCCGTCGACTACTGGGCTGCGCGCGTGCACCCGGGCCGCATCATGTTCGAGATCGACGGCGTCGCCGACGACATCGCCCGTGACGCGCTCAAGCTCGGCGCCGCCAAGCTGCCGATCAAGACGCGCATCGTCACCCGGATTGGTGACGCCGTGGCCGCGGAGCACTGAAGATGAAGATTGATGACGTTCGGGGCATGACGCCCGACCAGCTCGCCGAAGCCCTGCTGAACCTGAAGAAAGAGCAGTTCAACCTGCGCTTCCAGGCCGCCACGGGCCAGGTGGAGAAGACCCACCGCGTGAACGAGATCCGCAAGGACATCGCGCGGATCAAGACCGTGCTGCGCGCCAAGAAAGCCGCGTAGAGGAGAACGATATGCCGAAACGTATTCTCGAAGGCGTTGTCGTCTCCGACAAGGGCGACAAGACGGTGATTGTGAAGGTCGAACGGACCTTCCTGCACCCGCTGCTGAAGAAGACCGTCCGCCGGTCGAAGAAGTATCACGCTCACGACGAGTCCAACGCCTACCAGGCCGGTGACATCGCCAAGATCGTCGAGTGCGCGCCGAAGTCCAAGCTGAAGACCTGGGAAGTCCTTCCCAAGGCCTCGGCCTAAAAGAGTCTGGAAGGTTAAGCCATGATCCAGATGCAAACTAACCTGGAAGTCGCCGATAATTCGGGCGCTCGCCGGGTCATGTGCATCAAGGTGCTGGGCGGCGCCAAGCGTCGCTACGCCCACGTCGGGGACAAGATCGTCGTCTCCGTCAAAGAAGCCATTCCGCGCGGCCGCGTGAAGAAGGGTGACGTGCTCCAGGCCATCGTGGTCCGCACGTCCTCGGCCATCAAGCGCAAGGACGGTTCGGTCATCCGGTTCGACAAGAACGCGGCGGTGATCGTCAACAAGTCGAGCGAGCCGATCGGCACGCGGATCTTCGGCCCGGTTCCCCGCGAACTGCGCGCCAAGAACCACATGAAGATCATCTCCCTCGCGCCGGAGGTGCTGTAATGGCTGCCAAGATCAAGAAGGGTGACCGCGTCGTCATCCTGACCGGCAAGGACAAGGGCAAGACCGGCGACGTCTCGCGCGTGCTTCCGAAGGAAGAGCGCGTCGTGGTCTCCGGCCTGAACATGGTCCAGCGCCACACCAAGCCGACCCAGGCCGATCCGCAGGGCGGCATCAAGCACAAGGAAGCCCCGCTTCACGTCTCGAACGTGGCGCTGGTCGACTCCAAGGGCAAACCGACCCGCGTCGGCTTCCGCATGGAAGGCGAGAAGAAGGTCCGTTTCGCCAAGACCACGGGTGAGGTCATCAATGGCTGAGCAAGCGTACGAGCCCCGGCTCAAGACCGTTTATCGCGAGCGCATCCGCGCCGCGATGAAGGAGAAGTTCGGGTACACCAACGAGATGCAGGTCCCCAAGCTGGACAAGATCGTCCTGAACATGGGCATCGGCGAGGCCGTGGCGGACTCCAAGAAGGCCGTCGCCGCGATGAAGGACCTGGGCGCGATCGCCGGCCAGAAGCCGATCGCGACCAAGGCCCGCAACTCGGTCGCCCAGTTCAAGATCCGTGAAGGCATGACCATCGGCGCCAAGGTCACCCTGCGCGCCGACCGGATGTATGAATTCCTGGACCGCCTGATCACGATCGCGCTTCCGCGCGTGAAGGATTTCCGCGGCCTGAACGGCAACAGCTTCGACGGCCGTGGCAACTACGCCATGGGCCTGAAGGAACACATCGTGTTCCCGGAGATCAACTATGACCAGATCGATCAGGTCTGGGGCATGGATATCGTTGTCGCCACCACTGCGAAGACCGATGATGAAGCGCGCGCGCTTCTCAAGGAATTCCAGTTCCCGTTCAACAACGTCTAGAGCGGGAAGAGGACACACACATGGCCAAGAAAAGCGCCGTCAACCGCAACGAGATGGTCAAGAAGCTCGTCAAGCAACTCGCCAGCAAGCGCGCCGCGCTCAAGGCGACTGCCAACAACGAGGCTCTTCCGCTCGAAGAACGTTTTGAAGCCCGGCTGAAGCTCGCGAAGCTGCCGCGCAACTCCGCCGCCAACCGCATCCGTAACCGGTGCGAGGTGACGGGTCGCCCGCGCGCCTACTATCGCAAGCTGAAGATGAGCCGGATCGCCCTGCGCGAACTTGGCTCGGCTGGGTTGATCCCCGGCCTCGTCAAGTCGAGCTGGTAAGGGAGGGTCAGATGGTCAACGACCCCATTGGCGATATGATCGCCCGCATCAAGAACGCCGCCATGCGCAAGCGGGCGAAGGTTTCCACGCCGGCCTCGAAGATGCGTGCGCGCGTCCTCGATGTCCTCGCGACGGAAGGCTACATCCGCGGCTACTCGCTGGTCGAGAAGCCCGGCGCGTTCCCTGAATTCGAGATCGAGCTCAAGTACTTCGACAACGAGCCCGTGATCGCCGAGATCCGCCGCGTCTCCAAGCCGGGACGTCGCGTCTACTCGTCGATCAAGGACCTCAAGCCGGTGAAGAACGGCCTGGGCATCTCGATCCTGTCGACGCCCCAAGGCGTGATGTCGGACAACGCCGCCCGCGACGCCAATGTCGGCGGCGAAGTCCTCTGCCGGGTGTACTGATATGAGCCGTATCGGAAAGAGAATCGTGGCGATCCCCTCCGGGGTGACCGTCAACATCGACGGTCAGACGGTCGCGGTGAAGGGTCCCAAGGGGGCGCTCTCCTGGACGGTCTCGGACGAGATCGAGATCAAGCTGGAAGGCGCCGAGCTGACGCTCGCGCCGCGCAACGACACCAGCCGCGCTCGCGGCATGTGGGGCCTGTCGCGCACTCTGGTGAACAACATGGTGGTCGGCGTCAGCCAGGGCTACGAAGAAACCCTCGAACTGGTCGGCGTTGGTTACCGCGCCGCCCTCAAGGGTTCGGCCCTGTCGATGCAGCTCGGCTTCAGCCACGAAGTGGATTTCCCGGCGCCGTCGGGCATCACCTTCGCCGTGCCGAAGCAGACCGAGATCAAGATCGCCGGCATCGACAAGCAACTGGTCGGTGAAACCGCGGCCAAGATCCGCCGTATCCGTCCGCCCGAGCCCTACAAGGGCAAGGGCGTCCGCTACGCCGGCGAGAAGGTTCGCCGCAAGGAAGGCAAGAAGAAGTAGTCATGGCGCTTTCTCCTCGCGAATCCCACGTGCGTCGCGCTCAGCGTACGCGCACCCGCCTCAAGGCGCTGTCGAACGGTCGTCCGCGCCTGTCGGTCTTCCGCTCGAGCAAGAACATCTACGCCCAGGTCATCGACGACGAACGCGGCGTGACCCTGGCCTCGGCCTCCTCGCTGGAAAGCGAGAAGGTCAGCAAGGGCACGGACAAGGACGCCGCGGCCCTGGTCGGCAAGCTCGTCGCCGAACGCGCTATCGAGAAGGGCGTCAAGGACGTCGTCTTCGATCGTGGCGGCTACATCTATCATGGTCGGGTGAAGGCGCTGGCGGATGCCGCGCGTGAAGCCGGTCTGAACTTCTAAGGAGCGCCCAGATGGCTCGTGAACCCCGTGGCGGTGGTGGCGGCGATCGCCGTGATCGCCGTGACCGCAACGCTCCCCAGGCCGATGGTCCCGACAGCGATATCGTCGAGAAGCTCGTCCACATCAACCGCGTCGCCGCCACCGTGAAGGGTGGTCGTCGCTTCAGCTTCGCCGCTCTCATGGTCGTCGGCGACCAGAAGGGCCGCGTCGGCTTCGGTCATGGCAAGGCGCGTGAAGTGCCGGAAGCCATCCGCAAGGCGACCGAAGAAGCCAAGAAGTCGATGATCCGCGTTCCGCTGCGCGAGTCCCGCACGCTGCACCACGACGGCAACGGCCGTTGGGGCGCCGGCAAGGTGATGGTCCGCGCGGCGCCTCCGGGCACCGGCGTCATCGCCGGCGGTCCGATGCGCGCTGTTCTGGAAACCCTCGGCGTCCAGGACGTCGTCGGCAAGTCCAGCGGTTCGTCCAACCCCTACAACATGGTCCGCGCGACGTTTGAAGCGCTGAAGACCCAGAGCTCGCCCCGCCAGATCGCCGCCAAGCGCGGCAAGAAGGTTGGCGATATCATGGGCCGCCGGGCCGACGGCGCCTCCGCGCCGGATGCGATCGAGGGCTAACCCATGGCCGAGAAGAAAACCGTCACCGTCCGCCAGACGGCGAGCCCGATCCGCCGCAAGGCCGACCAGCGCGCCACCCTGCAGGGCCTGGGCCTCAACCGCGTGGGTCGCACCCGCGTGCTTGAGGACACCCCCTCCATCCGCGGGATGATCGCCAAGGTCGCCCACATGGTGGAAGTGGTCGACTAAACACCGTATACCGCTCATCCCGGCGTAAGCCGGGACCCAGGTCCAGCCTGAGAAATCAGGCTGGATTTGAGCGTTCTGAGACCCCGACTGTTTCCGGCCCTCGGCAGGGCAGGCGGGACGAAACCCTGAAAGCCGAGTCGGGGCCATCTGGCCCCGGCGCCAGATCTCCAAGGAGAGGCAACCATGACGAAACTGAACGAACTCGCCCCGCGCGAAGGCTCCACCAAGAACCGCATGCGCGTCGGCCGCGGCCCGGGCTCGGGCAAGGGCAAGACCGCCGGTCGCGGTGTGAAGGGCCAGAAGTCCCGCACCGGCGTCGCCATCGGCGGCTTCGAGGGCGGCCAGATGCCGCTCCACATGCGCATGCCCAAGCGCGGCTTCAACAATCCGTTCGCCAAGGAATTCGCGGAAGTGAACTTCTGGCGCATCGAGCAGGCGATCGCCGCCGGCAAGCTCGACGCCACGAAGGCCATCGACGCCGACGTCCTGGTGGCCGCCGGCGTGATCCGTCGCAAGAAGGACGGCGTCAGCCTGCTGGGCAAGGGTGAACTGACCTCGAAGATCGAGATCACCGTCTACCGCGCCTCGGAAGCCGCCAGAGCGGCCGTCGAGAAGGCCGGCGGCAAGCTGACCGTGACCCGCCCGGCCAAGGTCGAAGCGGAAGCCTAAGCGCCAGAAGACGCCGCCGGGTGACAACCCCCGGCGGCGTCCCTATCTGTGTCGCTCATTGAAGAGTCGCGGGGAAGTCCATGGCCTCGGCCGCCGAGCAGCTAGCCGCCAATCTCAACTTCGGAGCCTTCCAGAGGGCCACGGAGCTGCAGAAGCGCATCGGGTTCACCCTGATCGCGCTCGTCATCTATCGTCTCGGAACCTATGTCCCGATCCCGGGCATCGACGCGGTGCAGTTCGCCGCGCAGTTCCAGCAGAACAGCCAGGGCATCCTGGGCATGTTCAACATGTTCTCGGGCGGCGCCGTCGAGCGGATGGCCATCTTCGCCCTGAACGTGATGCCCTACATCTCGGCCTCGATCATCGTTCAGCTGCTCCAGACGGTTTATCCGCCCTGGGAGAAGCTGAAGAAGGAAGGCGGGGAGGCGGGCCGCAAGCAGCTCAACCAGTACACCCGCTACCTGACCGTCGTGCTGGCGCTGTTCCAGTCGTTCGGCACGGCGCTCGGCATGCAGTCGGTGGCGCTGGATCCGGGGCCGTTCTTCATCGTCTCGACCGTGGTCACCCTCACGGGCGGCACCATGTTCCTGATGTGGCTGGGCGAGCAGATCACCAGCCGCGGCGTCGGCAACGGCATCAGCCTGCTGATCTTCGCCGGCATCGTCGCGGTGCTGCCGCGCAGCGTCTGGCAGCTGTTCCAGCAGGCCCAGGTCGGCTCGATTTCGCCGCTGGTTCTGTTC
Organism: Caulobacteraceae bacterium; assembly: GCA_027487945.1. Lineage (GTDB taxonomy): Bacteria > Pseudomonadota > Alphaproteobacteria > Caulobacterales > Caulobacteraceae > Caulobacter. Next base: position 15,900 of record JAIYCQ010000043.1, read on the forward strand.
GGCCTGCTCGGCATGGCCATCGCGGTCGTGCTGTTCATCGTCTTCATGGAGCGCTCGCAGCGCCGGCTGCTGATCCAGTATCCCAAGCGTCAGCAGGGCAACCGGATGGTCGGCGGCGAGTCCTCGTTCCTGCCGCTGAAGGTCAACACCGCCGGCGTCATCCCGCCGATCTTCGCCTCGTCGCTGCTCCTGCTGCCGACGACGGTCATCACCATGATGGCCGGCCAGGCCAATCCGCCCGAGTGGATGCAGACGCTGCAGCCGGTTCTGGCCCAGCTGCAGCACGGCCGCCCGCTGTTCATGGGCCTCTATGCCGCGCTGATCATCTTCTTCTGCTTCTTCTACACCTCCATCGTGTTCAATCCCGAGGAGACGGCCGAGAACCTGCGCAAGTACGGCGGCTTCATGCCCGGCATCCGGCCCGGCAAGCGGACGGCGGAGTACCTCGACTTCGTCCTGACCCGTCTGACCGTGATCGGCGCCGGCTACATCACGCTGGTCTGCCTGCTGCCCGAGATGATGGTCAGCTTCATGAACGCCCCGGCCACGGCCATGGCGCTCGGCGGCACCTCGATCCTGATCGTGGTTTCGGTGACGATGGACACCGTCGCGCAGATCCAGTCCCACCTGCTGGCGCACCAGTACGAGGGCCTGATCAAGAAGTCGAAACTGCGCGGCGGCAAGCGGTAGAGTTCAGAGACAAGCCCGGCCGCAAGAGCGGGGCGAGGGGAGAGCCATGAACCTGATCCTGTTCGGCCCGCCGGGAAGCGGCAAGGGCACCCAGGCCAAGCGTCTGGTCGAGACGCGCGGCATGGTCCAGCTCTCGACCGGCGACATGCTTCGCGCGGCCATCGCCTCCGGCTCCGAGCTGGGCGAGCGGGTCAAGGACGTGCTGGCCCGTGGCGATCTGGTCTCCGACGAGATCGTCATTGCCCTGATCGAGGAACGGCTGCCGGAGACCGAGGCCGCCGGCGGCGCGATCTTCGACGGCTTTCCCCGCACCGTGGCCCAGGCCGAGGCGCTCGACGCCATGCTGGCTGGCCGCGGCGCCCGGATCGACACCGTTATCCGCCTGCTCGTCGACGAGCCGGCCCTGCTCGCCCGGGTGACCGGCCGATTCGAGGAGCAGGGGCGGCCCGACGACAATCCCGAGACGTTCAAGACGCGCCTCGCCGCCTACAACGCCCAGACCGCGCCGCTGCTGCCCTACTATGAGGGGCAGGGTAAGCTCCGGGCCGTGGATGGCATGGGATCGCCCGATACCGTCTCGCAAGCCATCGAGGCCTCTCTGCAGACAGTGCAGGCCTAGGGACTGGCCAGACCCGGCGAGTCCGCCGGACCTGGAACAACAGCCTCGACTCTGAACGACAGGGACACGAACTCCCCGCCGGATCGGCAACGACTTCGGCGGTTATCTACGAGAACTGGATTGGTCCGCAAAACGACCGATCCGCCATTGACGGAAGCGCAACGATCCCTATAACGGTGCGCTTCCGCGAAAGGCGCGACTCCCGCGTCGGCTCTAAGTGAAAGCTATGGGCCGGTGCGCGTGTCGCGTTTGGTTATGCGCATGCGCCCGTGAGGCGCGGCAAGGTTAGAGAGATAAGACTTGGCCCGTATCGCAGGCGTCAACATCCCGACGAACAAGCGCGTGGTTATCGCGCTTCAGTACATCCACGGCATTGGTCCGAAATCCGCCAAGGAAATCGTCGCCAAGGTCGGCATTGAAGACGCCCGTCGCGTGAACGCGCTGACGGACGCCGAGGTGCTGCAGATCCGTGAAACGATCGACAAGGACTTCACGGTCGAGGGCGACCTGCGTCGTGAGACCTCGGTCAACATCAAGCGTCTGATGGACCTGGCCTGCTACCGCGGCCTGCGTCACCGCAAGGGCCTCCCGGTCCGTGGTCAGCGCACGCACACGAACGCCCGCACCCGCAAGGGTCCGGCCAAGCCGATCGCCGGCAAGAAGAAGTAAGAGAGAGCCTCGATGGCCAAGGAACCGGCTCGCGTCAAAAAGCGCGAACGCAAGAACATTACGTCTGGCGTGGCGCACGTGAACGCCTCGTTCAACAACACGATGATCACGATCACCGACGCCCAGGGCAATACGATCTCCTGGTCGAGCGCCGGCATGATGGGCTTCAAGGGTTCGCGCAAGTCGACCCCTTACGCCGCCCAGATGGCCGCCGAAGACGCCGGCAAGAAGGCCGCCGAGCACGGTGTGAAGACCCTCGAGGTGAACGTCTCGGGTCCGGGTTCGGGCCGTGAGTCGGCCCTGCGCGCCCTGCAGTCGGTCGGCATGACGATCACCACCATCCGTGACGTGACCCCCATTCCGCACAACGGCTGCCGGCCCCCCAAGCGCCGGCGCGTCTGAGTACGTCTATTCGACCTTCCCTTCGCCGGCTGCGCGTTTCGCGGCCGGCGAATCCGCGTTCCAAGGACATCCGCCCGTGATCGAAAGAAACTGGAACGAGCTCACCAAACCGGAAAAGCCGCTGATCGAAGCCGGTGTCGACGCCAGCCGCAAGGCCCGCATCGTCGCCGAGCCTCTGGAGCGCGGTTTCGGTGTGACGCTCGGCAACGCCCTTCGTCGTGTGCTCCTCTCCTCGCTGCAAGGCGCCGCCGTGACGGCGGTGCAGATTGACGGCGTGGTGCACGAGTTCTCGTCGCTCGAGGGCGTCCGCGAGGACGTCGTCGACATCGTCCTGAACATCAAGCAGCTGGCCCTGCGCCTGCACTCCGAAGGCCCCAAGCGCATGACCCTGCGCGCCAAGGGCCCCGGCGTGATCACCGCCAGCCAGATCGACGCCCCGTCGGACATCGAGATCCTCAACGGCGACCACGTGCTCTGCACGCTGGACGACGGCGCGGAAGTCCGCATGGAGTTCACGGTCAACAACGGCAAGGGCTACGTCCCGGCCGAGAAGAACCGTCCCGAGGACGCCCCGATCGGCCTGATCGCCGTCGACGCCCTCTACAGCCCGGTCAAGCGCGTCGCCTACCGCGTCGAGCCGACCCGTCAGGGCCAGTCGCTCGACTACGACAAGCTGGTGCTGGAAATCGAAACCAACGGCGCCGTCGGCCCGGTTGACGCGGTGGCCTACGCCGCCCGCATCCTCCAGGACCAGCTGCAGATCTTCATCACCTTCGAAGAGCCCAAGGCCAAGTCCGACGGCGAGTCGAAGCCGGAGCTGCCGTTCAACCCGGCGCTGCTCAAGAAGGTCGACGAGCTGGAGCTGTCGGTCCGCTCGGCCAACTGCCTGAAGAACGACAACATCGTCTATATCGGCGACCTGATCCAGAAGACCGAGGCGGAGATGCTCCGCACCCCGAACTTCGGTCGCAAGTCGCTGAACGAGATCAAGGAAGTGCTCGCGGGCATGAACCTGCATCTCGGCATGGACGTGCCGAACTGGCCGCCCGAAAACATCGAAGATCTGGCCAAGAAGTTCGAAGACCAGATCTAGTTCGCTTCCGCGCTGTCTCCGGTCCGGCCTCTCGCAGGCGGGTCCGGGTCCGCTGACGCCGCATCCGCGGCCGAGGACCCCGGCGCTTCCGTTCTGACCCGGCAGGGAGCTGCGCCGGGATTGGTGATGACACTGCGGGCCAAGGCCCAGGAGAGACAAAATGCGTCACGGTAAGGCACACCGTAAACTGGGTCGTACGACCAGCCACCGCATCGCCATGTTCGCGAACATGTCGGCGTCGCTGATCAAGCATGAGCAGATCGTCACCACGCTTCCCAAGGCGAAGGAACTGCGTCCCATCGTCGAGAAGCTGATCACGCTGGGCAAGCGCGGCGACCTGCACGCCCGTCGTCAGGCCATCAGCCAGGTTCGCGACATCGAGCAGGTCGGCAAGCTCTTCGCCGTGCTCGGCCCGCGCTACAAGGACCGCAACGGCGGCTACATCCGCGTCCTCAAGGCCGGCTTCCGCCACGGCGACAACGCCCCGATGGCCGTCATCGAGTTCGTCGACCGCGACGTCAGCGAAAAGGGCAAGGACTCCGGTCCGGTCCAGGAAAGCTTCGGCGGCGACGAATAGTCACTGGCCCAGCGCCAAGACATACGAAAGGCCCCGGAGCGATCCGGGGTCTTTTGCTTTCTGGGCGCGGCGCTCGCGTCGCGTGCTGATGGCGCCCGAGGTCGGCAATGGGCGGGAAGCGCCAGGAGCGGTTATTCCCTCAGTGCCAACAACACGACATTCAGTGATGCACTTAGAGGTTGGAACAGCGTCTATTGTTCGGCTTGGTGCATCTGACAGCTCTTGTAGAAGGAGTGGACAGTTCCGTCGCCAGTCTTCTGCTTGGGTCGGGCGGACTCAAAACCCTATTCGGCGAGCACGTTTGGGAAGCAAGTTCTGGCGCACAGGCCGCCTTCGGGCCTGTTGGACAGGGTGATCTCAGCGCCGTGTGACTGGGCGATCGCGCGGGCGATGCCGAGCCCAAGACCCGTACCGCCGGTGGCCTGGTTTCGCGATCCCTCTCCGCGCACGAACGGATCGAAGATGGTCGCCAAGAGCTGAGGCGAGATGCCTGGCCCGTCATCGATGACGTCGACAAAAAGCCCGTCCCTGCTGTTCTCGGTGCGGATCAAGACGAGGCCAGAACCATATCTGCGGGCATTCTCGAGCAGGTTCTCGAACAGGCGCGTCAGCGCCAGTCGGTTGCCGGCGATTGTGAACCTGTCAGCGCTCCGGTCGATCTGAAGCGAAACCGCGTAGGGGGCGGCGTTTGACAGACCGATCACCAGATCGTTCAGCGCAATCATTTCATGACCGCTGACGGGATGCTCCGCACGGGCGTAGGCCATCATATCCGCCAGCAGATGCTCCATCTGGGCGATGTCGGGTTCGATCAGATCAGCGGTGACGGTTTCGTTCGCGTCCATGCGCAGACGGATCTTCGTCAGGCCGGTGCGGATGTCGTGGGCGATCGCCACCATGATCTGTTCGCGCTCGCGGACCAGGCCGGCGAGCCGGGCACGCATACGGTTCAACGCCATGGAGAGACGCTGCAGCTCGCGGGGGCCGACCTCGGAAACGGCGATCGCCGTCTCGGCCAGGCCCACGATCTCGGCGTCCCGTTCGAGCGCCCGGATCGGCCGCATGATCACCCGGTAGATCGCCAGGCTGAGCAACAGGGTGACGACGACGATCCCTCCGAACAGGAAGACGAGCGGATATGGGCCCTCCGTGTAGAAGATCGAAGGCGCGAGCCAGACGCTCAGCACCCGACCATCCGACAGCGGGATCGCGATGTGCATGACGCTGGCCGCGAAATAGGGGCGCAGGCCTTCGTTCCTCAAAACCTGCCGCAGCTCGATCAGCCCCAGTGTGCGAAACCGGATGTCGCGGCCATCTAATCGACCTGCTACACTCGCCTCGTCGTCCATCAGAAGCGTTCGTCGGGCATCATCCCCTTCCATCCCTTCCGGAAATCGCGACGTGATCCGAGCCGCCCGCGATCGGCTGGCATAGGTGGAAAGCAGAGCGCTCTCGGCTTCGGGTGGAGAGCTTTCGAGCAACCAGACCAGCTCGGCGATGCCACGTCCGCTCTCGGCGATGACCCGGTCAGACACCCGATCGGACAGAGGCGTCTGCATGACGACGGCCAGGGCGGCGAATGCCACCAGCAACAGACCCAGGGTTAGGCCGACGATGCGCGCCAGGATGGAGTTCACGGCGCTGCGGGCCAATCCTCTCACCCTCATTCCCGAACCACCGGTACCGTCAGCGCATAGCCGAGGTTGCGAATGGTCTTGATGAGCCCTGGCTCGCGTGGGTCTCTCTCGATCTTGCGGCGGATGCGGCTGATCTGGGAATCGATGCTGCGATCGAACGGTGAGGTGGCGACCCCGCGCGAGAGGTCTAGCAGGGTTTCACGCGACAGGACACGGGGCGCGCGTTCTACAAGGGCAAGCAGCAGCGAGAACTCGCCCGATGTCAGGACGACCTCTTTCCCGTCGAGGGATTGCAGCGCCATCCGGTCAGGCAGCAGGCGATACGGCCCGAACCGAAACGCCACACCAAGGTGTCTCGCCGCTGGAGCGGACGCGGTCCCGTCGTGTCGACGCAGAACGGCCTTGATCCGGGCGACGAGCTCACGCGGATTGAACGGCTTGGCGAGATAGTCATCGGCGCCGATCTCCAGTCCGACGATCCGGTCGACGTCCTCGGCGATCGCGGTCAGCATGATGACCGGGACGGCCGACGCGCTCCGCAGTCTTCGGCAGAAGGACAGCCCGTCCTCGCCCGGCATCATCAGGTCCAGAACCATGAGATCGGTCCGACCCTCGGCGAGTATGGGCTCCGCCGCGGCGACCGAGGCGGCGGTCTGTGCGCGCATTCCGCTACGTTGCAGCACGCCTTGCACGAGCGTGCGGATGTCGCCGTCGTCGTCGACGATCAGGATGGATGGCCCCTGCTCCATGCGCCCCGTCATAGTCGTTGCCCCCGGCTCGCTCTACTGCGGTTTTGTGATGAAATGTGTCCGCCACCGCCAGTCGGTGACATTTCGTCACAAATGGCCTTCCGCCCGGCAAACGTGGGCAACGCGACCGGGTCAATCTCCTCGCATTCCAACCGAGGAGACCAACCGATGATCAGGCTTTCGACTTCCACCTTGATCCCCTTCCTGACCGCCGTTGCCGCGACCAGCCTGCTCATGGCCAGCCCGGCTCTCGCGCAGTCAGGCGGGCAGATGGCCACCATGCTGGACCGCGCCGACCGCAATGCGGACGGTCGGGTGACATGGGGCGAGTTCACGCGTGCTCGCAGTGACATGTTCGACGAACTGGACCGTAACGACGATGGCAATGTCGATCGGGCCGACCGGCCGAGCATCATAGGCGACCGGTTTGACCAGGCCTACCGCGCCTTGTCGTCCCTGGACGCCAATGGCGATCGCCGTGTCTCGCGCACGGAACTCCGCGATGGTCCCGCCGACGCCTTCGACGCCGCGGACACCAACGGCGACCGCGTGCTGACCGCGGACGAACTCGCGACCCTTCGCCCCTCGCGCTGACCCGCCAAGTCGGCCTCATCCGATTACATAGGAGCTTCCCATGTTCGATAAGGAATTCAATCCCGCGTTTGGCCTTGTCGTCGTGCTGTTCGCCCTCGCCGAATGGGCATGGCGCCGGCATTCGGGCCGCGGCTACGACCTGGGCTCGCTTGGCGGCAATCTGGGGGTCATGGCGGGCTACACCGCTTCCTCCTTGCTGGCGGGCGGGGTGGTCACGGCGAGCCTGTTCGCCGTCCATTCGATCGCACCTGTCCAATGGGCGCTGGATGACTGGCGAACCTGGGTGGTCGGCTTCTTTGTACTGGAGTTCTTCTATTACTGGCAGCATCGCTTCAGCCACACCGTGCGCTGGTGCTGGACCTCACACGCCGTCCATCACTCGCCCAATGAGTTCACCCTACCTGCCGCCTTCCGGCTGGGGTGGACCAGCACGATCTCTGGCGCCTGGGTGGTTCTGCTGCCGATGGCGCTGATGGGGTTCCACCCGCTCGTGATCGGAGCCCTGCTGACCTTCAACCTGCAGTACCAGTACTTCCTGCACACCGAGGCGGTCGGCAAGCTGGGTCCGCTGGAATGGATCTTCAACACGCCGTCGCACCATCGTGTGCACCACGGGTCGAATGCCGAGTATCTCGATACGAACTTCGGCGGCGTCTTGATCCTGTTCGACCGGCTGTTCGGCACCTTCGTCGAAGAGCGGAAGGACGTGCCGGTCAAGTACGGACTGACGACCCCGGTGGCCAGCCACAACCCCTTCGTCATCGCCTTCCATGAATGGGGCAACCTGTGGCGCGATCTCCGGTCGAGGAGGACGCTGAGAGGCCGGTGGCTCGCCCTCTTCGGTCGTCCCGGGCAGGACGCGGAGAGCCCCTGCGCCTGACCTACCGGCTCTCGCCTGACCACTCACAACCGACACTCGTCGAGCGATCGCGTCCACAGCCATCCCACACAGACCTGCTTAGATCCTGTTTGCCAATGCAGCGCGCCCACGACGCCGAGGCGGTGGAGGATGCATTGGCTACACGTGGCTGGGCTCAACGCTGGATCAACGGGTACCTGACCTATCCGGCGAGGACATGTAGGTCGCAGGTCTTCGCAAAAGCGGACATCGCGGTGGATCGCTAGGAGTCAGATCCGGGCCTAGAAGACGGGTGGTCTAAATGTCCGCTCAGGGTCGATAGCGGACTGAGACATCTCCCGTTTCCGTTTCTCCGGCAAAGGCCGGGTTCCATGCGGGTCAAGGGCTCGGAGCGGGATCATGGATCCCGGCCTTTGCCGGGAAGACGGGACAGGGTCAGATCGGCGTCAACTTCACCCGTTGGCGTGGAGCCAGACAGCTGACCCCTGGATGTGCGCCAGGGGAGGAGACCGGCGCTACTCCCGCGTCAGGTCCTGTCGCTGGAACGCCCAGACCGCCAGGGCCGCGAGTCCCGCCGCCCACAGCGCCAGCGCCAGGAAGGCCAGCGGCCAGGCGGCAGGCTGTGACTCCGGCGGGGCTCCGGCCAGCAGGGCGGTGCGCAGGACGTCGGCGCTGAAGGCCGGCAGGAAGGCGTAGTCGAAGACCCCCGGTGGGCCGGTGAGGCCCTTGGCGATGCGGTCGATGGCCAGCAGCTGGACCGCCCACAGGCCGATGGCGCTGATCACCGCCGGGATGGCGTTGCGCGTCAGGACGACCAGCAACATGGCCAGCGAGGCCATGGCTATCAGCTCCAGCCACGAGGTCGCGAAGCTGCCGCCCATGCGGACCAGGTCGGTGGCGAAGGAGAAGTTGCTCGTAAAGCCGTCGCCGGTCGCCAGCCCGTCGATCAGGGCGCTGACCATCGAGAAGACCGCCAGCAACAGGATCGAACCCGCCGCGCCGACCCCGAAGGTCATCAGCTTGGCCACAAGCAGGTTCGCCCGGGTGTTGCGCGGCGTGACCAGCCGCCAGGTCTCCCAGCGATAGTCGTCGGCGACCAGACCCGCGGCCGCCAGCATGAAGAACAGCTGCACCGGGATCAGGTCGGTCTGGGTCATGGCCTCGGACGCGGCCTTGGCGAGGTCGTTGGCCGCGAAGGTCAGGCCGGGGTCACCCGGCGCGCGGCGGGTCGCCACGGTGATCACAGTGCCGATGAGGCCGAAGGCCAACGACATCAGGGGCACGAACAGGAAGCCCCAGAACAGCAGGCCCCGCGCCTTGGCAAGGCGCAGCCGCTCGGCGGCGAAGGCGTCAGCCAGCATCGGTCTCTCCCGTCAGGCTGAGGAACACCGTCTCCAGGTCCCCGCCGATCCAGCGCGCCTCGGTGATGTCGACCCCGGCCTTGACCAGCGCCTTGATCACGCCCGGGGCCGCGGCGCGATCGATCGCGGCCAGCACGGCCTCGCCTTCGACGCGGGCCTTGTCGCCCAGCGCCGCCAGCGCCTTGTCGACCGGCGAGACGGTCAGCCGCAGCAGTTCATGGACGGCGGTCAGGTCGCTGACCGAGCCCTCGCGGACCAGCCGTCCCTTGTCGAGGAAGGCGACGCGGTCGCAGACGCGCTGGACCTCGTCCAGCTGGTGGCTCGCCAGGATGACGGTGACGCCGTCCCGGTCCGCCAGGTCGCGGATCAGGGCCCGGATCTCCAGGATGCCGGCCGGGTCCATGCCGCTGGTCGGTTCATCGAGGATCAGCACCTCGGGGCGGGTCAGCAGGGCGGCGGCCAGGGCCAGCCGCTGCTTCATACCGACCGAGAAGCCGTGCACCGTGCGGTCGGCGGCGTCGGTCAGGCCGACGCGGTCCAGCCAGCCGTCGATGTCCGGGCTCTTCTCGCCGGACTCCAGCGCCAGGACCTTCAGGGTGTCGCGGGCCGTCAGCCAGGGCAGGAAGCGGGGCGTCTCGATGACGGCGCCGATCCGGCGCAGCGCCTTGATGTCGCCCGCCGCCGCGCCGAGCAGCCGCGCCTCGCCGGCGCTGGGGCGAACCAGGCCGAGGACAATGCGGAACAGGGTGCTCTTGCCCGCCCCGTTGGGCCCGAGGATGCCGTAGACCCCGCCCTGCGGTATCCGCAGCGACAGCGCGTCCAGCGCCTTGACCGCGCCGAACGTCTTGCCGACGCCGACAGCCTCGAGGGCGATGCTCATGGGGTCATCCGGGCTGTCCGCTCCCTGTCCCTGTCGGGAATAGCCGGGACTATGACCAGCGTCGCGCGCTCCGCCAAGCCGGACGCGCAGGGCTCCTTGACTAAGTAATTGCGTTATGAGTTAAATATTGGCGATATCAGGAAGGGAATCCCGTCCATGGCCAGCCACCCGGCGTTGTCCTCGGCCCTCGTCTACAAGGATCCCAAGGCGGCCCTCGGCTACCTTGAAGCGGCCTTTGGCTTCGAACTGACGCTGCTCATCGAGGATGAGCAGGGCAACCTCGCCCATTCGCAGATGCGCTATGGCGACAGCCTGGTGATGGTCGGCAACGAATGGACCGACGAGCATCGCAGCCCCGCCTCGATCAACGGCCTGATGACCCAGACCGTCCACATCCAGATTCCTGAAGGGCAGGGGACGGTCGACGCCCACTGCGAGCGCGCCCGTGCTGCGGGCATGGTCATCCTCGCCGAGCCCGAGACCCAGTTCTACGGCGACCGCACCTATCGCTGCAAAGACCCCGAGGGTCACATCTGGACCGTGAGCCAGACGGTGCAGGTGATGTCGCCCGACCAGTGGGACGCCGCCGACATGGGCCTGAAGACCACGGTCTACAGGGAATGAGCGCCGCCGCCGCGCGCCTCGACGAGACCCTGACGGCCCTGGCTGATCCGCATCGTCGGCGGGTCGTGGAGCTGCTGCGCGAGCGGCCGCACCGGGCCGGCGAACTGGCCGAGGCGACCGGTCTCACCCCGCCGGCCATGAGCCGCCACCTGCGCACCCTGCGCCGCTGCGGCCTGGTCGAGGAGACCAGCCCGGAGTTCGACGCCCGGGTGCGCGTCTACCAGCTTAGGCCTGAACCGATGGTCCACTTGCTGCGCTGGCTGGAGGAGACCGAGCGGATGTGGTCGGCGCAGCTGCTGGCCTTCAAGGCGCACCTGGAGGGCGGCTCCCCGGGCGCGGCGGCGCCCAAAGGAAAAGTCTGATGGCCAGCCGTGTCGTCGTCGCCCTGCGAGTCCGCGCCACGCCTGAGCGCGCCTTCGAGGCCTTCACAGCCGAGATCGGCGCCTGGTGGACGCCCAACGCCCTGTTCGCCTTCACGCCCCGTGCGCCGGGGGTGCTGTCGTTCGAAGGACGGGAGCGGCTGATCGAGACCCGCGAGGGCGGCAAGGTCTTCGAGATCGGCAGGGTTACAGTCTGGGAGCCTGGCGCGCGGCTGGTGGTCGGCTGGCGACAGGCGACCTTCACCCCGGACATGGCCACCCAGGTCGAGGTGACGTTCGAGGCGGTGGGCGAGGACGAGACGCGGGTGACCGTCATCCACACCGGCTGGGACAGCGTGCCCCAGGCCCACGCCGCCCGCCACGGCTTCCCGCTGACCGTGTTCCAGGCGCGGCATGGCGACTGGTGGCGGGTGCTGCTGGAGCGACTGGCGGGGTATGTGGGATGAGTGGCTTTCTTCCTTCTCCCGCGAGGGGAGAAGGGGAGACATTTGATGACCCACGATGACATCCGCGTCCTCGCCCTGTCGCGGCCCGAAGCGCAGGAGCATCCGCACTTCGACCGGCCCTCGTTCCGGGTGCGCGGCAAGATCTTCATCACCCTGCCGCCGGTCGGCGAGGACGGTGTTCGCAAGGTCGTCCTGAAGCTGCCCCCGCTGGTCAAGGAGTCGCTCCGGGAGACCGATCCAGCAGCCGTCGTCTCGCTCGGAAACCAGGACAAGGGCGGCTGGACGCAGCTCGATATCGGGCGCATGGACGAGGGCAAGCTGGCCGACCTCATCAGGCTGGCATGGCGCGAGGTCGCGCCGAAGAAACTGAAGGCCGGGGAGCAGGCATGACAGACCAGAACACGCCGCCGGCCGCGACCGGCGTGCGCCGCGCGGCCTTCAGCTTCATCTTCGCCTCGGCCCTGATCAACAGCCTGTCGTTCGGGATCATGATCCCGGTCCTGCCCAAGCTGGTCGAGCAGCTGGCCGGCGGCGATACCGCCTTCGCTTCCGAGTGGAACGTGGTGCTGGCCACCAGCTGGGGCCTGATGCAGTTCTTCTTCGGACCGATCCTCGGCATGTTGTCGGACCGGTTCGGCCGTCGCCCCGTCCTGCTGATCTCGATCTTCGGCCTCGGCATCGACTTCATCGTCATGGCCTTTGCCCCGGACATGTGGTGGCTGCTGATCGGCCGCATCGTCAGCGGCATCACCGCCTCGAGCTTCTCGACCGCCAACGCCTACGTCGCCGATGTCACGGCCCCGGAGGATCGCGCCAGGTCGTTCGGCCTGATGGGCTCGGCCTTCAGCTTCGGCTTCCTGATCGGACCGGTGCTGGGCGGGTTCCTCGGCAAGGACGACCTGCACCTGCCGTTCTTCGCCGCGGCGGGCCTCTGCCTGATCAACTTCGTCTACGGCTACTTCGTGCTGCCCGAGTCCCTGCCGGTCGAGCGGCGTGCCCCGCGTTTCACCTGGATCAAGGCCAACCCGGTGGGGGCGCTGCGCACGCTGCGATCCCATGCCGGCCTGCTCGGCCTGGCCAGCGTCGGCTTCCTGTTCCACCTCGCCCACATCGTGCTGCCGGCGATCTTCGTCTTCTACATGGGGCACCGGTACGGCTGGGACGTGCGGACCATAGGCTTCGCCATGAGCGGCTCTGGGATCATGGGCATCATCGTCCAGGTCTTTCTCGTCGGCCCGATCGTCAAGCGCATCGGCGAGCGCGGGGCGGTGCTGGCCGGCGCCTTCTTCGGCGCGCTGGGCTTCGCCATGTACGGGTTTGCACCCAACGGCTGGTTCTATCTGGCCACCATGCCGGTCTTCGCCCTGATGGGCCTGCTGATGCCCGGCCTCATGGGGCTGATGAGCCGCCGCACCCCGCCCAACGAGCAGGGCCAGCTGCAGGGCGCCATGCAGAGCCTGCAGGGAATCGCCGCCATCATCGGCCCGGCGATCTTCGGCCTGACCTTCGCCTGGTCGATCCGCAATGACGCGACGCTGAACATCCCGGGCCTGGCCGTCTATCTGGCCGCGGCCTTCCTGACCCTGGCGCTGGTGATCGCCCTCAAGGTCGCGCGCCCGGCGCCGCCCGAGCCTGAAGCGACCTGAGATCTTTCTCCGGGCCTTGATAAAGCCCGAAATTCTCGCTGGATTCAGGGCAGGGGCAACCTTGACCTGAAAGACCTCATGCACGCCGCAAAACTGCTCATTCCAGTCCTGGCCCTGGTGGCCGCCTGTTCCGACCCGGCCTCGCAGTCCCAGGCCCGGCAGCCGCCGATGCCGCAGCCGACCAAGGCGCCGCCGGCCAGCGCGGCCGCGATGAAGACGTCCTTCGCGCCTGTCGTGAAGCGGGCCGCGCCGGCGGTGGTCAACGTCAGCAGCAAGCGCGTCGTCCGCCAGCGGGTCGATCCCTTCTGGGACATGTTCATCGGCGGCGGCGTGCCGCGCGAGCGCATCGCCCAGTCGCTGGGCAGCGGCGCCATCGTCCGTGAGGACGGCGTCATCCTGACCAACAACCACAATATCGAGGGCGCCGACGAGGTGATGGTCCAGCTCGCCGACAAGCGCGAGTTCGCCGCCCGGGTGCTGCTGGCGGATCCGAAGTCAGATCTGGCCGTGCTGAAGATCGACGTCGGCGCCGAGAAGCTGCCGGTCATCGCCATCGACGATCAGGAGGCGCTGGAGGTCGGCGACCTGGTGCTGGCCATCGGCAACCCGTTCGGCGTCGGCCAGACGGTGACCAACGGCATTGTCTCGGCCACCGCCCGCTCCAACACCGGCATCACCGACTACGGTTTCTTCATCCAGACCGACGCGGCCATCAACCCGGGCAACTCCGGCGGGCCGCTGGTCGACATGGACGGCGACCTGATCGGGGTGAACACCGCCATCCTCTCGCGTTCGGGGACCTCCTCCGGCGTCGGCTTTGCGATTCCCGCGGCCATGGCCCGTCAGGTCGTCGGCGCCGCCCTGGGCGGCAGCCAGGCGGTCGTACGGCCGTGGCTGGGGGTCAAGGCCATGACCGTCACCGGCGATATCGCCCGCAGCCTCGGCATGAGCGTTCCGCGCGGCGCGGCCGTCACCGACGTCTGGCCCGGCGGCGCGGCGGCCCGCGCCGGGGTCAGGACAGGCGACGTGCTGGTCGCCATCGCCGGCCAGCCGGTCACCGACGAGGGCGCGGCCATCTACCTGTTCGGCGCCCGCCGGGTGGGCGAGACCGTGCCGCTCACCGTCCTGCGCGACGGCCGTGAGCTGGCGCTCAGCGCCCGCGCCGAGGCCGCACCGGCCAGCCCGGCGCGCGAGGAGCGCCTGATCGAGGGCGCCAACCCCTTCGCGGGCGCGACGGTGGCCAACCTGTCGCCGGCCGTGGCCGACGAGATCGGCGCCGACCCCTTCGCCGGTCGCGGCGTCATCGTGCTCAGGGTCTCCACCGGCCCGGCGCGTGGCGTGGGCCTGCAGCCGGGCGACATCGTCCGGGCCGTCAACGGCCGGGAGATTCGCACGACCGGGGAGCTGGCCTCGGCCCTGACCGCCCGGGTCCGGGTCTGGCAGGTGACCATCGAGCGCGGCGGCCGCCGGATCACGGCCTCCTTCCGGGCCTGATTCCCTTCTCCCGCTAGGGGAGAAGGAATCTCGCTGTGGTGCTACACCCACCCACGATGAGCGATCTGTTCGAAGCCGCCGGCCTGACGCCCCACGCCCCCGCGCCCCTGGCCGAGCGGCTGCGGCCGCGCACCATCGACGAGGTGGTCGGTCAGGAGCATCTGCTGGGCGAGGCCGGTCCGATCCGGCGGATGATCGCCAACGGCCGGCTGGGCTCGATGATCCTCTGGGGCCCGCCCGGCACCGGCAAGACCACCATCGCCCGGCTGCTGGCGAGGGCCGCCGGCTATGAGTTCCAGCAGATCAGCGCCGTCTTCTCCGGCGTCGCCGACCTGAAGAAGGCCTTCGAACAGGCGAAGATGCGCCGCGCCGCCGGCCAGTCGACCCTGCTGTTCGTCGACGAGATCCACCGCTTCAACCGCGCCCAGCAGGACGGCTTCCTGCCGTTCGTCGAGGAGGGGGTCGTCACCCTGGTGGGCGCCACCACCGAGAACCCCAGCTTCGAGCTCAACGGCGCCCTGCTGTCGCGCTCCCAGGTCTATGTGCTGCGCCGGCTGGACGAGGCGGCGCTGGAGAGCCTCCTGGCCAAGGCCGAGGTGGAGGAGGGCCGCGCCCTGCCGCTCGACCCGGCCGCGCGCGAGGCGATGATCGCCATGGCCGACGGCGACGGCCGCTATCTGCTGACCCTGGCCGAGACCCTGTTCGCGATCGGCGCGCCGCGGCCCCTGACCCCTGCCGAGCTGGGCCAGGTGCTGCAGAAGCGCAGCCCGCCCTACGACAAGGACCGCGAGGAGCACTACAACCTCATCAGCGCGCTGCATAAGTCGGTGCGCGGCAGCGACCCGGACGCCGCCCTCTACTGGCTGGCCCGGATGCTGGAGGGCGGTGAGGACCCGCTGTTCATCGCCCGCCGCCTGACCCGCATGGCCAGCGAGGACATCGGCGCCGCCGACCCCATGAGCCTGCTGCTCTGCAACGCGGCCAAGGATGCCTATGGCTTCATGGGCAGCCCGGAGGGCGAGCTGGCCCTGGCCCAGGCCTGTGTCCATATGGCCTGCGCGCCCAAATCCAACGCCGTCTACAAGGCCTTCGGCGCGGCGCGGAAGGCGGCGAAGGAGACCGGCTCCCTGACTCCGCCCGCCCACATCCTCAACGCCCCGACCCGGCTGATGAAGGACCTCGGCTACGGCAAGGGCTACGCCTACGACCCCGACACCGAGGAAGGTTTCAGCGGCCAGAACTACTTCCCGGACGGGATGGAGCGGCGCGTGTTCTACAAGCCGAAAGGCGAGGGCCACGAGGCCAAGGTCAAGGAGCGGCTGGACCGCTGGGCGGCGATGCGGAAGGGGAAGGGCGGATGAGCGCGCTTTCTGGGCCGCGGCTCATTCGTTGCTGCATCATCGCTCGATCCGGCTATCGCCCCTAGAGGGCGCCAAACCAGAAGGTGTCCGTATGCGACGGCTCTTGCTGATCCCTGTCGTGCTTGCCGTGCTGGGCGTGGGGCTGCTCGCGATCGGCTTCTTCACACCCCGCTATAGTGATGAAGCCGCCGCTGAACGGGCGCTCGATGACCTGGATCGCCAGTGGGGACAACATCTGGAGACCAGGGCGGATCTCGAGAGCCAAGGCTACACCGACCGCTTCTTCGACATCCTGCAGCAGTACGAGACGCCTCGCTGGACACTCATCGATCTCGGCTATCTGGCCCTGGCCTGGAGCCTTGTCGCTGGCGTGGCATTCGCATTCCGTTGGCGGCCCTGGCGGCGGCAATCGCGACTGATCCCGGCCATGGGTCTGACTATGGCGGCCCTGCTGCTTTTCTGGCTGGGTCTGGTCGCCGACCCGATCTACGCGTCCGCGAGAGAGCGGCTTCCCCACTGGGCCGACACAATCGGCATTCCGATCATCTCCTCGACAATCGGCATGCTCTTCGTCTCGCCGATTGTGGCGTGCGCACTATGGCTTCCGTTTCTGCGAGGGACAGAGTCGGGTTCGCTCGTCGAGACCGCCGGCTACTGGCCACCGAGATGGCGGCTTCTACCGATGCTGCTGATCTATGGACCGCTCGCTGTCGCCTTTGCGATCTCACTCGTTTGGTCATTCGGGCCATCCGGCTGGGCGACCTCAGTCGCCGGCGGTGTTCTGCTGTGGCTGACTGTCAACGCGGCGAGCGTGTGGCTGGCCCCGCGCCGGGCTAAGCTGTCCGAGCTATGAGTCCCCGTCCCCCCCGCAAGGCCAAGGCCCACGAAGCGCCGATAACCCTCACGCCCGAGGAGATCGCCTTCACGCGCGGGCTGGTGATCCATCAGGACCCCCACGTCATCGCGCTGAACAAGCCGCCGGGGCTGTCCAGCCAGGGTGGGCGGATCAACGCCAATACGCTGGACGAGCTGCTCTGGGCCTTCGCCACGGCGGGCGGCAACCGGCCGCGGCTGGTGCATCGGCTCGACCGCGACACCAGCGGCGTCATCCTGACCGCCCGCACAAAGCCGGCCGCAAGTTTCCTCGGCAAGGCCATGATCGCCAAGCGCTTTCGGAAGACCTACCTGGCCATCGTCGCCCCCGGCGCGCCGTCGCCGAAGGGCGGGGTGATCGAGGCCGCCCTGCGCCGCGAGAGCATCGGCCGCGAGGCCTATATGCGCGTCACCGAGCCCGAACACCCCGACGCCGAGAGCGCGAAGACCCGCTACCGCACCCTGGCGGCCACGCCGGAAGCGGCGCTGATGGAGGTCAGCCCCGAGACCGGCCGCATGCACCAGCTGCGCGTGCACATGGCCAGCCTCGGCCGCCCGATCGTCGGCGACGTGCGCTACGGCGGCGCCCTGACGGTCGGCGGCCATCCCGTGCCGCGCCTGATGCTGCACGCGGTGAAGCTCAGCTATCCGCACCCGGACGGCCAGACCGCCACAATAGAGGCGCCGATGCCCGCTGATATGGCCCAGCTGGCGCGCGCGCTGGGTCTTGCGGGAAACCCGCAGCCGGACGCAGCCCCGTAAGGCCGGAGGAGTCGTCATGAAGCGCGTCCTGATCGTCACCGCGGCGGCCCTGAGCCTGGCCGCCTGCGCCACGCCCACCGTCTACGCCCCCTCCACGGGCGCGCGAACCAGCGTCGGGTTCAGCGACTACCGCATCGAGACCGGGCGCTATCGCGTCACCTACACGGGCGGCGGCGGGGCGCCGATGGCCCAGGTGGCGGACTATGCCCTGCTGCGGGCGGCGGAGGTGGCGTTGCGCGACGGCTATGACTGGTTCCGGGTGGTGGATCGCAGCGACCGAACGGTCGGCGGCGCCGCCGCAGGCGGGCCGCGCGTGAGCCTCGGCCTCGGCTCGGGCGGCGGCTGGCGGCGGAGCGGCGGCCTGCGCGTCGGGGTCGGGACCAGCTTCGACCTGTCCGGCGGTCCGGCCCTGTCGCGCACGCTCGAAGTCATGGCCGGCAAGGGGCCGGTTCCCAGGCAGCCCGACGTCTACGACGCCCGCGACATCGTCCGCGTCATCGGCCGGGGCGAGGGCCGCTAGGCCGCCGCGCTCCAGGCCGCCTTTGCGCGCGGCGTCGCATCGTCGCATAAGGGCGCATGGACAAACTGCTTCTCGTGGCCGCCGGCGGGGCGATCGGCGCCGTCGCCCGCTACCTGACCGGGACCCAGTCCCTGCGCCTGTTCGGCGCCGGCTGGCCCTGGGGCACGCTGGCGGTCAACGTCCTTGGCGGACTGGCCATGGGCGTACTGGTCGGCGTGCTGGCGCTGCGGGGCGGCGCGGACCAGGAGCGCTGGCGGTTGCTGCTGGGCGTCGGGGTGCTGGGCGGCTTTACGACGTTCTCGGCCTTCTCGCTGGACGTCGCCCTGATGATCGAGCGACGCGACTGGCTCGCGGCCTTCGCCTATTCAACCCTCTCCGTCGTCGCCTCGGTGGCGGCGCTGTTCGCCGGCATGCTGCTGGTCCGAAAGCTGGTGGCCGCATGACCGCGCGCGAAGTCAAAACCCTGTTCGTGGACGCGGCGGAGGCCGGCGAGGACGGTGTGCGACTGGACCGCTGGTTCCGCCGCCGCTGGCCGCACCTGACCCAGATCCAGATCCAGAAGCTGGCCCGCAGCGGCCAGATCCGCGTCGACGGCGCCCGGGCCAAGGCCGACAGCCGGTTGCAGGCCGGCCAGCAGGTGCGGGTGCCGCCGCTGCCGGACGCGCCGGACAAGTCCGAGCGCAAGGCTCTGTCGCCGCGCGACGCCGCCTTCGCCCGGTCGCTGGTGCTCTACGAGGACGAGGACGTCCTCATCCTCAACAAGCCGGCGGGCCTCGCCGTGCAGGGCGGCACCAAGACCACCCACCACGTCGACAAGCTGCTGTCGGCCTGGGGCGAGGGGCTGGAGCGACCCCGGCTGGTGCACCGCCTCGACCGTGACACCTCCGGGGTGCTGGTCCTCGGCAAGACGCCGGCGGCGGCCGCGAAGCTGTCGGGCGCCTTCGCCCGACGCAAGGCGCAGAAGACCTACTGGGCGCTGGTCGTCGGCACGCCGCACCCGACCGAGGGGATCATCGACATCCCGCTGGCCAAGAAGGGCATCAACGACCGCGAGATGATCGTGCCCGTCGATCCCAAGGACCCGAAGGGCGAGGTGGCCGAGACCGAGTTCGTGACCCTCAGCCGCGCCGGCCCCAGGGTCAGCTGGATGGCGCTGCGCCCGCACACCGGCCGCACCCACCAGCTGCGCGCCCACATGCTGGCCATCGGCCACCCGATCCTGGGCGATCCCAAATACGGCGACGAGAAGAGCGCGGCCCTGTCGCAGGGGCTGCAACTCCAGCTGCACGCCCGCCGGCTGGTTATCCCGCACCCTTCCGCCGGGATGATCGCCGTCGAGGCGCCGCTCAGCCGCGAGATGAAGGAAGGCTTCCAGCGTTTCGGATTCGACGAGCACGAGGCCGACCCCGACCCCTTCGACCGCAAGCGTGGCGGCCGATCGAGCCGACGTTAGCCTCCGGCGCGAGGGGGCTAGACCAGCCCGCTGACCGGGGCCACCCCGGCGCTGTCCGGAAACACCGTCGCGTCCAGCGCCCGGCGGTCCAGGCCCATGTGGTCGGCGAGCACGCCCTTGAACAGGCCGCGCAGGTCCAGCGTCGGCCGGGTGTCGCGCCCCTCGAACAGCGCCGAGGCCTTGAGGGTCGGCCAGTCGCCGATGATGCCGCCGGGCTTGAGGCCGCCGCCCAGCAGGAACGCGGTCGAGCCGGTGCCGTGGTCGGTGCCGCCGGTGCCGTTGATCCGCGCCGTGCGGCCAAACTCGGTGGCGACCACGACGACGGTGTCCTTCCAGTCGGCCGCGAGCCCGTCGTGCAGGCCCATCAGCAGCGCGTCGAGATAGAGCAGTCGGTTGGCCAGCTGGCCCTCGGCCGCGCCCTGGTTGGCGTGGGTGTCCCAGCCGTCGACGGAGATGGCCACGATCTGCGGTCCGTTGTCCTGCCGCATGAAGCCG
Organism: Caulobacteraceae bacterium; assembly: GCA_027487945.1. GTDB lineage: Bacteria > Pseudomonadota > Alphaproteobacteria > Caulobacterales > Caulobacteraceae > Caulobacter. The sequence goes on from JAIYCQ010000043.1 coordinate 36,084, forward strand.
GCCACGGTCGCGCCGATGGACCGGGCCAGGGCCTGCCCCTGGCGGACCAGGCCCTGGGCGCCGCCGCCGGCCATCACCGCGGGCGCCTGCCCCGGGCTGTCCTGCATGGCCATGGCGGCCATGGCCTCGGTCTCAAGCCCTCGGGCGAGCGCCGGGCCGAGCAGGGGATCGTCGGCGTAGAGGTCGCCGAGGATGGCGGGAAGGCGGGGGCTGCCCCCGGCGGCGGCGCCCGGCGACCACGAGCCGGTCTGGACCTTGCCGCGCAGGATCAGCGGGGCGGTGGCCCCGACCGACAGCGCCTCGGTCTTCCGCGCCGGCATCGCCTCCAGCGCCCGGTTCAGGAAGCCCGAGGCGGTCCCGTAGACGACGGCGGCGCCGCTCTCCAGCACGTCCTGGGCCTCGAAGTGCGAGCGGGCGCGGTCGGGACCGGCGACGGCCGGCGCGATCCGCGCCTGGCCCTTCAGCGCCAGGCCATGGACCCCCGCCAGCGCCGGGTGCAGCGCGAAGGTGGCGTCCAGTTTCAACGCCTGGTCAGCCGGTATGGCGATCCGGCCGCGCAGACCGGCATAGTCGGGATCGCCGACCGGCGGACTGGCCGACAGCCCGTCCATGGCCCCCCGGGCGATGACGGTGATCATCTTCTTGCGGTGTGAGCCGCCTTCGGCGCGGGCGGCGTGGCCCATGAAGCCGACGGTGAGGCCGAGGCCGGCGGCGGCGGACAGCAGACCGCGACGGGACAGGTCGGTGCGGGTCATCGGCGCTGGAACTCCGGGCTCATCAACAGGATCGACAGGGCTTCCTCACGGGACTCGGCGCGGGCGACGGCGATCCGGACAGGTTCGCTCAGCCGGCCGCCGAGCGCCTCGCGCGCTACGGTATCAGGGTCGAGCTCGCCGGCGACCGCGGCGGAAAAGCCCTCGGCCCAGGCCATGCGCTTGATCACCGCGTCGGGCGCCGCCCAGGTGGCGGCCGTCTCGTCCCAGCCCTTGGGCGAGGGCGCCGAGAACGGGCGCTGGCCCAGGGCGTTGAGGGGAGGGGCGAGATGCTCGATGGCGCCGGGCTGGCCGCCGATCGCCCGCCAGCTGGAGATCAGGAACTCGTAGGGCGTCTTGAACTTCGCCGGCCGGGGCTCCCAGGCCTCGGGCGCCTCGACCAGGGCCCGCGCCACAGCCGACAGGTTTCCGTCCGACGCCGTCCACGCCGCCTCCAGCCGCGACACCAGCCCGGGCGGCGGCTCGTCGGCCACGAAGTGTCGGGCGATCTTGCGGGCCAGGTGCCGGGCGGTGGCGGGGTGGGCCGCCAGGTCCCTGAGAATGGCCGCCGCCTGCGCGGCCTCGTCCTGGCGGTAGCTTCGGCCCATCACCGTGCGCGGGCCCGGCTCGTGGGCCGCCGCCCGGAAGACGAATCGGCCCTGTCGGTCCTCCGCCTCGCGCAGGCCGCCGACGCTCCAGCCGGTCAGGGCGCGGGCGAACTCGGTGACGTCCGCCTGGCTGTAGCCGCCGTCGACGCCGACCGTGTGCAGCTCGAGGATCTCGCGGGCCAGGTTCTCGTTCAGGCCGCCGCCGGCGGCAGCGCCGGCGCGACGCCGACGGGCGAGGACGGCTGCCGCCTGGCTTCCTGGCCCGACCGACTGGGCCTGGTCCAGGTAGAGCAGCATGGCCGGGTGGGCGGTGGAGGCGATCAACAGGTCCTCGAACCGGCCGAACACGTGCGGCCGGATCGCCTCCTGTTCGAAGGGACCGGCCACCGTGGCCGTGATCAGCTTGACCGCCGAAACGGTGAAATGGTTGGCCCAGAACAGGGCCCAGCGCTCGCGGAAGCCGGCCGGCGTGGTCGCGGCCAGCCGCGCCCGGGCGAGAAAGTCAACCGCCGTGCCCTCGCGCAGCATGCGGGCGGCGATCTGCACAGGATCGCGGTCGGACGCCGTCTCGCCATCGGCGCGGCGCATATCGCGGCGTTCGGTCTGGTAGGCGCGGAAGGCCTGGATGCGGACGGCCGACGTCTCGCCGCCGACCTGGGGCTGATCGGCGCCGGTGGGGCGAATCTGGGCCAGCAGCCAGTCGCGCGGGTCGCCGCCGACCCCCGCCAGCTCGCCGGGGCGGGCCCCCAGGCCGAAGCGGGTGACCGCGATGGCCGCCGAAACATCTCTTGAAGGCATGGGCACTGTCGGCGCGTCCTTGAAACTGCGGGGCGGTTCGGTCACTTCAACGCCGTGCGTCGGCCCGTCCGTCGCGCCACGACCATCGAAGGATACTCCAGTGACCGGCAAGGGCGACGGCGTTCAGAAGCCGAGGCGGTTCTACAAGGGCGTGGCCGTGGGCGAGGCAGAGGGCGGCCATGCCGTGCTGCTCGATGGCCGGTCCCCGAAGACGCCGTCGGGGCGCAAGGTGGTGCTGCCGACACCGGCGCTGGCCGCCCTGGTGGCGGCGGACTGGGACGCCCAGGCCGAGGAGATCGACACCCTGCGCATGCCGGCCCAGCGGCTGGCGGCGACGGCGATCGACCGGGTGGCCGGCGTCCGCGTGGAGGTCGCCGAGGAAATCGCCCGCTACGCCGGATCCGACCTGCTCTGCTACCGGGCTGAGTCGCCCGCCAGCCTGGTCGAGGCGCAGCGCGAGGCCTGGGACCCGCTGCTGGCATGGGCGGACGAGGATCTCGGCCTGCGGCTGACGGCGGTAGGCGGCATCATTCACCGCGCCCAGCCCGAGGGCTCGCTGGCCCGGGCCCGGGCGCTGTCGCTCGACCTCGACGACTTCGGCCTGACCGCCCTGGCGCAGGCGTCCAGCCTCCTGGGCTCGGCGGTCCTGGCCCTGGCGCTGCAGCGGGGCCGGCTGGACGGGCAGGGCGCCCACGACATCGCCCGGCTCGACGAGGCCTGGCAGGAGGCGCGCTGGGGCGTCGACTACGAGGCCGCCGACCGCACCGCCGCCCGGCTGGAGGAGGCCCTGTTGCTGGAGCGCTGGTTCCGGGCGCTCGACTAGCAGCCGCTTCCCGTTGCGTCAGCCAAATCAACGCCTTGTCATGCCCCCGTCACGGCTTTAACCCGTGCCTGACCTTGTAAGGGGGACGACGGCGTGAAGCACATCCTGGAAGAGCTTGAGAAGCGGCGCGATCAGGCGCGGGCCGGCGGCGGCGAGAAGCGCGTGGCCAGCCAGCATGCCAAGGGCAAGCTGACGGCGCGCGAGCGCATCGACCTGCTGCTCGATGAAGGCTCCTTCGAAGAATACGACATGTTCGTCGAGCACCGCAGCCATGACTTCGGCATGCAGGAGCAGAGGATCCCGGGCGACGGCGTCGTCACCGGCTGGGGCACGATCAACGGCAAGGTCGTCTACGTCTTCTCCAAGGACTTCACGGTGTTCGGCGGCTCGCTGAGCGGCGCCCACGCCCAGAAGATCGTCAAGGTGCAGCGCGCGGCCGCCCGGGTCGGCGCGCCGATCATCGGCCTGTTCGACGCCGGCGGCGCCCGCATCCAGGAAGGGGTCGACAGCCTCGCCGGCTACGCCGACATCTTCATGGAGAACGTGCTGTCCTCGGGCGTGGTGCCGCAGATCAGCGTCATCATGGGCCCCTGCGCCGGGGGCGACGTCTATTCCCCGGCCATGACCGACTTCATCTTCATGGTGAAGGACACGAGCTACATGTTCGTGACCGGTCCGGACGTCGTGAAGACGGTGACCAACGAGATCGTCACCGCCGAGGAGCTGGGCGGCGCCCGGGTCCATGCGGCCAAGTCCGGCGTCGCCGAGGGCGCGTTCGAGAACGACCTCGAGGCCCTGACCCAGGTCCGCCGCCTGGTCGATTTCCTGCCGTCGTCGAACCGCGACAAGGCCCCGGTGCGCGAGACCTTCGACGATCCGATGCGCGACGAGATGAGCCTGGACACCCTTGTTCCGGCCAATCCGAACAAGCCCTACGACATGAAGGAGCTGATCCTCAAGGTCGTCGACGAGGCGGATTTCTTCGAAATCTCAAGTGAATGGGCCAAGAACATCATCTGTGGCTTCGCCCGGATCGATGGCGAGAGCGTCGGCATCGTCGCCAACCAGCCGCAGGTGCTGGCCGGGGTGCTGGACATCGACTCCAGCCGCAAGGCCGCGCGCTTCGTCCGCTTCTGCGACGCCTTCAACATCCCGATCCTCACCCTGGTCGACGTCCCGGGCTTCATGCCGGGCACCAAGCAGGAGTACGGCGGCCTGATCAAGCACGGCGCCAAGCTGCTGTTCGCCTATGCCGAGGCCACCGTGCCCAAGGTCACGGTCATCACCCGCAAGGCCTACGGCGGCGCCTATGACGTGATGAGCTCCAAGCACCTGCGCGGCGACGTCAACTACGCCTGGCCGACCGCCGAGATCGCGGTCATGGGCGCCAAGGGGGCGGTGGAAATCATCTTCCGCGCCGAGATGAACGATCCCGAGAAGCTGGCCGAGCGGGAAGCCGAGTACAAGGACCGCTTCGCCAACCCGTTCGTCGCCGCCAGCCGCGGCTACATCGACGACGTCATCAAGCCGCACGGCACCCGCCGCCGCATCGCCCGGGCTCTGAAGGGCCTGCGCGGCAAGCAGTTGGCCAACCCCTGGAAGAAGCACGACAACATCCCGCTCTAGGCGGCGCTGTACTTCTATCCTCTCCCTGTCGGGCGAGGACGGAATGGGGGGATAGAATGATTTTATCCCCCTCCGTTCCGCCACCCGTATGCTTCCCCTCGTCCCGTCGCACGGGGAGGGCGCATGGCCAGCGACCTTGCGGCGTCGGGATGGAGTTCGAGCGGGGACGTCGCTTGGGGAGCCTTCGGCTTCGCCTGCGGCTCTGGGGTGAGGGGGTTACTCATCCGGTCCGGGACGAGGCCGCTGCCTTGCCCGCCCGTCGGAGGCGCTCCGGCTAAGCCCGAATACGGCTGCCGAGCGGAAGCTTCCGGATAACGGACTTCGCGGAGCGCTCTGGTTCGCACCACCGTTCGCACGTTCACACACAGACTTCCGGGGTGAACCCGGAACGCTCCGCACCACCTCCCCAACCTGTTCATTCGTGGCGGGTCGCGAACCCGCGCCAACCAAGGAAGAGCCGTGTCCAAGCCACGCCCCAGCCGCGCGCGCCTCAAGGCGTATGAAGACGCCCGCCGACAGAGCCGGCAGGCCGCCATAACGGCGCACATGAAGGTGCTCGGCGAGATTGCCGCCGGTGCGGCGGAAGACGCCCGATCAGATCTGTTCGAAGGCTTCTTCGAAGCACTCGCCGAGGATGCCCGTGGCCTGCTCGAGGAGACGCTGGCGGAGATCGACGCGGCCCACCGCCGAGGCTGTGGTCACCCGCCGCCGGCCATGAAGTCGTAGACGTCGGCGGGGCCGGTGACGGCGATGCTGATGCGGTCGTCGTTGATCTGGATTTCCCCGCGGGCCACCGGGTGGTTGTTGGCGAGGATCCAGACCTCGTCATTGACCTTGGCGTCGAGCGGAATCACCGCCCCCCGGCCCATGCGCAGCAGCTGCTGCATCGGCAGGGTCGAGCGCCCCAGAAGCACCGCGATATCGACGTTGACGGCCTTGACCTGACTCACGAAAACGCAGCCCCTCTCGCGCAACTCGCGCTGAAGCGCCACATTGCGGGCAGCATGCTTGACCAGCCGTTAAATCCCGCCGCTCCGACCGCGCTATTCGGTCGCGACGACGGCCTTCCCGCCGCCTGGGCGGTGTCGACCTCGCCCGTGTCCTATCCCGAGGCGGTCGCTGCGATGGAAGCCCGGGCGGCGGCCATCGCCGAGGGGACGGCCGGAGAGCTGGTCTGGCTGCTGGAACATCCGCCCCTCTATACCGCCGGCGTGTCGGCCCGGGCGACGGACCTGCTCGACCCGGACCGGTTTCCGGTGTTCGAGAGCGGCCGGGGCGGCCAGTACACCTATCACGGGCCGGGCCAGCGGGTGGTCTATGTGATGCTGGACCTGACCCGGCGGGGGCGCGACGTACGGGCCTTCGTCGCCGCGCTGGAGGCCTGGGTCATCGACGCCCTGTCGGCCTTCAATGTCGAAGGCGGACCGCGCGAGGGTCGCGTCGGGGTCTGGGTCGAGCGCAAGGGGCCCGGCTGGTCCCGCGAGGACAAGATTGCCGCCATCGGGGTCAAGCTGCGCCGCTGGGTCAGTTTCCACGGCATCAGCCTGAACGTCGAGCCGGACCTGTCGCATTTCGACGGCATCGTGCCCTGCGGCCAGACGGCTCACGGGGTGACCAGCCTGGTCGACCTCGGCCTGCCGGTCAGCATGGACGAGGCGGACGCGGCCCTGAAGGCGGCGTTCACGCGGGTGTTCGGGGCCGTGGCCGAGGCCCCGGCCCCCTGACGGCCCTATTCCTGGCCGCAGGCCTTCCAGGCGCGGAAGTCGGCGCGCTCGGTCGAGCGGCGCAGGTGGGGGGCGCCGAAGACGAAGCCGGTGTTGGGCTCGGTCGGGGCTTCCATGATCCAGATCTCGCCCGAGGCCTTGGTCCAGACGAACTCCATGTCGCGGGCGTCGGCGCTGGTGCGCACCATGCCGCAGACGTCGCCGGACGGGCTGAGGCGCAGCTTGCGGAAGCGCAGGTTCTTGGCGCTGCGGGCCACGTCCTTGAGGGCCGCGACGGCGGGATCGGTGTCGGCGGCGGCCGGCTCGGCGGCGACGGCCGGCCCGGCGATCGCGAAGGCGAGGGCGGTGACGAGAAGCGTGCGCATGAAGAGGACTCCTAGGCCTGTGCAGGCCGCATGGGGTTGGGGCCGAAGCGGTTGGCGCCCTGTTCGCCGGGCATGACGCCCAGTTCGACCACGGCCCAGACGACCACCACGGCGGCGATATAGTCGATCAGCCCGTCAGGCCGCGGCCAGGCCAGCGCCAGGGCCAGCAGGAGGATGGCGGCCAGCCATCCTGATCGACCCCGGTCGTGCAGCCGGCGCGACAGCACGCAGCAGCCGGAGAACAGCAGGCCCGGATAGACGAACCAACCGGTCAGGAAGTGGGTGGTGGGCCCGACCGCCGCCTCATAGACCGCTGCAATCGTGATCAGCACGGCGGCGGCGATCAGGAACGGCCCGCGCGCGACGCGGCCCGTGGAGGAGAAGAAAAGCTCCATCCAGTCGATCTGACCGCTCATGCGAGGGGGCGCTCCGAGTCCGCTGTACCTGCACCCTATCTAGTGTGCTTCCGGCCCGAGGGGAACGGCCCAGGCGCGGGACAGCGCCCGGGCGATCACGGAGCGGGCTGACTGTCCCGCCGCGAGGATCAGTCGAACAGCGCCGCCGGGGACTGGGCGCCGATACCCTTGGGCGAGGGCCCGTACCTGTTGGGCCCCTGCGTGCCGTCGAGAAAGCCGAGGACCACAAAGAACCCGAGCGCCATGCCTATCCAGAGCAAGCCCCAGGCCATGAGCAGCGGCGATTGCTGCCCGGGGGCCAGTCCGGTGAACCACGACGTCGCCGTCTCGGGGAGGTAGTCGACGCCGTAGATCACGACGTAGTAGGCGACGATCGGCCAGGCCGACCAGCCCCGGTCGCGAAGCCGCTGCGTCGACAGCGCCAGCGTCGGCCACAGGAACGCCAGCTGTATCGGCAACAGGATGTAGGCGGGAAGGGCGGCGACGGCTTCGAACGGTGCGACCGGCGTCGTCGAAGACCCGAGGTTGGCGATGGACACGACCGAGGCCAGGGCGAACATCGTGATGATCTGTGCGATGCCGACCAGGATGTTCAGCCACCACCAGTCCTTCCGTCGGACACGGCCCCGAAATCCGAACAGCTTGTCCTGAAGCGTCATGAGCGATTCCCCCTCAACCGGGGGTAGTCTGCACCGATCAGCCGAACTCGACCAGAACCTCGTCGGCCGCGACGCTGTCGCCGCCCTTGGCGGAGACCACCTTCACCACGCCCTCGCGTTCGGCGCGGATGATGTTCTGCATCTTCATCGCCTCGATGACGCAGACCACCTCGCCCTCGCGGACGGTCTGGCCGACCTCGACGTCCATGCTGACCACCAGGCCCGGCATGGGCGAGATGATCATCTTGCTGGTGTCGGCGGGCTTCTTTTCCGGGATCTTGCCGTGCAGCTCGGCCGAGCGCGGCGAGAGGACCAGCACCTTCTGTTTGGCCGCGCGGTGGCGGATCACGAAGCCCTCGGCGGCGGGGGCGACGTTGACCGTGAACGCCTTGCCGTCCAGCCGGCCGCGGAACTGCGCCTGGCCCGGCCGCCAGACGACGTCGGTCAGGCTCAGCACCCGGCCGTCGTCGGCCAGGGTGAGGGTCAGGCCCTCGCCCGTGTCGGCCACGGCCACCGCGCGACCGGCATGGCCGACGAAGACCACCCAGTCGTTGCGGGCCGGCGATCCGGCGCGGGCCGACAGGACGCGGTGCATGGCCACGCCGGCGGCGGTCAGGACGTCGGTCTGGAAGGCGGTCGGCGTCGTGCCGTCAAAGCCCTCGGGGAATTCGTCGACGATATAGCTGGTCGACAGCTTGCCGGACCGGAACCGCTCCTGGTCCATGACGGCGGCCAGGAAGGGGATGTTCTGGCCCAGCCCCTCGATGTGGAAGTCCTCCAGCGCCCGGGCCATGCCATCGACGGCGGCCAGACGCGTCGGCGCCCAGGTACAGAGCTTGGAGATCATCGGGTCGTAGAACATCGAGATCTCGTCGCCCTCGCGGACGCCGGCGTCGTTGCGGACCGTATAGCCCTCATGCTCGCCCTCGACCGGCGGGTCGTAGCGGACCAGGCGTCCGATGGACGGCAGGAACTTGCGGTAGGGGTCCTCGGCGTAGATGCGGCTCTCGATCGCCCAGCCGTTGATCTTCAGATCGTCCTGGCCGAACGCCATCGTCTCGCCGGCGGCGGAGCGGAGCATCTGCTCGACCAGATCGAGGCCGGTGATCAGCTCGGTGACCGGGTGCTCGACCTGCAGGCGGGTGTTCATTTCCAGGAAGTAGAAGCTCTTGTCCTGACCGGCGACGAACTCGACGGTGCCGGCGCTGTCGTAGTTCACGGCCTTGGCCAGGGCGACGGCCTGGGCGCCCATGGCGGCGCGGGTGGCCTCGTCGAGCAGGGGGCTCGGCGCCTCCTCGATGACCTTCTGGTTACGGCGCTGGATCGAGCATTCGCGCTCGAACAGGTGCACGACGTTGCCGTGCTTGTCGCCCAGCACCTGGATCTCGATATGGCGCGGGCTGGTGATGAACTTCTCGATGAAGATGCGGTCGTCGCCGAAGCTGGACCTGGCCTCGGCGCGGACGGCCGGGAAGCCTTCCTCGACGTCCTGGCGATTGTGGGCGACGCGGATGCCCTTGCCGCCACCGCCGGCCGACGCCTTGATCATCACCGGATAGCCGATCTCCTCGGAGATCTTCACGGCGTGGGCGGTGTCGTCGATCTCGCCGATGTGGCCGGGCACGCAGCTGACGCCGGCCTTCTCGGCGAACTTCTTGGACTCGATCTTGTCGCCCATGGCGCTGATCGCGCCGGGGTTGGGACCGATGAAGACGATGCCCTCGTCGGCGCAGCGCTGGGCGAAGCTGGCGTTCTCCGACAGGAAGCCGAAGCCCGGGTGCACGGCCTGTGCACCCGTCTGCTTGCAGGCGGCGATGATCTTGTCCTGCACCAGGTAGGATTCGCTGGCCGGAGCCGGGCCGATGAACACGACCTCGTCGGCCATTTCGACCGCCAGGCTGTCGGCGTCGGCTTCGGAATAGACGACGACCGTCTTGATCCCCATCCGGCGGCAGGTCTTGATGACCCGAACCGCGATTTCACCCCGGTTGGCGATCAGAATCTTCGAGAACATAGGCCTGCGGTCGTCCCTTGCGCACGATTGTTGCGCAGCGGGTTAGACCGCATGGGCGGGCTTGGCAACGCCTGACAGGCGTGGACGTAGCGTCACCACGGCACAGGGGTGTCGGCCCAGTCGAAAACGCCGCCGCTGTCGTCCGGGCCCCGATGATCGATCACCTCCAGCAGACGGCCCGCGCTGTAGGCCGGCGTGAACAGCCGCGCGTCCGGAACGGCGCCCTGAAACGGCGCGCTGAGACCGGTGTCGACGGTGCCGGGGTGCAGCGCCAGGCAGACCGCCTGCGGCCGGCTGCGCGCCAGTTCGATGGCAAGGTTGCGCAGCAGCATGTTGAGCGCCGCCTTGGAGGCGCGGTAGCTGTGCCAGCCGCCCAGCCGGTTGTCGCCGAGGCTGCCGACCCGCGCCGACAGCGCCGCGAAAGTGGCCTTTCCGGCGCGCGGAAACAGCGGCGTGAAATGCTTGGCGACCAGCAACGGCCCGACGGCATTGACCGCGTAGCTCCGTAGCATCGCCGCCGGATCGACCGCCCGCAGCGCCTTCTCCGGCGTTACGCCCCGGCCGTGCAGCAGACCTGTGGCGACGATGACCAGGCGCGGCGGCGCATCCAGTCGGCCCGCGGCGGCGGAGATGGAGGCTTCATCCTCGAGGTCCAGATCTGCGCGGCGCAGGGCGTGGACCGCCGTAAATCGCCGGCTGGCCGCCAGCGCCTCAGCCAGCGCGGCGCCGATGCCGCCGCCGGCCCCGACGACCACGGCGCAGCCGTCGGCGGGCAAGCTCTCAAGCGGGCAGGGGGCTGTCATCCCCCGTCAGATAGCGCGGCGCGGGCCTCAGCCCAGCTTCACCGCCGTGCCGGTGGCCGAGACCATGAGCATGCTGCCGTTCTGGCCGATGGTCTCATAGTCGTAGTCGACCCCGACCACCGCGTCGGCGCCGAGGCGCTGGGCGGCCTCGACCATATCCCGCGTGGCCGTCTGGCGCGCCTCGCGGAGGGTGTCCTCGTAGCTGGCCGCCCGGCCGCCGACGATGTCGCGGATGCCGGCGAACAGATCCTTGAAGATGTGGGCGCCGATGATCGCCTCGCCGGCGACGACGCCCAGTGTCTGGGTGGTGGGACGTTCGGCGATGGAATGGGTGGTGGCGGTGAGCATCGGGCGATCTCCGTCGAATGGCCTTGATGGGAAGATATGGAACGACCCCGCGCCGCGCCATGCCTCGTCGGCGACTTTCCGAAGGGGCCGCGAGGCCCTACATTCGTCGCATGACCGTTTCCCCTTCTGGCTTCGACCTCACCCCGCCCTCCGACGCCGAGCGCGCGCGTCTGGAGGCCGATCTCACCCGCGAAGAGGCCGAGGTGCTGCTGCACCACGGCACCGAGGCGCCCTTCTGCGGCGGCCTGCTCGGCGAAAAGCGCCCGGGCGCCTACTGCTGCCGGCTGTGCGGCCTGCCGCTGTTCCGGTTCGAGACCAAGTTCGAGAGCGGCACCGGCTGGCCGAGCTTCTACGCCCCGCTGGACGAGACCCATGTCGGCGAGGTGCGGGACACCAGCTACGGCATGCTGCGCATCGAGACGATCTGCGCCCGCTGCGGCAGCCACCAGGGCCACGTCTTCCCCGACGGCCCGCCGCCGACCCGCCTGCGCTACTGCATCAACTCGGTATCGCTGAGCTTCGTGGCGGACGGAGAGGCGCTGCCCGATCCGCTCCACAGGGGCGACAAGCTGTAGCTCTCTCCCCGCCGTCATGGCCCGGCTGGTCCGGGCCAGCCATGCGTGGTGAGGCGGCCGTCGCCCTGCGTGGTTCGACACGCGCGCTTCGAGCGCTGCTCAGCATGACGTGGGAGGGCAGCCTTCCGACCTAGTCATCCTGAGCAGCCGCGCAGCGGCGTGTCGAAGGACGCAATGCGCCTGCCACCCCCCTACGCCAGGTGAAACACCAACAACAGCGCCGGTATCGTCACCAGGCTGGCCGCGGTCGTGAAGGCCACCACCCCGGCCATCAGCGGCGCGTCGCCGCCCATCTGCCGCGCCAGGACGTAGGAGGCCGCCGCCCCGGGGGCTGAGCCGACGAGCAGGGCGATGCCCTGGGCCGTCTGATCGCCGCCCGCCAGCCGGGTCAGGCCCCACATCAGCACGGGCAGCACCAGCAGCTTCACCGCGCTGACCGCCACGATCGTCAGCTTGTTGCGGCGGACGTATCCGAAGTTGAGGCCCGCGCCGGCCACCACCAGCCCGAGGGTCAGGGCGGCGCTGGACAGTAGCTCGATGGTGCTCATCAGCACCGGCAGTTGCGGAACCTTCAGCACGTTGAACAGAGCCCCGACCGCGCAGCCCCACAGGACCGGGTTGCGGACCAGGCCCAGCAGCGCCGTCCTCCAGCCGCCGCCCTGGCCTTCGCCCCACTTCGCCATGACCAGCACGCAGACGACGTTGATGGCCGGGATCAGGGCGCCCATGATCATGGCCCCGAGGCCCGCGCCCTCGGCCCCGTAGACCACCGCCACCAGCGGCAGGAAGACGAAGGTGTTCCAGCGCAGACAGCCCTGGAAGACGCTGGTGTAGCCGGGGTCCGGCAGGCGGATCAGCGGCTTGGCCAGCAGCATCACAAGAGCCACCAGCAGGATCGCGCCGACCGTGCCGAACGCCAGCGGACCGGCCGACAGGGCGCTGAAGTCGGCCTTCCAGACGGCCGGCATCAGGAACCCGGGGTAGAAGACGAAATAGGTCAGACGTTCGATCGGCGGCCAGCTCGGCTCGGGAATGAACCTCGACGCCTTCAGCGCCCAGCCCAGCGCGATCATCGCGAAAACGGGCAGCACGCCCAGCAGGATGGCGGTCATGGGGCGATCCCGGGCGGTGCTGAGTCTGTCATCCTGAGCAGCCCGCTTAGCGGGCGTGTCAAAGGACGCAAGGCCTTTGCGGGCGACGCGTTCAGCAGGCGAACGTCCAGATCGGCCCGGTCCAGTGGACGCCGTCGCCCTGAACGGCGACGAGGTCCCTGACCCCGCAGGCCGCCAGCGCGCGGGGCCAGAAGGCGAGGGCGCCGGTGTTGCGGGCGAGGACGGCGGCCTCCCAGCGGCCCGGATGCCGGGCCAGGACCTGGCGCAGCGCCTCGGTCGCCAGACCGCCGCGACGGTGCTGCCGCATGACGAAGAACTCGGCCATGTTGCGCTCCACGAAGCCGCCGTCGCGGTGGCTGACCTGATTGATCAGCACGAACCCGATCGGCGCGCCGCCGCGCCGGATGACCAGCGGCCAGCGGCCGTCCTCGCCCCGGTAGCTGTCGAGACCTGGATAGGGCCCGAACAGCCCGTCCGGCTCGACGGCGAACCGTTCCAGCTCGCCTGGATGCATCTCCGAGAAGTCGTAGACGTAGAACTGCATCAGCCCCGCGATGAGGGCGCGGTCGGCTTCGGTGGCGGGGGTGACGGCGATCTCCATCGCTAGCCGGCGTTCCGCATCCGCTCCAGCGCGCCCTGGAGGATCCAGGCGGCGGCCATCTTGTCGACGACCTCGGCCCGGCGCTTGCGGTTGACGTCGTGCTCGTCGATCAGCACCCGGGTCACCGCCGCCGTCGACAGCCGCTCGTCCCAGAAGGCTATGGGCAGGTCCTTGAGGCGCAGGAGGTTGCGGGCCAGGGCGCGGTTGGACTGGGCCCGGACGCCCTCGCTGCCGTCCATGTTCATCGGCAGGCCGATGACGATTCCGACGGCGCCCCGGCTGTCCATCAGCTTGAACAGCGCCTCGGCGTCCTTGGTGAACTTGGTCTTCTCGATGGTGTGAAGCGGGCTGGCCACCGTGCGGGTGACGTCGGAGACGGCGACGCCGATGGTCTTCTCGCCCGGGTCGAGCCCGACGAGGGGCGCGTACTGCGGCAGGGCGGCGGCGAGGTCTGTGATGTCGAGGACAGGCATTTGCGCCGTCTCTAGCGCGAAAGCGGGCGAACAGCTTGCAATATCGCCCCTTGGGCGGGTAACCCCGGCGTTCAAGACAAAGGAGGCCACGATGGCCATCGACGCCGCGACCGTCCGCAAGGTCGCCCGGCTCGCCCGTATCGCCGAACCTGAAGAGCGCATCGAGCCGCTCGTCCAGGAACTCAACGGCATCCTGCAGTGGATCGAGCAGCTTGCCGAGGTCGACACCGACGGCGTCGAGCCGTTGACGTCCGTCGTCCACGCCACCCTGACGCTGCGCGACGACGTCGTCACCGACGGCGGCGACGCCGCCCGCGTCCTCTCCAACGCCCCGAAGAGCACCGACGGGTTCTATGTCGTGCCGAAGGTGGTCGAGTAGCCATGTCCGAACTGACCAAACTCACTCTCAAGGCCGCTCTTGATGGCCTGAAGAGCAAGTCCTTCTCGTCCGTCGAGATCACCCGCGCCCACATCGCGGCCGTCGAGGCCGCGCGGCCGCTGAACGCCTTTGTCCTCGAGACGCCGGACAAGGCGCTCGAGATGGCCGCCGCCGCCGACGCCCGCATCGCCTCGGGCGACGCCGGGCGGCTGGAAGGCGCGCCGCTGGGCATCAAGGACCTTTTCTGCACCAAGGGCGTCCGCTCGACGGCCTGCAGCAGGATCCTCGGCAACTTCGTCCCCGAGTACGAGTCCACCGTCACCGCCAACCTGTTCGACGACGGCGCGGTCATGCTGGGCAAGTTGAACCTCGACGAGTTCGCCATGGGCTCGTCCAACGAGACGTCCGCCTTCGGCAACGTCATCAACCCGTGGAAGTCGGCCAGCGGCGGCAACAAGGCCCTGACCCCCGGCGGCTCGTCGGGCGGCTCGGCGGCGGCGGTGGCGGCGGACCTCTGCCTGGGCGCCACGGCGACCGACACCGGCGGCTCGATCCGCCAGCCGGCCGCCTTCACCGGCACGGTCGGCATCAAGCCGACCTACGGCCGCTGCTCGCGCTGGGGCATCGTCGCCTTCGCCAGCTCGCTGGACCAGGCCGGCCCGATCGCCAAGACGGTCGAGGACGCCGCCATCCTGCTGACCAGCATGGCCGGCCATGACCCCAGGGACTCCACCAGCCTCGACGTCGAGACGCCCGACTGGGCGCCCTACGTCGGCAGGTCGGTGAAGGGCCTGCGCATCGGCGTGCCGAAGGAATACCGCGTCGACGGCATGCCGGCCGAGATCGAGAAGCTCTGGCAGGACGGCATCGACTGGCTGAAGGAGGCCGGCGCCGAGATCGTCGAGGTCTCGCTGCCCCATACGAAGTACGCGCTGCCGGCCTACTACATCGTGGCCCCGGCCGAGGCGTCCTCGAACCTCGCCCGCTACGACGGCATGCGCTACGGCTTCCGGGCCGAGGGCGGCAACCTGACCGAGATCTACGAGAACACCCGGGCCGAGGGCTTTGGCCAGGAGGTCAAGCGCCGCATCCTGATCGGCACCTATGTGCTCAGCGCCGGCTACTACGACGCCTACTACCTCAAGGCCCAGAAGGTCCGCCGGCGCATCGCCGACGACTTCGACCAGGCCTGGCAGACCTGCGACGCCCTGCTGACCCCGACCGCCCCCTCGGCGGCCTTCGCGCTGGGCGAGCGCAACGCCGACCCGATCGCCATGTACCTGAACGACGTCTTCACGGTGACGACCAACCTGGCCGGCCTGCCGTCGATCAGCGTGCCGGCGGGCCTGGACAGCGGCGGCCTGCCGCTGGGCCTGCAGGTCATCGGCCGGGCGCTGGACGAGGGCACGGTGTTCTCGGTCGCCGGCGCGCTGGAGAAGGCGGCCGGCTTCCGGGCCAAGGCGGAGCGGTGGTGGTAGAGATGACGAACGCATTCACCCTCAAGGGCCGCACCGGCGACTGGGAAATCGTCCTCGGGCTGGAAGTCCACGCCCAGGTGGCGTCCAACTCCAAGCTGTTCAGCGGCGCGGCCGTCGGCTTCGGGGCCGGGCCCAACGAGCAGGTTTCGCTGGTTGACGCCGCCATGCCGGGCATGCTGCCGGTGCTCAACAAATACTGCGTCGAGCAGGCGGTGCGCACGGGCCTCGGCCTGAAGGCGCAGATCAACCTGAAGAGCCGGTTCGACCGCAAGAACTACTTCTATCCGGACCTGCCGCAGGGCTACCAGATCAGCCAGTTCGAGTTCCCGATCGTCGGCGAGGGCGAGGTCATCGTCGACCGCATCGACGGGACCAGCTTCACCGTGCGCATCGAGCGGCTGCACCTGGAGCAGGACGCCGGCAAGTCGATCCACGACCTGGATCCGAAGGCGACCTACGTCGACCTGAACCGCTCGGGCACGGCGCTGATGGAGATCGTCAGCAAGCCGGACATGCGTTCGCCTGAAGATGCAGCGGCTTACGTCAAGAAGCTGCGCGCCATCCTGATCACCCTGGGCACCTGCGACGGTGACATGGAGAAGGGCAACCTGCGCGCCGACGTCAACGTGTCGGTCTGCCGTCCCGGCGACTACGAGAAGTTCCGCGAGACCGGCAGCTTCAGCCACCTGGGCACGCGCTGCGAGATCAAGAACGTCAACTCCTACCGCTTCATCCAGCAGGCCATCAACGTCGAGGCCCGCCGCCAGATCGAGATCCTCGAGGACGGGGGCAAGGTCGATCAGGAAACGCGCCTGTACGATCCGACCAAGAACGAGACCCGCTCGATGCGGTCCAAGGAAGAGGCGCACGACTACCGCTACTTCCCCGATCCCGACCTGCTGCCGCTGGTCCTCGACCCCGCCTGGGTCAAGGAAATCGAGGCCGGCCTGCCGGAACTGCCCGACGCCAAGAAGGCGCGGCTGATGGCCGACTACGGCCTGTCGGCCTATGACGCCTCGGTGCTGATCTCGGACGGCGAGGTGGCCGCCTTCTTCGAGGAAGCCGCCAAGGGCCGCGACGCCAAGCTGGTCGCCAACTGGACGCTGAACGACCTGCTGGGCCGGCTCGGCAAGGACGGGCTGGAGATCACCGCCTCGCCGATCAGCGCCGCCGACATCGGCGCCCTGGTCGGGCTGATCGAGGACGGCACCATCTCCGGCAAGATCGCCCGCACGGTGTTCGAACACATGTGGGACGGGGAGGGGGCGCCGGCCGCCATCGTCGAGAAGCACGGCCTGGTCCAGATCACCGACACCGGCGCCATCGAGACCGCCGTCGACGCCCTGATCGCCGCCAACCCCGACAAGGCCGCCGCGGTGAAGGAAAAGCCCCAGGCCATCGGCTGGTTCGTCGGCCAGGTGATGAAGGAGACCGGCGGCAAGGCCAATCCGGCCGCCGTCAACGAGATCCTGAAGGCGAAGCTGGGGCTCTAGGCGAGGGCGGCTTGCAACCTCCCGCGTGGCGGCGCGTACTGCTGGCAGACCGCCTCCGGAGCCTGCGATGACCCTGCGCACCCTCGCCCTTGCCGCCTTGGCGGCTGTGACCCTGTCGGCCTGCCAGGGCGACGGCGGCCCCGCACCTGATCCCCGCGCGCCTCGCAGTGAGGGCGGTATGTGTGGCGGCATCGCCGGCTTCCGGTGCCAGGACGGCCTCTACTGTTCGATGACGCCCGAGATGCAGCAGGCCGCCGACGGGGCCGGCGTCTGTCGCAAGCGGCCGCAGGTCTGCACCCGCGAGTACCGCCCCGTCTGCGGCGCGGACGGCAAGACCTACGGCAACGCCTGCACCGCGGCCTCGGCCGGCGTCAGCGTCGCGTACTCGGGCGAGTGCAAGGGCTAGACGCAGAAAGGGCCGGGGATCGCTCCCCGGCCCTTGCCGTTCTCAGCCGTGACGGCCCGCCTTACGGCAGGCGCGCGGTCAGCGAGACGCCGACGACGCGCGGCTCGTTCACGAAGGCGGTGTTGTTGTTGAAGTCGATACCGCCCTTGATGTTGTCCTCGTCGGTGATGTTCCGACCGAACACGGCCAGTTCCCACGAGCCGTCGTCGCGGGCGTAGCCGAACTTCAAGCCGCCTTCGAAGTTGCCTTCGGTGAAGTACTCACGCGACTCGTAGAGGAACAGGTTGGTCTTGCCCTGGACGCTCCAGTCGGTGAAGGCGAACAGCTCGCCGCCATTGCCGACCGGCAGGCTGAAGCGCGCGGTCATGTCGAAGATGTACTCCGGCGCGTTGGGGAACGGATTGCCGTCGATGAAGACACGACCGACAGCGGCGACCGGATCGGTCGGCGTGCACTGGCCGGAGCCGCAGACGGCGACCGTCAGGCTGGAGTCGTTGATCTCGGTGTCGGCGTAGCTGTAGCCGGCGGTCAGCACGAGGTTGTCGCTGACGACCCATTCGCCGTCGACCTCGAAGCCCCAGGCCTTGCCCTCGTCGGCGTTGAGCAGGATCGTGTTGTTGCCCGCGCCGCCGACCGCGCTGAACTGCGGATCGGAGATGGTGTAGGTGAACAGCGCGCCGTTGAGGCGGACGCGGCGATCGAACAGCTCGCTCTTGAAGCCGGCTTCCCACGACACGATGGTTTCCGACTGCGCGACCGAGGGCGCGCCGAAGAAGGCCACGTCGCGGCCCTGGATCGTCGGGCCGCGGAAGCCGCGGGCCACGCGACCGAACAGGCTCACATTGTCACTGATGTCGTAGAAGGCGCTCAGGTCCCAGCTGACCTGCTCGTCCGAAACCTCGACGGCCGCGAACGGGATCGGGGCGACGATGTTGGTCAGGGTCTTTTCGTCGCTGGTCCAGCGCAGGCCGCCGGTGACCTTCAGGAGGTCGGTGACCTGGTAGGAGGCCTGACCGAACACGGCCCAGGAGGTGTTCTCGTGGCGCAGCTCGGTGGCGGCGACGAAGCCCGGATCGGTGCGCAGCACCGCCTCGGCGTCGAAGTAGTAGGCGCCGACCTGCCAGCTCAGCGGGCCGTCGGTGTCGCTGGCCAGGCGGAGTTCCTGGGTGAACTGGTCAAGGTCCTTGATGCCGTCGGTGGTGTCGGACGGGAAGGGGATGAAGCCCGGGCCGGTGACCATGTTTCCGCCGTCGATGTCGCCGCGGCTGTAGCCGTTGGTCGTCTCGAGCGCGGTGATCGAGGTCAGGGTGGCGCCGGCGAGATTGTACTCGACCTTCAGCGAGGTACCCCAGCCGTCGTAGGCCTGCGGGTTGTCGCCGCCGCCGTCGTAGTAGACCGTCTCGCGGTCATAGTTGGCGTTGAGGCTGTTGCCGCCCTTCGAGAGCACGTTGGCGCGGAACACGGCCGAGGTGCCGTCCAGCGAGCGGTTGCGGAAGCTCAGCAGGGCCGAGAGATCCTCGGTCGGGGTGAACAGCAGCTGCAGGCGGACGGCCAGCTCGTCGTACCCGCCGAGCACGTTGTTGTCGCCGGTGAAGGCGTTGTCGATCCAGTCGTCGCGGTGCTGGACGAGCAGCGAGGCGCGGGCCGCCAGCTTGCCGTCGATGATCGGGCCGCCGACGCCGCCGTCAAAGGTGAAGGTGCCGTAGCTGCCGTAGGTCGCGGTCCAGCGCGACGACAGGCTGTCGCCCGGCTTGACGGTGTCGAACTTGACGATGCCGGCGGTGGTGTTGCGGCCGAACAGCGTGCCCTGCGGTCCGCGCAGCACTTCCACGCGGTCGAGGTCGAACAGCGGCGTGCTCTTCAGCACCACGTTCTCCATCACCACGTCGTCCATGATGACGGAGACCGGCTGCGAGGCGGCGAGATCGAAGTCGGCGTTGCCGAGACCACGGATGTAGAAGCGCGGCGCCACCCGGCCGTTCGAGGACTCGGCGTAGAGCGACGGAACGCGCGAGGCGAGGCTAAGGATGTCGTCGCCGCCGGCGAACATGCTCTGCAGGCGTTCACCCTCGACGGCGGCCACCGACAGCGGCACGTCCTGCAGGTTTTCGCTGCGCTTCTGGGCGGTGACGACGATCTCGCTGACCGTGGCCTCCTGGGCCAGGGCGGGAGCCGCGACGGCCAGCGCCGTGGTCAGCGCGGCGACGCCGCAGGAAAGGGCCAGGCCGCGTCGGGCCGACGAGTTCGAGATCATGGAAAGTCCTCGCGATGTTCGCCGCAGGCGCGGCCGCGCGAGCCGGAACGCCCCCCAGCCCTTCAGTGCGCGGAGAGAACAGGTAGGTCGGTCGCCGTCGGGCTTCTATCGCGCGGGCAGGGCGGCCTGTGGATAACTTACCGATTGTCTCGAAGCTGTGTCGGCTGTGTGACAGAGGGGTGACCGGCGCTCAAGACCTGTGCAGAACGTAGCGGCGCTGGAGGACATCCTCGCCGCGTGACCGCGACGGCACGGCGACATCGCCGACATGTCGGAAGCCGAGGGCCTGCACCAAGCGGGCCGAGCCGGCGTTGTCCTGTGCGTGGCCGGCCCGGATGCGGGTGAGGCCAAGGGGGCCGAACGCCCAGTCCACGACCGCCCGCGCCGCCTCGCCGGCATAGCCCCGGCCCCAGCAGGCCTGCTCCAGCCAGACGCCGATCTCCGCTTCCCGGCCGTCCACCGAGACGTCGTCCAGGTCGATGAGGCCGATCATCCGGTCATGGCGCGCGATGGCGAACCGGAATGCCAGACCCTTGGCCCACTCGCGGGCATGGTCGGCGAACCAGTCGGCGGTCTCGCCCCGGTCCGGCGGGAAACGGGCCAGGCTCAGCATCCTCGACACCGCCGGGTCCGAGCGGATCTCGAACGCCCGCGCCGCGTCGCCGCCGTCGCTGGGGCGGAGCGTGAGCCTGGGCGTCGTGAGCAGGGTCGAGCGGGGCGGGAGCGTCATCGGCCCATCAACGCGCGAGGCGGGAAATCGTGCAAGCAAAAGGGCCGGAGATCGCTCTCCGGCCCTTCGCATCTAGAGCTGACCGCTCATCCTCGCGAAAGCGAGGACTAGCACTTGTAGTACATGTCGAATTCGACCGGGTGCGGGTGCAGCTGCAGGCGCATGACCTCTTCCATCTTCAGCTCGATGTAGCTGTCGATGAAGTCGTCATCCATGACGCCGCCCTTCTTGAGGAAGGCGCGGTCCTTGTCGAGGTTCTCGAGCGCCTCGCGGAGCGAGCCGCAGACTTCCGGGATCTTCTTCTGCTCGCGGGGCGGCAGGTCGTAGAGGTTCTTGTCGGCGGGCGCGCCCGGATCGATGCGGTTCTCGATGCCGTCGAGGCCGGCCATCAGCAGCGCGGTAAAGGTCAGGTACGGGTTGCCCATGGGATCGGGGAACCGGCACTCGATGCGCTTGCCCTTGGGGCTGTCGACGTGCGGGATGCGGATCGAGGCCGAGCGGTTGCGGCTGGAGTAGGCCAGCTTCACCGGGGCTTCGTAGCCGGGCACCAGGCGCTTGTAGCTGTTGGTGGTCGAGTTGGCGAAGGCGTTGATGGCCTTGGCGTGCTTGATGATGCCGCCGATGTACCACAGGCACAGCTGCGAGAGACCCGCGTACTGGTCGCCGGCGAACAGCGGCTTGCCGTCGTTCCAGATCGACTGGTGCACGTGCATGCCCGAGCCGTTGTCGGCGAACATCGGCTTGGCCATGAAGGTCGCCGTCTTGCCGTAGGCGTGGGCCACGTTGTGGATCACGTACTTATAGAGCTGCAGGCGGTCGGCCATGGTGATCATGGTGTCGAACTTCAGGCCGAGCTCGTGCTGGGCGGGCGCCACTTCGTGGTGGTGCTTTTCCGGCTTCATGCCCAGCTGGCCCATGACTTCCAGCATTTCGCCGCGAAGGTCCTGACCGCTGTCGATCGGGTTGACCGGGAAGTAGCCGCCCTTGGGCCCCGGGCGGTGGCCCATGTTGCCTTCCGGATAGGACTTGCCGGTGTTGGTCGGCAGCTCGATCGAGTCGTAGCTGTAGCCGGTGTTGTGCGGGTCGGTGGACCACTTCACGTCGTCGAAGATGAAGAACTCGGCTTCAGGGCCGAAGAACACCGTGTCGCCCACGCCCGAGGACTTCACATAGGCCAGGGCCGTCTTGGCCATGGAGCGCGGGTCGCGGTTGTAGGGGGTGCCGTCGTCGGGGTTCACCACGTCGCAGAACAGGCACAGCGTGGTCTGCTGGTAGAACGGGTCGATGTAGGCCGTTTCCAGGTCCGGACGCAGCTTCATGTCGGACTCGTTGATGGCCTTCCAGCCGGCGATCGACGAACCGTCGAACATCGTGCCGTCTTCCAGGAAGTCCTCGTCGACCAGGTCGATGTCGAAGGTGACGTGCTGCATCTTGCCGCGAACGTCGGTGAAGCGGACGTCGACGTATTTGACGTCCTTCTCCTTGATCTGCGCCAGGATGTCCTTAGCGGTGGTCTTTCCCATGTGCCTTGATCCCCTCGGCTTTGGTTGTGGCTTTCGTATTGTGTGAGGCGGCGGCCTAGACGGCCAGCGCGCCGCTTTCTCCGGTGCGGATCCGGATCACGTCGGCGATCTCGGACACGAAAATCTTGCCGTCGCCGATCCGACCCGTCCGGGCGGCGTTCTGGATGGCCTCCAGGGCCCCCGACAGCTGGTCGTCGGCGATCACCACCTCGATCTTGATCTTCGGCAGGAAGTCGACGACGTACTCGGCCCCGCGATAGAGCTCGGTGTGGCCCTTCTGGCGACCGTAGCCCTTGGCCTCGAGCACCGTCATGCCCTGGACGCCCAGCTCCTGCAGGGCCTCCTTCACTTCATCGAGCTTGAACGGCTTGATGATGGCTTCGATCTTCTTCATGCGGGCCTCTGCGCGGGCGGTTGGCGGGACGGAGCACGCGCCGCGCGGCCGCTTCAAGGGCGGACCCGCGAGACGTGCGCTGCGCTGCAGCGAAAGATTTGCGGCGCCTATGAAACAGGCGCCCGGCGCCCAAGACAAGGGCATGGGGGCAAAGGGCTTGGTTGCCGCCGCGTGAAGGCGGTAGCGAGGGTCAAAACGCGGTTCGAGGGAGTGGAACGATGCGCGACGACACGCCGGTTCTCATCGGGGGCGGACAATTCACCTACCGGGGCGCGGCCGAAGCCTCGCCCTCGCCGCTGGACCTGCTCAAAGTCGCGGCGGAACGGGCCGCCGTGGACGCCGGGCTCGATCCGTCGACGCTTTCGCAACTCGACGGCGTGGCGGTCGTCGGCTTCACCATCGACGCGCCGGGCGGTTTCCAGAACCTGCCGTTCCCGCGGCTGAAAAACCCGCCGGCCAGCTTCGCCCGCGCCGTCGGGGCCGAGCCGTCCTGGGAGATCTACAGCCACATGGGCGGCAACAGCCCCCAGCAGCTGATCAACACCGCCTGTGAACGCATCGCCCGGGGTGAGAACGACCTGGTCCTGGCCGCCGGCGCCGAGTTCCTCGGCTCGCTGATGAAGCGGCTCAAGGGCGGGGCAGGCTTCGCCGGCTGGGACGACCCCTACGCCATCACCGATGAGCCCAAGCGCATCGGCGACCCGCGCCCGGGCACCACCCCTTACGAGAACGCCCACGGCCTGAACCGGCCGATCAACGTCTATCCGATGTTCGAGAACGCGCTGCGGGCCCGCGACGGCCGCTCGATCCCGGACCACCAGAAGCGCCTCGGCAAGCTGTTCGCGCCCTTCACCCGCGTCGCCGCCGCCAACCCCCATTCCTGGTTCCCGACCGAGCGCAGCGAGACCGAACTGGTCGAGGTGACCGGCCAGAACCGCTGGGTCAGCTTCCCGTACCCGAAATACCTGAACGCCATCATGGAGGTCGACCAGTCGGCCGGCGTGCTGATCGCCTCGGTCAAGAAGGCCCGCGAACTGGGCGTCCCCGAGGACAAGTGGGTCTTCCTGCACGGCTGCGCCGACGCCAGCGACCTGTGGCACCCGATCGACCGCCAGAACTTCCACTCCAGCCCGGCCATGGAACTGACCGGCAAGCGGGCGTTCGAGATGGCCCGGATCGGCCCGGCCGACCTGGACTTCATCGACCTCTACTCCTGCTTCCCGATCGCGGTGGAAGTCGGGGCC
The DNA here is from genome assembly GCA_027487945.1 of Caulobacteraceae bacterium. Lineage (GTDB taxonomy): Bacteria > Pseudomonadota > Alphaproteobacteria > Caulobacterales > Caulobacteraceae > Caulobacter. Next base: position 59,682 of record JAIYCQ010000043.1, read on the forward strand.
GAGGCGCTGGGCCTCTCGCTGGACGACCCGCGCGGCCTGACCGTGACCGGCGGCCTGCCGTACTTCGGCGGCCCGGGGAACAACTACGCCATGCACTCGGTGGTCACGATGCTGGAGAAGCTGCGCGGCAAGCCCGGCGGCTGGGGCGTGTGCACGGCCAACGGCTGGTACCTGACCAAGCAGTCGACGGGCATCTACTCGACCACGCCCGTTGAGGGCCAATGGGAGCGCGAGGATCCGGCGGTCATCCAGCGCCAGATCGACGCCCTGCCGCACCCGGGCATCGAGGAACATCCGCAGGGCCCGGCGACGGTGGAAACCTACACCATCGTCCACACCCGCGACGGCTACCACATGGGCATCGTCGTCGGCCGCGACTCGCACGACAGCCGCTTCATGGCCGTGCTGCCGGACGACGAGGCGACCCTGAAGAGCTTCGAGGAACGCGAGGGCGTTGGGCGGTCGGGGACGGTCAGCCGCCACCCGGACGGCAAGCGGAACCTGTTCACGCCGGACTGATCTCAAAATCCGTCGTGGCCCGGCTTGTCCGGGCCACACATGCGTGATGATTGAGCCGGTTTCCGCGCGGGCCTTTCCGCGCCGTGTTCTTGGGTGGCCCGAACAGGTCGGGCCATGACGGAAGAGGGTGGAGTTCCAGATGCGCACCTACATGATCCGCCACGGCAAGCCCGCGGCCACCTGGGGCGACTCGAACGACGACGGCGATCCTGGTCTGGATGATGTCGGTCGGGCGCAGGCCCAGGCCGCCGCCGAGGCGCTGCTGGCGCTGCCCGAGCCCGAGCGGCCGAGCCGCGTCGTGTCCTCGCCGCTGCGCCGCTGCCGTGAGACGGCCGCGCCGTTCGCCGCCGCCCTGGGCGTGGAGCTGATCATCGACCCGATGGTCGGCGAGATCCCGACGCCGTCCACCATCAGCCACGACGACCGCGGCGCCTGGCTGCGCAACGCCTTCGCCGGCCGCTGGGGCGAGATCGTCGGCGACCTCGACTACGATCAGTGGCGACGCGGCGTCGCCGCCGCCGTCGCCGGCTACCCCGGGACCGCCGTCTTCAGCCACTACGTCGCGATCAACGCCGCCGTCTCGACGGCGGAGGGGCATGACCTCGTCATGGGCTTCCGCCCCGACCACTGCTCCATCCAGACCTTCGAGATCGGCGCCGATGGCGCCTTGATCCTGGCGGCGCGCGGGCGCGAAGCTGCGACGCAAGTCCTCTAGCTCCGAGAGTCGCCATGGCCGCGTCCGAGATCCTGACCGTCGCGGAGATGACGGCCGCCGACCAGGCCGCCATCGCCGCCGGAACTCCCGGTCTCGTACTGATGGAACGCGCCGGCGCGGCGGTAGCCGAGGCCATTCGCGTGCGCTTCAAGCCCTGCCGCGTCGCGGTTCTCTGCGGCCCCGGCAACAACGGCGGCGACGGCTATGTGGTCGCCCGGCTGCTGAAGCGACGCGGCTGGCCCGTCTGGGTCGAGACGCTGGGCCAGCCGACCACGGCGGATGCGAAGGCCATGGCCGGGAAATGGCGTGGAGAGACGCGGCCGATGGGCGCCGCCGGCCGCCCTGCCGACCTCTATGTTGACGCCCTGTTCGGCGCCGGGCTCAGCAAGCCCCTGTCCAGTGACGCGCTGCGCTTCGCCCAGGCGACCCAGGCGCTCAAGGGCCAGGTCGTGGCGATCGACGTCCCCAGCGGCGTCGCCGGCGACAGCGGCGCGGTGCTGGGTGACGTCTCCGTGCGCGCCGACCTGACGGTCACCTTCCATCGCAAGAAGGTCGGCCATGTCCTGGAGCCGGGCCGCGCCGCCTGCGGTGAGGTCGTGGTGGCCGACATCGGCCTCGGCGCGACCCCGACGCTGCTGCTGGAGAACGGCCCGGCCCTCTGGCTGGACCGCTTTCCCTGGCCGGACGCGACGTCGCACAAACATGCCCGGGGACGGCTGGCGGTGGTCAGCGGTGAGCAGGCCTCGACCGGCGCCGCGCGCCTCGCGGCCCGGAGCGGCCTGCGGATCGGGGCCGGGGTGGTCACGGTGCTGTCGCCGCCTTCGGCGGTCGCCGTGAACGCCGCCAACCTCGAGGCTATCATGCTGCGCGCCTTCGAGACCGACGCCGAACTGATCGAGGCCGCTGACACCGCCGAGGCGGTGGTGATCGGCCCCGCCGCCGGCGTCACCCCGCAGACCCGCGCCCGCGTATCGGCCCTGGCCCGCACGGGCGCGGCCCTGGTGCTCGATGCCGACGCCCTGACCGTGTTCCGGGACCGGCCGGCCGACCTGTTCAACGCCCTTGATCGCGACGATGTCCTCACGCCCCATCCCGGCGAGTTCGAGCGCGTGTTTCCCGGCCTGCTGAAGGCCACGCCGCACCGGATCGAGGCCGCGCGTCAGGCGGCGGCCAGTGCCGGCGCCGTGGTCCTGTTAAAGGGCGCCGACACCGTGATCGCAGCGCCGGATGGTCGGGCGGCGGTCAACGTCGAGCCGGCCCCATGGCTGGCCACCGCCGGCAGCGGCGATGTGCTGGCGGGTTTCATCGCCGGCCTGATCGCCCAGGGCATGGACAGTTTCGAGGCGGCCTGCGCCGGATCCTGGATCCACGCCGAGTGCGCCCGCCGGCACGGCCCGGGCCTGATCTCCGAGGACCTGCCGGGTCTGGCGGTCGGGGTGCTGGCGGACCTCTACAGGACGGGGCGGTAACCCTCTCGGCTCCGCCTTTCCGGGCGACGGTCGGGATGAGCGGATCAGCGGCTAGTTCAGCGCCGCCTCCAGGGCCCGCGCAGCCTCTGCCGGCGTCGCCTTGTCACCGTCGCGGTCGACGCTGTAGTTCGCCGCGCGCATCGCCTCGACGCTGACCTTGCCGATCAACGGCTCCAGCGCGGCCATCAGCTTCCGGTCTCCGGCGCGCTTGCCGGACACCAGCACCACCGCGTCGTACGGGGGCAGGGCGCCCTTCGGGTCGGTCAGCACCACCAGGTCGTCGGCGGCGATCCGTCCGTCGCTGGAGAAGGCCGAGATGACGTCGACATCGCCGCTCGCCAGGGCCCGGTACATGAAGGTCGGCTGGTAGCGGATTTCGCGTTTGAAGGAGAAGCCATAGGCGGCGTCGACGCCCTTCCATTCCGGGCGCGACAGGAACTCGATGTCGGAGCCCAGCTTCAGGCGCGGGGCGAGGCGGGCAAGGTCGGCCAGCGAGGTGACGCCCAGCTCCGCCGCCCGCTCCCGCCGCATGGCGAAGGCGTAGGCATTCTCGAACCCGAGCGAGCCCAGCACGACCACGCCGTCCCGCGCCCTGAGCTCTTTGGTCAGGGCATCCACCACCGCCTCGCGACCGGGATTGTCCGTCCGGCCCAGGATGCTGGTCCACACCGTCCCGCTGTAGTCGACGTAGACATCGATCTCGCCCGCCGCCAGGGCGCGATAGGCCACTGCGCTGCCGAGATCCTCCTTGCGGACGACGTGGGCGCCCCCGCGCTCCAGCCGCCCGGCGACGAGCTCGGCCAGGATGTACTGCTCCGAGAAGTTCTTGGCCCCGACGGTATAGCCCGCCGGCTTGCCGAAGCTGACGAGCGGGAGGAGGGCGATGGCGACGCCGATCAGCAGGCCCGCGCCTCCGGCGATCACTCGCCGCCGGTCCCGCCGCGCGGCGCCGGCCTCCATCAGGCCCAGAAGCTGGTCGGCGCAGATGGCCAGCGTGGCCGAGGCGGCGCAGCCGAACAGCACGAAGATCCAGTTCTCGGTCTGCAGGCCGGCGAAGATGTAGTTGCCGAGGCTGGTCTGGCCGACCGGGGTCGACAGGGTCGCCGCCCCGATGGTCCAGACCGCCGCCGTTCGGACGCCGGCCATGATCACCGGCAGGGCCAGCGGCAGCTCGACCCGCCACAGCTTCTGGCGCGGCGTCATGCCCACGCCGTCAGCCGCCTCGCGTACGGCCGGATCGACGCCCATCAGGCCGGTCGTGGCGGTCCGCAGGACGGGCAGCACGGCGTAGAGCGTCAGCGCCAGCAGCGAAGGCAGGAAGCCCAGGGCCGAGAAGCCATGGCCGGTCAGGCTTTCCGTCAGGCGCGACAACAGCAGGAGGAGCGGGAAGAACAGCGCCAGCAGCGCCAGGCTGGGGATGGTCTGGATCAACCCCGCGCCGGCCAGCAGCGGCCAGCGCAGGCGTGGATGTCGGCTGGCGGCCACCGCCAGCGGCAGGCTGATCGCGATGCCGAGCGTCAGGGCCGAGGCGCTGAGGAGAACATGCCAGGCCAGATAGTCGGGCAGCAGGGCGAAGGCCTCGCTCATTGTCCGCCCCCCAGCCGCGCGGCCAGCCGCAGCGCCTGACGACGGGGCGCGTCCAGCAGGTCGCGCACGCCCGGGTCGGCGACCGAGCGGGCCAGATCCTCGGGTGCGCCATCGGCCACGACCGCGCCGTCCCGCAGCACGACGATGCGGTCGGCCAGCAGCACCGCCTCGGCCATGTCATGGGTGACCATCACGGTGGTCAGGCCCAGTCGGTCATGCAGGGCGCGGACATCGGTCCCCAGGGCGTCACGGGTCAGCGGGTCCAGGGCGCCGAACGGCTCATCCATCAGCAGGATCCCGGGCTCGGCCGCCAGGGCGCGGGCGACGCCGACGCGCTGTCTCTGACCGCCGGACAGCTCGGACGGCGCCCGGCTCGCCATGGCGACGGGCAGGGCGACGAGCGCCAGCAGGGCCTCGACCCGGGCGGTGATGCGCGCCGGGGGCCAGTCCAGCAGGCGGGGCGTGACGGCGATGTTCTCGCCGACCGTCAGGTGGGGGAACAGGCCCACCTCCTGGAAGACGTAGCCGATCTTCCGCCGCAGCCGGTGCGGCGGTCCGGCCCCGATGTCCTCGCCACCAATCCGGATCGCGCCGGCGTCCGGGGTGATCAGCCGGTTGAGGGTCTTGAGCAGGGTGGTCTTGCCCGACCCGGACGCGCCGACCAGCGCCACGAACTGCCCCGCCGGAATCGTCAGGCTGACGCGGGCAAGGGCGACATGCTCGCCGTAGCGCTTCTCGACCCCGGCGATCTCGATATCGGTTACGGCCATGTGCTAGGCCTAGCACGGGATCTCGCCGCGCGTCGCGGCGCGCCCGGAGAAACCGTCGCCATGGCCGACGAACCGCCCCCGCCGCCGGACGAAACGCCGATGCAGAAGGCGTTGCGCCTCAAGAAGGCCGCCCTCTCCACCAGGCCGACCGCGCCGCGCGGCGGCAAGTTCCAGCGCCAGCAGGCGGCGGCGCAGCAGGCCGGCAAGTCGAAGCCCTGGATGGCGCGTTAGCCCAGCCTGTAGAACCGCCGCGCCGTTCCGGCGAACAGGTCGGCCTTTTCGCTGTCCGAAGCCCCGGCGGTGATCCGCTTGAAGGCGTTCCAGAGCGTGGCGTAGTCGCAGCCCCATCGGTCGACCGGGAAGTTGCTCTCGAACATGCAGCGGTCGGCGCCGAACGCCTCGATGCAGGTCTCGATCCAGGGGCGCCAGAGGTCGGCCAGCGTCTGCGAGGTCGGACGGGCCCGGCCATCCAGACCCGGGAATCCGGCGAACGGCATGGCGAGGCCGCCGAGCTTGACCGTGACCTTCGGCGACTTCGCCAGTTCGTGAATGTTGGCGGCCCAGATGTCGAACCGCTCGGCCAGCTTGCCGGCGTAGGCCCCGATGCCCAGCGGCGTGCCGACGTGGTCCAGCACGATGTCCTGCTCGGGGAAGGCGCGGGCCAGATCGATCAGCCCCGGCAGCTGCGGCTCCAGCAGCCAGGCGTCGAAGGTCAGGCCGAGCGGCGCCAGGCGCGCGAAGCCCTCGCGATACGTCGCATCGGCCATGAGTCCGCCGGGCGTATGGGCCATGGGCCCGAGCACGGCCGGGTCCGGATCGCTGGCGACCATGTGGCGGATGCCGCGGAAGCGGCCGTTGCCGGCGGCGATCTCCGCCTCCAGCACCCGCGCTACGCCGTCGCCGAGCAGCAGGTCGGCGTGACCGACGATCCCGGCGCAGGCGCGGAGAGGGCCGTAGAGGCCGCTCGCGCTCATCGCGGCCACGCCGTTCACGAACTCGACCTCGCCCACCGGGGCAAGGGCGGCTTCCGCGTCAGCCCGATAGAAGGCGCCGCACTGGACATAGACGGTCCCCACGACATTGTGGCCGCTGCCCGCGTCGGCCCGGAGCTCGTCCAGCAGATAGCGCGGCGTCAGCCGCACCACCGCCTCGAACGGATGCCCGCCCTCCCGGGCCGGCGGCAGCGACGGGCGGTCCCACAGGTGGTGGTGCGGGTCGATAATCGGCAGCTCGGGGTCGAGGATGGCTTCGGTGGTCATGCGGCTGTTCCTTGCCCCGGCGACCCGGTCATCATGATCCGCCGGGTCTTTCGCGCATCTCAGCGCGCATGGGCCGCCGGAACAAGTCCGACGATGACCGCGAAGGGATCAGGATGGGGCGGACCTGCGCGGCGCGGGCTGGAGCAGCGGCTGGTGCGGATGAGAGGACTCGAACCTCCACGCCTCGCGGCGCTGGAACCTAAATCCAGTGCGTCTACCAGTTCCGCCACATCCGCAGGTTCTTTGGCGGGCTTAGGCGAAGACCCTCGGGCGGGCAAGCCCGTCCAAAGCCTCCGAAACTCGGACTTGGCCCTCAAAGCGGCCCGTGACATAAGGGCCACCGCTTTGCGCCGCCCTGATCCGGGCGCGCTACCCGTTTCCACTCCAAGGCGGATGAAGCGGCCCCCGGGCCGGTCGTCCGGGACTCAAAGAATGTCGATGCAGATCGTTGAAAAGTCTGGCGAAGGCCTCAGCCGCGTTTACGGCGTCACTGTTCCGGCCGACGAGCTGGCCAAGCGTCTGGACGCCCGGATCGCCGAGATCGCGCCGCAGATGAATATCAAGGGCTTCCGCAAGGGCAAGGTCCCGGCAGCCCACGTCAAGCGCGTGCACGGCAAGGCCCTGATGCAGGAAGTCATCGAGCAGGCGCTCAACGAGACGACCCAGAAGGTGCTGGACGACAACAAGCTGCGTCCGGCGTCGCAGCCCGACCTGAAGCCCGAGTCCGACATGGAGAAGGTCATCGCCGGCGGCGTCGACCTGTCCTACGAGCTGTCGCTCGAGCTGATGCCCGATTTCGAGCCGATCGACATCGCCGCGATCAAGCTGACCCGCCCGGTCTACACGCCGAGCGAAAAGGAAGTCGACGAGGCGCTGGCCGATCTGGCCAAGCAGGCCAAGACCTTCGCGCCGCGCACCGGCAAGTCGCAGAAGGCCAAGGACGGCGACCAGGTGCTGATCGACTTCGTCGGCAGCGTGGACGGCGTCGAGTTCCCGGGCGGCAAGGGCGAAGGCTTTGAGCTGACGCTCGGCTCGGGCCAGTTCATCCCGGGCTTCGAGGGCCAGCTGGTCGGCGCCAAGCCGGGCGACGACGTGACGGTCAAGGTGACCTTCCCGAGCCCGTATCAATCCGAGGAACTGGCGGGCAAGGACGCCGAGTTCGCCGTGAAGGTCCATGAGGTCCGCGCTCCGGTCGACGCCGAGCCGGACGACGAGCTGGCCAAGCGTCTCGGCCTGTCGGACCTGGCCACCCTGAAGGAAACGCTCAGCAAGAACCTGCAGCAGGGCTACGACAACCAGTCGCGCTTCAAGCTGAAGCGCGCGCTGCTCGACGAGCTCGACAAGGGCCACACCTTCGAGCTGCCGCCCAGGATGGTCGACGCCGAGTTCGCCGGCATCTGGCAACAGGTCGAGCAGGACAGGGCCGCCGGCAACCTGCCGCCGGAAGACTCCGACAAGAGCGAAGACCAGCTGAAGGACGAGTACCGCCGCATCGCCGAGCGCCGCGTGCGCCTCGGCCTGGTGCTGGCCGAGATCGGTCGTCGCGAGAACGTCCAGGTCACCGACCAGGAACTGATGCAGGCCATGCAGCGTGAAGCGATGCAGTACGGCCAGCAGGCCCAGCAGGTGTTCGAGTTCTTCCGCTCCAACCCCAACGCCCAGGCCCAGCTGCGCGCGCCGCTCTACGAGGACAAGGTCGTCGAGCTGCTGTTCGCCAAGGCCACGGTCACCGACAAGGCGGTCTCCAAGGAGGAGATCGAGGCCGAGGACGACCTGCCCGACGGCTACTGATCGGGCGGCGCTCCGCGCGCCGGACATGGTGGAAGGGCCGGCCCTGCGCCGGCCCTTCTGCGTTTCGGGGACGGCTCGCAGCCCTCGTCCCTGCATTGCAGCGACTTAACTTGAAGATGTCGCCGGCGACGGCTAACGCGGCGGGATCGGGCGCGCCTGCCCCCGACACAGAGTTCTGGGGAATATCCGATGTCGATCTGGTCCGCGGCGGCGCTCAGCGTCGCGCTTCTGGCGCAGCAACCGGCGGCCGGCCCGGCGGAAGAGGGCTCCACGGTCGAGAGCCTGGTGGTGACGGCGCGGCCGGTCCCCGAGACCGAGGCGATCGAGGCCTTCGTGGCCACCGTCGCCGACGAGACCGGCAACAGGCGACTGGGCCGCTGGGATCGCAAGGTCTGCCCCGGCGTCATGGGCTTTCGGCCCCGCTATGGCCAGTTGATCCTCGACCGGATCGCGGCCTCGGCGGTGGAGATCGGCCTCGAGGTCGGCGAGCCGGGCTGCAAGCCGAACATGATCATCTTCGGCACCGCCGATTCGGACGCACTGACGAAGGACCTGGTGAAGGAGTATCCCGCCGCCTTCGCCAAGTACGATGACGGCATCCGGGCGACGCGGGCCTCGTTCGAGGCCTTCATGGTGTCGAAGGCGCCTGTGCGCTGGTGGCATGTCACCCGCCGCACGACGGCCGACGGCCAGCAGTACAACAGGGGCGATCAGGTCCGGGTCCGCCAGGTCGGCCGGCTGAACAGCGGCACCCGTGACGACTTCGACCGCGTCATCATCGTCATGGACGTCACCCGGATGGGCAAGCTGCGCATGTCCAGCCTCGCCGACTACATCGCCATGGTCGGCCTGGCGCAGGTCGATCCGGATGCGGATCTCGCCGGGGTGTCTTCGGTGCTGAACCTGTTCGCCGACCGCGAGGCCGGCGTCGAGCCCGTCCCGGGCATGACCGAATGGGACAAGGCCTATCTGAAGGGGCTGTACGCCGCCAAGCGCGACGCGCGCCGTGGAACAGACCAGGAGGAGGACATCACCCGCTCCATGGTCAAGGACCTCGGCGCCCCGCCGCCGCCGAAGAAGTAGGGGCGCGCTGCAAAGGCACGACAGGAAAAGCCCCCCGGGAGCAATGGCCTCCGGGGGGCTCTTCGTATCGGCTGTCGACGCTCTAGTGGTTGATGATCACGTCGAGGATCAGGCCGGTGGCGAGGGCGGCGAGCAGATAGTTGTCGCCGTCGCGGTACCAGTAGTAGCCCCGGGGCGGCGCGCGCAGGCCGTAGCGGTGATAGTCGTTCACCACATAGCCGCGACCCCGGTAGACCGGCGGCAGGTAGGCGCCGCGACGCCAGGCGGCATAGCCCGGACGGTAGCCCGGACGGCCGTAGTAGGCGGCCGGCGGCGGGCCGTAGTACCAGCGATTGTTCCAGTAGTAGCCGTTGTGGCTGCCCCGGTCCCACCGGCTGCGGCTGTCCCAGCGATCCTCACGGCGGTCCCAGCGGTCCTCCCGCCGGTCCCAGCGATCCTCGCGGCGATCCCAGCGACCGTCGTCACGGCGGGCGTCGCGGTAGTCCTCACGGCGGTCGCGACGGTCTTCACGGCGGTCGGCGCGATCCTCGCGGCGGTCATAGCGTCCGCGGTCGTCGGCGGCCGCGCTGGTGGCGCCCGCGGCAATCGGGCCGGCGACGGCGGCCATCGCCGCCAGGGTCATCATCAGACGCTTCATGGGAAGGTCTCCTCGATCTTCAGTTGTCGTCCCGCGGCGCAGCCCTGCCGCAAGGGTTCCCTCGACTGTGCCCAGGGTGAATCGCCCGGCCTGAACGCCCGCTGAACGGGTCCGTCAGGTTTCCGGCTCCGACGGTCTTGCGCCGGGAGGGGCAGGGGCCCCATCTTGCGTACGGAATGAAAACCATGGGCGGAGCCAGACACCGATGACCGACACAACCGACTACGTCCCGCCCAAGGTCTGGACCTGGAACAAGGACAACGGCGGCCGCTTCGCCAATATCAACCGGCCGATCGCCGGTCCGACGCACGACAAGGATCTGCCGGTCGGCAAGCATCCGATGCAGCTCTACTCCCTAGGCACGCCCAACGGGGTCAAGGTCACGGTCATGCTCGAGGAGCTGCTGGCAAAGGGCCATGCGGGCGCCGAGTACGACGCCTGGCTGATCAAGATCAACGAAGGCGACCAGTTTTCCAGCGGGTTCGTCGCCGCCAATCCCAACTCCAAGATCCCGGCCCTGATGGATCACAGCGGCGGGACGCCGATCCGCATCTTCGAGTCGGCCGCCATCCTGATGCACCTGGCCGAAAAGTTCGGCGAGTTCCTGCCCACCGACGTCGCGACGCGGGCGGAGTGCATGTCCTGGGTGATGTGGCAGATGGGCAGCGCGCCCTTTCTCGGCGGCGGCTTCGGCCACTTCTACGCCTATGCGCCGGTCAAGATCGAGTACGCGATCGACCGCTACGCCATGGAGGTGAAGCGCCAGATGGACGTCCTGGATCGCCGTCTGGCCGAGAGCGAGTATCTGGCCGGCGCCGACTACACGATCGCCGACATGGCCGTCTGGCCCTGGTACGGGGCGATGGCCAAGGGCGTCCTCTACGAGGCCGGCGAGTTCCTGCAGGTGCAGGACTACAGGCACGTCAACCGTTGGGCCGACCAGATCGGGGCCCGGCCGGCGGTGAAGCGCGGCCGCATGGTCAACCGCGTGTTCGGCGATCCGGCCAGCTGCCTCCCGGAGCGTCACGACGCCTCCGATTTCGAGACCCGGACGCTGGACAGGCTGCAGGCCGCGCAGGGCTGAGCGCCCCCCGATCTTAACCCCGCGGCGACAGAGCTTTACGGCCAGTAACGCAGGTGAACGAGTCCTGTATTCGCTTCTGAATACAGGACTTTGGCGCGGTTAACTCTATATTCAGCGCCGGGGTATTTTCCTGTCGACATCGGCTCCTGGACAGAACGGTCCGGAGAGGGGTTTGAAGGGAAGAAGACCATGCTTGCGAACGTCGAGAGCGAAGCTCCCGCGTCCATGCCGCTGCCGGGCCCGGATTCGTCGGGTGACGATCTGTTCCGGATGGGGCTGCTCTACTCCACGGGCCAGGGCGGCGCACCGCTCGACTACGTCTCGGCCCACATGCTGTTCAACCTGGCCGCCATGCGTGGATCGCTCGAGGCCAAGGTCTACCGCAAGGAGCTGAGCGCCGAGATGGATCCGATGGACGTCGCCGAGGCCCAGCGCCAGGCGCGCCAGTGGCTGGCCCAGGGCTGATCTAGCCCGCCGCCGGCGCGAGCGACTCCTGCCGCCCGACGATGCGTCCCCGGCACCCCGGCGCCTGACAGGCGCAGTCGAAGGCGGTGAACAGGAACGCCTCGGTCGAGCAGTAGTCCATCATCAGCACGGTCCCGGCCTCCAGAGGCTTGAGGGCCGTGACCAGCTGTCGCTCCATGTCGACCGTCACGTTCGGGTCGCAGGAATGCGACAGCAAGCCCAGGAAGTATCGGTCCAGCAGGTGCACGCCTTCCGACTTTCGGAGGCTGTGCTGCGTCACATAGCCGATGGTGACGCCGTCAAACCGGGCCAGGACCTCACCCTTGCGAAAAGCCCGCCGGCAGGCGACGACCGTCCCGATCTGCGGATGCTGCACGACCGCGAAGTCCTCGCGGGTCGGATGGGCCGCATGGGGCGGTATGTAATCAGGGTAGAGGCTTGCCATGCCGGCGGCTCTGCTCCGAACGAGGGGTTCCCCGGTGAAGCGCCGAACCCGTCGCACCCGGGCGGGAAGCCCGTGTGGCCGTCGAAGCTGGACGCCCCCTTCCAGGAGACCGACGGTACCGACGATTTGCGACGGTTGTTCGGTGTCCCTGCCGGTGAGCTTTCGCTGCGACCGGCGGCCGATCACTGACTGTTGTTGCCGCCGATAGCGTAGCTGAAGCCCTGGACCGGCGACACGTCGCGGAACCATTGCTGCATGAACAGCCCGGCCTCGGCGATGTTCGAGCGCGGGACATAGACGATGTCGAACCGGCGCAGCGGGACGAGGTCCAGGCCGACGGGGTTCTTCAGCGCGCTCTGCAGATTCACCGTCCGCATCATCGCCCGACCGCCGGGACCGCGACGGATGATCACGACCCGGTCGGTCTTGGCGCTGACCTCGAAGCCGCCGGCCTGGATCACCGCCTGCAGGCTGTTGATGTCGCCGGGCATGTCGAAGACCCCGGGCGCACCGACCTCGCCGCCGACGAAGACCTTCAGCGCCCCGACCGACTTGACCTGGACCACCACCTCCGGCCGCAGCAGCTGGCTTGCGTAGGCGCGGGTCAGGTCGGCCTGGAGCTCGTTGATCGTGCGGTCGGCGGCCATGACCGGCGCGACAAGCGGCATGGTGATGCGGCCGTCGGGCTGGACGATGACCCCGGTCCGGGCCAGTTCCGGCGCCGAGGGAACGGTGATGTCGATCATGTCGCCGGGATAGAAGCGGTACTCCGGCTCCTGCTCGGTCCAGTCGGCGTAACCGATGTTCGAAAAGCCCGGCGCCGGCGCCCTTGCAGCCACGGCCGGCGAGGCCGCCACAAGGGTGGCGCAGGCCAGCAGGACGGCTCGGGACGGGGCGTTCGTGCGCATGATCCAAAGGTTAAGGAAAAGGGGTAACGGAGTGTTAATCGCGCTCCGCGACGGTCGTGTCCGGTAGAAGCCGCTGAGTCCGACGAGTCGCATGAGCACGCAAAGCGCCTGGAGCACGCTCCCGCACGACCCGTTGCCGGGTCGGGTGATGGCCGGCTCCGGCTGGGCGTCGCGCCCGCGGTACGCGCCGAGCGACTTTATCACCCTGCTCTGGCGCGAGCGCTGGCTGATGCTGCTGATCTTCCTGGTCATTTTCGGGGTGGGCGGCGCCTTCGCCTTCACGCTCAAGAAGTCCTACCCGGCCTCGGCCAGCATCCTGGTCCAGCTGGGCCAGGAGTATGTCTACGAGCCGCGCGCCGGTGACGCCGCCCGCGGCGCCGTGCCGGAGAACGACTCGCTGGTGCAGTCCGAAGTCGAGATCCTGACGAGCGCCCAGCTGCGCGAGCGGACCATCCGCCGCATCGGACTGGAGGTTCTCTATCCGGAGCTCGGTCTGAAGTACGCCGCCGCGCCGCCGGCCGGGAAGGCCCAGGTGATGGCCAAGGCGGTCGAGGACTTCGGCAAGAACCTTTCGGTCGGCTCGGCCCCCGACAATCCCGTCGTCCGTATCGGCTTCGAGCACGAGAGCGGCGAGATGGCCGCCCGGGCGGTCAACACGCTCCTCGAGGAGTACCTGATCTATCGCCGGACCGTGCTGATCCAGCCGTCCTCGCCGGTGCTGGAGCGGCAGCGGGTGCTGTTCGAGGACCAGCTGGCCCAGGCCGACACGGCCTATCAGGCGTTCCTGACCACCAACGATATCGGCGACTTCAATGCCCAGAAGAACGCCCTGACCAGCCTGATCGGCCAGATCGAGACCCAGCGGCAGATGGCCGAAGTGACCCTGCAGGATCGCGAGGCCCGCCTTGCCACGCTGGAGGCGCAGCTTGCCCAGGTGGCGCCGGAGATCGGCCTGTTCCGCGACATCGATCCCGCCGCGGCGACGCGTCTGGCCGCGCTGCGGCTGCAGCGGGAGGAGATGCTGTCCCGCTACCTGCCCACCGCCCAGCCTGTGCGGGACGTCGAGGCCCAGATCGTCCAGCTCGAGGCCGGTATGAACACCGGGCGCACCCAGACCGACGGGGCGCGCCGGATCGGCGTTAATCCGGTGCACCAGACCCTGCAGACCGACCGCATCCAGACCGCCGCCGAGGTGGCCGCCCTGCGCACGTCGCTGGCCGCCTACAGCCGCCAGGCGCAGCAGGCGACCGACCAGCTCCAGCGGCTGGCGGTCATCGAGCCGCAGTACCAGGCCCTGAGCATGGACCGGGATGTTCTGCAGTCCAGCGTGCGCGACTTCACGGTCAAGGAGCGCCAGGACGATGCGGCGCGGCAGATCGCGTCGGAGACCAACGACAACATCCGCATCGTCGACCGGGCCGTGGCGCCGACGCGGGGCGAGAGCCTGCGCAAGCCGGTGTTCGCGCTGGCCTTCCTGTTCGGGGCCTTCTCCGCCCTGTGCGCGGGCCTCATCCGGGTCTTCCTGCGCCCCGGCCTGCCGACCCCCGCCTCGGCCTCGCGCACGCTCGACATGCCGGTTCTGGGCGTCGCGGCGTACAAGGGGCGGTGAGGGACAGGTTTCTATGCCCCCGTCATGCGTTAGCCTGTCGGACTTGGGCGCGTAACGATTCGAGCCATGGTGGATTTGAGCGCTGAAGCGGCTGAGCTTTGGGCGTCCCTCGGGCCGCCGGCGCCCGGTCGCGCCCGCGCCATCCAGTTCGTGGCCGCGCGGCGGGGTGAGGGGGCCTCGACCGTAGCGCGGGAGCTGGCGACCTTCGCCGCCCGTCGGGCCGGCCGCACCGTCTGGCTCGTCGACCTCGACCTGTTCACCTCGCCGCAGCACGCGGCCGTGGCCGCCCGTCCGGACCTGTACGGCGAGCTCGGCAAGGCCGTATCGGCCACCCCCGACGGCGGCGTGTTCTTCACGGTGCAGCCCCCGACCCCGATGCCGGACGGCACGGTCGCGCCGGACTCGAAGTTCCTCGTCGCCCACCAGGTCGGCGGCGACCGCTTCTGGGTCACGCGTTTCCGGGCCGACGCCCTGCGCGGCCAGCAGGCGGTCCATATCCTGCCCGGCAGCGACTACTGGCAGACGCTGAAGCGTCACGCCGACCTCGTCATCGTCGACAGCCCCTCGGCCGACCGCTCCCAGGCGGCCCTGACCGTGGCGCCCTTCATGGACCAGACGGTGCTGGTGGTCTCCGCCGACCAGCCGGACGTCAGCGCCCCGGCCCGACTGCGTGACGCCATCACCGCCGCGGGCGGGCGGCCCTCGGGCGTCTTCTTCAACCGGGCGCGGGTGGAGGCGCCGGCCTTCCTGCGCCGGATCCTGCCGTGACCTGGGCGGCCGCCTCCTGGGAGGCCGGGCGGCCGGCCGCACACCGCATCGACGTCTGGGACGTGCTGGCCTTCGGCATGCTGGTGATGAGCCTGCTGCTCTACAGCCAGGGCTGGATCCTGCCGATCTTCGGCAACCGCTTCGACGCGGCCAGCTCGGCGGCCATCCGCAACGCCTATCTGCCGGCCTATGCCGCCGGGGTGGCGGTCCTGGCCATGCGGCCCTGGGACACGGCGCTGGCGACCCTGCGCCAGCCGTTCCTGATCGCCCTGATGGCGGTGACGGCCCTGTCGGTGGTCTGGTCCATCGCGCCGGACGCCACGGTCCGCCGCCTGGTGGCGCTGTTCGCCACCACCCTGACCGGCGTGGTGCTGGCCGTCCGCTTCCGCTGGGCGACCATGGCCGAGGTCATGGCCACGGCGCTCGGCCTTCTGGCGGTCGCCTCCTTTGTCGCCGGCCTTGTGCTGCCGTTCGGCAGGATGACCGAGCTGTTCCCCGGCGCCTGGCGCGGCGTGTGGATGGAGAAGAACGCGCTGGGCGGCAACATGGCCATGGCCTTCTCGATCTTCGGGGCCGCGGCGCTGCTGGTCCCGAAGCGGGCCTGGCTGTGGTGGTCGCTGGCCGGGCTGGCGCTGGGGCTGGTGCTGCTGTCGACCTCGAAGACCTCGCTGGTCTCGCTGGGCCTGGGCGGGGCGGCGCTGGCCTTCGTCTGGATCTGCCGCCGGGGCGCGGCCTCCGGCGTGGCGGCCACCTGGGCGGCGGTGACCGGCGCGGCGCTGCTGGCCGCCTTCCTGCTGTTCGCCGCCGACGTGTTCCTGGAACTGCTGGGCAAGGACGCCACCCTGACCGGCCGCACCAAGATCTGGGCCGCCGTCATGCGCCAGATCGAGGAGCGGCCCTGGACCGGCTTCGGCTACTCGGCCGTCTGGGACGACAAGAGCGGCTGGGGCCCCCTGGCCTGGATCACCAAGGACGCCGGCTTCAAGGCCCAGCACGCCCACAACAGCTGGCTGGAGCAGTGGCTGGGCATGGGCCTGGCCGGCCTGATCGCCTGGGGCCTGTTCTACGGCCAGACCCTGATCGCGGCCCTCGTGGCGGTGTTCCGCGACAAGGGCGCCTACCTGGCCCTGCCGTTCCTGGTCATCTACAGCCTCATCAGCCTGACCGAGAGCGTGGCCGTCAGCTACAACGACCTCCGCTGGGCGATCTTCGTGGCGCTGGCGGTGAAGCTGGCGTGGGGGGATCGGGAGTAGGGGGCTCAGTGCGTCCTTCGACACGCCGCTGTGCGGCTGCTCAGGATGACGTCGTTTGAAGGCTACCCACCCACGTCATGCTGAGCAGCGCCGAAGGCGCGTGTCGAAGCACGCAGAGCGCAACCTACAGCCCCAGCCTCCGCGCCCCCTCGGCTGCCGTAACCACGTCAAACCCGCGCGCCATCGCCGCGTCGACCAGATGCCCCAGCGCCTCCGGCGTGCAACCCCAGGCGGACGGGCTCTCGGCCACGTCGTGGGTGTATAGTATTAGCCAGGCGCGCCGCTCCGCCGCCCGGTCCAGCCAGCGCATCGCCGCGGCCTCGCCCTCGGGGCCCTCGATGCCGACGGCGGGCAGCTGGTTGGCGTCGGCGCCGTCCTCGACCAGGCCGGCCTGTACCGTGCGCAGGGTGCGGAAGCGGCCGCCCAGCACGCGCTTGGCCGGGATCGAGACGTCGCCGTAGGGGTAGGCGAAGCTTTCGGTATAGGCCGCGCCCCAAGCCTTCAGTCCCTCGGAGTTGCGGTCCACATCCCCCACGATGGCGGCCGCGTCGGCCTGGCCGCAGTCGAGGTGGGAGAAGGTGTGACAGGCGATCTCGTGGCCGGCGGCGGCGAGGCGGCGGGCGTCCTCCGCCTCCGCGTAGACGCCCATCGGTCCGGTCTGTCCGGCCAGGCCCGTGGAGACGTAGTAGGTGCCGCGCACGCCGCGCTGCTCCAGCGCCCGCGCCCCGGCCAGGGCGGCGGTCACCGGCATGTCGTCGAAGGTGAAGCTGATCATCGGCCGCTCCAGCGCCATGCGGACCGGACGACGCTGGGCCAGCCGGGCGATGCGCCGGCGCAGCTTGCCCTTCAGGGAGCGGTCAGCGCTGTAGGCGTCCATCAGACGGCCTCCGCATAGAGAGCGGCGCGGTAGAGCCGCATGAACAGGTCCCGGGCGGGCAGGGGGGCGAGGTCGGCGACCGCGACCGCCTTCAGCGCCGGCCGCCACAGGCCCTTGAGCGGAACCACCTTCAGCAGCCGGGCGACCCGGTAGCTGGGATAGGTCTCGACCACTGACCGGTGGCTCGCCACGACGCGGGCGAAGTTGGCCGCCGACTGCTCGTACTTGCGGGCGATGGTCGCGGCGGTGTCCAGGCCCAGGTGGCTGGCCGGGATGTCGACATGGACGATGGGGTGCTGGCGCGCGACCCGCATCGCCCACTCCACGTCCTCCCAGCCCCAGCCGGTGAAGGCCTCGTCAAAGCCGATGGCCTCGAACACGTCGCGGCGGACCAGCAGATTGGAGGTGAAGACGTGCTTCTCGGGCGCCTCGGCGCGGATGGCGGCGCTCAGGCAGTCGCTCTTCAGCGCCATGGCCCGGTGCAGGGCGTGCTCGCGGGTCTTCGGCGTCTGGTCGAGCGAGAAGCCGCCGAAGGCGACGGCCGGATTGCGTCCTGCGACCAGCGCCAGCCAGTCGGCCAGGAACGTGGGCCGGTCGGGCAGCATGTCGGCGTCGAGGAACAGCATGTGGCCGCCCCGGGCGTGACCGGCCAGACGGTTGCGGCCCCTCGAGCGACCCTCGTTGGTCGAGAGCCGGATGAAGCGGGCGGGCAGGGCCATGGTCTCCACGGCCTGCGCAACCCGGGTCGCCAGGTCGGCGTCGCCGGAGCCGTCATCGAGCACGATGATCTCGACGCCGTGCGCCGCGGCGCTGTCCAGCGCCGCCAGCAGCCGCACCGGGTCATCGCGGAAGAAGGGGATGAGGACCGACAGCACCGGCGAGGCCGCGCCGCGCCAGGCCTTGCTCTCGATGAGCCATTCGGTGGGCTGGACGGTCATGTCGCCGCTCCCGGTCGCAGGCTGGCCAGCAGTTCATGGCGACGGGTCCGGGCTCCGGCCGCGTCAAGCGCGAAGACCACCAGGCCGTAGACGATGGCGCCGGCTCCGGCCTTCAGCGCGAGCTCGAGGATGCCGCCCGGCTCCGGGAGGGCGAGGACGACGACCGCCATGGCCGCACAGCCGGCCCCGGCCTTCCAGAGGGCCTCCAGCGGCAGCGGCAGCGGCATGGCGCGCCGTCCGATCGCCCAGGAGGCCACCGCCCCGACGCTGTAGCTGATCGCCGTGGCCCACATGGCCCCGTCGATGCCGAACCGCGGGATCATGACCAGGTTCAGGATCAGGTTCAGCCCGGCCGGGATGGTCATGGCAAGGAACAGAACGTTGGTGCGCTGGCCCAGGGTGAAGGCCTGGTGCAGGTAGTAGGTGGTCACGCCGGAGAAGAAGGCCCCGATGGCGATCCAGGGCGTGACACGGGCGGCGCCCTCGACCAGCGCCTCGCCGACCATCACCTGCGCCAGCGGCGCCGCGACCAGGGCCAGGCCGACGGCGGCGGGGAGGGTCAGAAGCACCATGAAGGAGGACTGTTCGCGGGCCGTCTCGGCCAGGGCGGTCCGACCGCCGCGCTCCAGCGCCTGGACCATCGCCGGCCCGCCGGCCATGCCCAGCCAGATGAACATCACGTCCAGCGTCCGGTTCGCGAGGCTGTAGCCGGCGTGGTAGATCCCGACCGCCTCCTCGTGCAGGTAGCCGGCCAGCAGGAACCGGTCGGTGGAGGAGATCACCAGCGCCAGGATCAGCGACAGGGCCACGGGCATCCCGTAGCCGGCATATTCGCGCAGGCGCGGGCCCTCGACCTTGCCGCCCTTCACCAGGGTCAGCTCACGGCGCAGGGTGAAGATCAGACAGAGCATGGCGACCACCGCCATACCCATCAGCGGACCTCCGCCGCCGAAGCCGATGGCGACATAGACCACGCCCGCCGCGAAGCCGCCTGCCGACTGGGCCATGTCCAGCAGGGATGCAGCGGCGACCTCGCCGTCGGCGCGACGGCGCTCCTGCACCAGCTTGATCAGGCTGCGGAAGACCACGGCCAGCAGGCCGGCGGCCACGGCGACCTTCAGACTGTCGCTGATCGGCGCGAGCCAGACCGCCGCGCCGGCGACAAGCGGGAAGGCCAGGGCCAGCAGCAGCCAGGTCCGATAGAGGGTCGCCATATGGTCGGCGATGTCGCCGGTCTCCCGGGCCCGCGCCTGGAAACGGGCCATGGCGGCCTCGCTCCAGGTGAACAGCAGGGTGTGGGCGAGGATCATCACCGACATCGCCAGGGCGTAGGCCCCGTACTGCTCCGGCGTCATCAGGCGCGTGAAGACGACGATGGTCAGCAGGCCGACCAGGCCGGATGTGATGTTGGCGGGCAGGTAGCCGAGCAGGCCGCGGCGATACATCGGGACCTACCGGACCGTCTCGCTGTCGCCCAGCAGGCAGGGGATGGTCATGGCCATGATGTAGATGTCGAACCAGAACGACTGCCGCTCGATGTATTCGATGTCCAGCGCCACGCGGCGACGGACCAGCTCCGGGCTGTCGACCGGCCCACGCGAGCCATTGATGGCCGCCCAGCCGGTCATGCCGGGCTTCATGCGGTGACGATGGGCGTATTCGGCGACCAGGCGGGCGGACTCGGTCTGGCCGGTCTTCATCCCCACCGCATGGGGGCGGGGGCCGACGAGGGACATCTCGCCGCCGATGACGTTGAACAGCTGTGGCAGCTCGTCGAGGCTGGTCTTGCGGATAAAGCGGCCAACGCGGGTCACGCGGTCATCGCCCGCCTGGACCTGCTGCACGGCGGCGAAGTCGGCGGCTTCCTGGCGCATCGACCGGAACTTCCAGACGAGGATTTCCTCGTTGTTGAAGCCGTGGCGCCGCTGGCGGAAGAAGATCGGACCGGGGCTGTCCAGCTTGATGGCGATCGCCACCAGCGCCATGACCGGCAGGCCGAGGATCAGCGCCAGCCAGGCGATAGCGACGTCCTGCATGCGCTTGAGGACCGCGCGGCGCACATCGGCGGGCTCGCCGGAGACCTGGGCCAGCTGGGCGTCGGCAATCCGCGACAGGGCGCGGACGCGGCCATCCTCGCCGCCGGACTCAAGGACCAGACTGACGTCGTTGGGCAGCACCCTCAGTCGGGCGATGATCTCGCGCACCCGGGTTTGGGCGCCCGGGTTCACCGCGATGACGATGCGGTCGACGTAGGGCAGCACCTTGTGGCCGAGCAGATCGTTGGTGTCGCCCAGCACGGGCACGCCCGCGATCTCCTTGGGGGCGCGGCCGAGGCGGTCGTCGAACACGCCGAGCACGGCCACTTCGCGGGTCTTCAGCGCCGTCTCGATCAGCTTCCGGGCCGCATCGGTGGCGCCGACGATGACGATGTTGGGCGTCAGCTTGCCGTCACGCCGCCAGCGCAGGACGGTGCTCCACCACAGCACATGCAACAGGCCGAGACCGAGCAGGACCGGCCCGAACCATTGCGCCAGCAAGGGCAGGGAATTGCGCCCGCCCGACATCAGCAGCTCGCCCAGCATGAGCGGCAGGCCCGTCAGGCCGAAGGCGGCGAAGACGCGGAGCAGGTGGCGAGGAAGCGTCTCGCGATGGGCGAAGGCGTAGCAGCCCAGGGCGCCCAGCGCCCAGACGAGCACCGCGAAGCCGACCGCCAGCGGCAGGATCTCGCCGACCGTCGCGGCCAGGATGCCTTCCGGCGTGACCAGGTGCGTGACCAGCGCCGCGCCGACTGCGGCGACCGCGCCGTCGACCCAGCCGTAGAGCCGGGTGACCTGCTGCATCTCCAGGCGGGAGCGTACGGGCGTCAGCCGTGAGGGGCGGAACGGGCCGCGGCGGTCGCTGGGATCGTCCTTGATCGCTGCGTCGTGCGCACCGACGCCCGAAACCATGTCGTCGCGCAGCGCGCGGGCGGCCAGGACCCAGCCGTCCTCCGGCTGGCCTTGCTCCTCAGGCGGATGAGCGGGGGCGGTCAACATGAGGCGACAATGACCGCATCGCCTCAAGCGGCGGTTAACACCGGTCTCCGAGTTGATGCAATCCGGTCGGTCGGGAGGGGCGGGGTGCAGGCGACCATCCCGACCGCTGCCCGGGAGCGACCGGGTTCAGACCGTTCTGGCGATCGCGAAACTCTGCCGGACATGTTCGCCGCGACCGAAGATGGTCATGAAGGCGATGTCGGCGGCGTCCAGACCGGTCGCGACGCGCACCAGCCCGTCCACCGGGGCGAGCCCCGTGGGATCCACCAGCCGCCATTGGTCGCCGACATAGACCTCCATCACCGCATGCATGTCCGGCGGCTGCAGGTTCCAGGCGTAGGCGCTGACCGCCCGGGCGGGGACGCCGGCGGCGCGGCACAGCGAAATGGCAAGGTGGGTGAAGTCGCGACAGACCCCGGCCCGGTCGACGAAGGTGTCCAGGGCGGTGGTCTCAACGTCGCTGACGCCGGCGCGATAGTCGACGTGACCATTGATCCACGCCAGCACGGCGGTGACCTGCCCGGCGCTGTGCAGCGATCCGAATTCGCGCGCCACGAAGGACTCGAAGCGGTCCGACGGGCAGTAGCGGCTGGGCCGCAGGTATCTGAGCGCCTCGCCCGGCAGTTCCCGAACCGGGGCGATACGCCCGTCGCCAAGACCGGAGCCGCGCGGCAGGACGTCGACTGTCGCCTCGTAGTGGATCTCCAGGTCACCCTCGGCGGTGATGACGGCCCGCCGCTCGCCCGTGAGCGGGTCGTCAAGCCGTGTAACGGCCACCGGCGGATCGAACCGGAGGCTTTCGAACCTGACCTGCTGGTCGGCGCCGCCCGCCGCCTCGAGCAGCAGCAGCACTTCGCAGCTGCGGTCAAAGCGGTACTTCAGCCGCGCCTCGATCTGGAACGTCATGTCTGGATCCCTTGCCGCCCGGCGCAGGCGCGGGGGGCGATTGCCCCTCCAGGCGCCCGGCGACGGTGAAGGTTGCCGGCATGATGCGTCGGCGGAGTGACGGTGACAATCCGGGGCGACTCCGCGGCCGGCCGCCGTCGCGCAACCGCCCCGGTGGCGGCGGCTGTCGATCATGGATTGATCTTCCATCGCTTATCGACGATTGCCGTTGGGTGTCACAAAACTTTAGTCGCCACCGCTTAGAGGCCTGAACGTGAGGGGGGCGTCTCGCGTGGAGCTCCATAACCAAATGCCCCGATGAGGATGACGATGAAGAAGCTCGTGCTCTGTGGAGTTGCGGCGCTTGCCCTGACCGCCTGCAATCAGAACGCCCCCGCCGACAAGGGTGGCGTAGACCGCAACGCGATCGTCCTCATCGATGGTTCGAGCACCGTCTACCCGATCACCGAAGCGCTCGGTGAAGAGTTTCAGAACGCCGCCGGCACACGGGTCACCGTTGGCCTTTCAGGGACCGGCGGCGGCTTCAAGAAGCTCTGCCGCGGCGAGATCGACATCGCCACGGCCTCGCGTCCGATCAAGGCGGAGGAAGTCGAACTCTGCAAACAGAGCGGTGTCGAGTTCATCGAACTTCCCGTGGCGCTCGATGCGCTCGCCGTGATCGTTCACCCGGGCAACAGCTTCGTCGACTGCCTGACGGTCGCCGAACTGAAGACCATCTGGTCGCCGGAGGCCCAGGGCAAGATCACCACCTGGAATCAGGTCCGTCCCGGCTTCCCCGCCGAGCCGATCAAGCTGTTCGGCGCCGGGACCGACTCCGGCACGTTCGACTACTTCACCACCGCGATCAACGGTGAGGAGGGCGCGTCGCGCGGCGATTACACGGCGACCGAGGACGACAACGTCACGATCACGGGCGTGGGCGGCGACAACTTCTCGCTCGGCTTCCTGGGGCTCGCCTACGTCACCGAAAATGCCGGCAAGGTTCGTCCTGTGCCGATCCGCCAGGCCAACGGCGTCTGCGTGGCTCCGTCGGTCAAGGCCGCCCGCGACGCGTCCTACCAACCGCTCTCCCGCCCCCTGTTCTTCTACGTCAACAAGAAGCATGCCGATGAGCGTCCGCATGTCGGCGCGTTCATCAAGTTCGCGTTCAGCCCGGCGGAAAGCGAGAAGCTGGTGGCCGAGGTTGGCTACGTTCCGCTTCCGACCGAGGCCTACAGCCTGGCGCTCGCCAAGTTCGAAGCCCGCAAGACCGGCAGCTTCTTCGATGGCGGCTCCCGGGTCGGGGTGACGGCCGAGGAACTGCTCGCCGACGCCGGAAAGTAGCCCGTCAGGTCGTCATTGGCGGCGAGGGGCGATCAGCCCCGCCCCACCGTTTCGAGGAACACCGTGTCGCAGAGCCTTGATGAAGGTCAAACATTCGCCGCGCTCAAGAGCAGCGGCTTCCTGCGGCGCGGGCGGGTCGTCGCCCAGGCGATGCAGATCATCCTGTTCGCCTGCGCGGCGCTCTCGGTGTTCATCACCGGCGCCATTCTCTGGGTTCTCGTCTCGGAATCCTGGCTGTTTTTCAGTCAGATACCGCTGGTCACCTTCCTGACGGACACGCAGTGGACCCCCGCGTTCACCAATGCCCGCTACGGTATCCTGCCTCTTCTTTCGGCCACACTCTGGGCGGCCGGGATCGCCATGGCGGTGGCGACCCCGCTCGGGCTGGTCCTCTCGGTCTACCTGAGCGAGTTCGCCCAGCCGCGCGTGCGTGAGGTCCTCAAGCCGATCCTTGAGATGCTCGCCGCCGTGCCCACCGTGGTGTTCGGGTACTTCGCGCTTCTGTTCCTCACCCCCCTGGCCAAGCAGTTCATCCCTGGACTTTCAGGATTCAATCTCCTGGTGCCCGGCTTTGTCATGGGGATCATGATCCTGCCCTACGTGGTCTCGATCAGCGAGGACGCCATGCGCGCCGTGCCGATGACGCTGCGCGAAGGGGCGTTCGCGCTCGGGATGAGCCGGTGGCGCACAGCCTTTTCGGTCGTCATTCCCGGCGCCTTTTCCGGGGTGACCGCCGCCTACCTGCTGGCCTTCGCCCGCGCTGTCGGCGAGACCATGGTCGTGGCGATCGCCGCAGGCCAGAACCCGAACCTGACTGCCGATCCGCGCGAGGGTGCCGCGACCATCACCGCCTACATCGTGCAGATGAGTCTGGGCGACCTGCCGCATGGCTCGCTGGCCTACTCGACCATCTTCGCGACCGGCCTGGTGCTGTTCCTGATCACCCTGGCCTTCAACGTGCTGGGCTTCTTCCTGCGCCGCAAATTCCGTGAGGCCTACTGATGGCGGGCGAACTCAATGAACGGCGCATTGTCGCCACATCCAAGGCCCAGGACCTCGTCTTCGCGGTGCTCGGAATCATCGTGCTGTTCTTCGCGATGGCGATGCTGGCGACCCTGGTCGCCGACCTGCTGATCGACGGTCTCTCCCGGATCGACATGCAGTTCCTGACCGACTTCCCTTCGCGGCGTCCGTCGCAGGCGGGCATCCTCTCGGCCTGGGTCGGGACCACCCTGGTGATGTTCGTGACCGCGCTGCTGGCGATTCCGCTCGGCGTTGGCGCGGGCCTGTATCTTGAGGAGTACGCGCCGAAGAACTGGCTGAGCGATCTCATCGAGATCAACGTCAGCAACCTGGCCGGCGTCCCGTCGATCATCTACGGCCTGCTGGCGCTCGGCTTCTTCGTCTATGGCCTCGGCATGGGGCAGACCGTTCTGGTCGGCGGCATGGTGCTGGCCCTGCTGATCCTTCCCATCGTGGTCGTTGCGACGCGCGAGGCGGTGAGGGCGGTGCCGTCAGGCCTGCGCGAGAGCGCCTATGGCCTGGGCTGCAACCGCTGGCAGGTGGTCTGGAGCTATGTCCTTCCCTCGGCCCGCCCGGGCATCCTGACCGGCGCCATCGTCGGCCTGTCGCGCGCCATCGGTGAAACGGCGCCTATCATCACGATCGGCGCGCTGACCTTCATCGCCTTCCTGCCGCCGAGCCCGATCCAGGCCTCGCCGCCGTTCCTGAACTTCGACTGGCTGAACTCGCCGTTCACGGTGATGCCGATCCAGATGTTCAACTGGACATCGCGGCCTCAGGCCGGGTTTCACGAGAATGCCGCCGCCACCGGCGTGCTGCTGCTGGGCATGACCCTGGTCATGAACGGCTTTGCGATCTTCCTCCGCTATCACCTGCGCAAGGGGCTCAGATCATGAGCGAGCTCAAGCGCGCGTCCACATTCCTCAGCGATAACTCCGGCGACCCGACCATGACCCAGGCCTCCACGTCCGAGACCCCGGCCGCGATCCGCGCCGACGTTCGCGACCTCAAGTTCTGGTACGGCAAGTTCCAGGCGCTGAACGGCGTCTCCATGCCGATCCACGATCGCAAGGTGACGGCCATCATCGGCCCGTCGGGCTGCGGCAAGAGCACCCTGCTGCGCTGCTTTAACCGCATCCACGATCTCTATCCGGGCGTCCGCTACGAGGGCGAGATCAACCTGGCGCCGGAGCATATCAACCTGGTCGCCAAGGGCATCGACCCGATCCTGGTGCGGCTGCTGGTCGGGATGGTGTTCCAGAAGCCCAACCCGTTCCCCAAGTCGATCTTCGAGAACGTCGCGGCCGGGCTCTATGTCCGCGGCATCCGCAACAAGTCGGAGGTCGAAGGCCGTGTCGAGGAGGCCCTTCGCCAGGCGGCCATCTGGAACGAGGTCAAGGATCGCCTGAACAAGCCTGCCTTCGAGCTCTCCGGCGGCCAGCAGCAGCGCCTCTGTATCGCCCGGGCCCTGGCCCCCAAGCCGAAGCTGCTGCTGCTCGATGAGCCGACCTCGGCGCTCGATCCGATCGCCACGGCCAAGATCGAGGAGCTGATGGACAGCCTGGTCAAGGACGTGACGATCCTGATCGTCACCCA
Source organism: Caulobacteraceae bacterium (assembly GCA_027487945.1). Lineage (GTDB taxonomy): Bacteria > Pseudomonadota > Alphaproteobacteria > Caulobacterales > Caulobacteraceae > Caulobacter. The sequence goes on from JAIYCQ010000043.1 coordinate 85,742, forward strand.
CAACCTGGCCCAGGCCGCCCGGATCTCGAAGTACACGGCCTTCATGCACATGGGGAACCTCGTCGAGTTCGGGGAAACCGAGCAGCTGTTCACCAACCCCGCCGTCACGCAGACCCAGGACTACGTGACCGGCCGGTTCGGCTAGGGTCGCGCGGTGGTGGCGCAGGCGATGAAGCAGGGCGCTCCGAAGCGGTCGACCAGACCGGCGAGGCCGGGTGAGGATCCGCAGCGCCTCGCGCTGCTGGCCAAGGCCCTCGGCCATCCGGCCCGGATCAGCATCGTTCGCCTGCTGCAGGCCAATGCCAGCTGCGCCGGCGCCGATATCGTCGACCGTATCGGCCTGGCCCAGTCCACCACGGCCGAACACCTGAGGATCCTGCGCGAAGCCGGGATCGTGCTGAGCGAGGTCGAGCGACCGCGGACGGCCTATTCGCTAAATCCGGCCATTCTCGCGCCGCTGGCCGAGTTCCTCTCGGCGCTGGCGCACTCGTCGGGGCGGGACACTCCGTCGGCGGCGTAATTTCGCCTGGCGGGCGAGTGCTGACTGTGGCCCGAATGTGACGTGCCGCCAGGGGATCAGCAAGCCGGGGGAACGCAGGGCCCCATTCGCACGCTTGTCACACATGTGTCGGCTCTCCGTCATTTTCGGAAACTACCTATCGCACCGGGCAGGCGGGGAGCCTGATTGGCGGCGAGGCTTCAAAGCGCTCGCTCGGTTCCGCCCGCATTGAAACGACTGCGAAGGTGGAGACTGGGATGACCGGCCTGAAGAAATACAGCGCGCTTGCGTTTGCACTCACTGCGACCATGGCCCTGGCGGCCTGCGGGCCCGACGGCGTCGTCTCGCCCGGCGAAGGCGCCTTCCCGCCCGGCGGCGGTGGTGGTACCGGCGGCGGCGGTGGAACGCTCCCCCCGGGCACGCCGGCCGCTGACTGCCCGACGGGCTTCGCCAACGTCGGCCTGATCGCCGCGGGCACGCTGCGCGTCTGCCAACTGCCGAGCCAGATCGACGGCGCCCTGACGGTGCCGCTGCGCGCCGGCACCATCTACTCGATCAGCGGTCGCACCTCGGTCGGCTCCGACCGCGGCGTCGACCCCACCGCCCCGACCCCGGGCAGCACCCAGGGCATCCTGACCATCGAAGCGGGCGTGCGCATCTTCGCCTCGGGCGGTTCGGACTACCTGCTGGTCAACCGCGGCTCGCAACTGTTCGCCGAAGGCACCGACAGCCAGCCGATCGTCTTCACCAGCCGCCAGAACGTTGAAGGCACCACCACCGAGACCTCGCAAGGTCAATGGGGCGGTATCGTCCTCGCCGGCCGCGCGCCGCAGGCCAACTGCGCCAACAACGGCGTGACCCTGACCTCGCCGGTCACCTGCACCGGCACCGTTGAGGGCACCAGCGCGTTCTACGGCGGCAACACGCCGGCCGACAACTCGGGCCGTCTGCGCTACGTCCAGATCAAGTTCTCCGGCTTCGAAATCTCGTCGGGCAACGAACTGCAGGGCCTGACCATGGCCGGCGTCGGTTCGGGCACCACGGTCGAGTTCATCCAGATCCACAACAGCTCGGATGACGGCATCGAAATCTTCGGCGGCACCGTCAACCTGCGCCGCATCGTGATCACCGGCGCCGACGATGACGGCCTCGACACCGATACCGGCTGGCGCGGCGGGGCCCAGTTCGGCATCGTGACCCAGCGTCCGCCCAACGCGACCAGCCGCAGCGCCGGTTTCGAGTTCTCGGCGGCTCCGGCCGCCACGCCGCTGGCTTCGCGCTTCGTGTCGCAGCCGAAGATCGCCAACTGGACCCTGGTCGGCCGCAACTCGCCGACCGACGCCCACACGGTCGCTCACTTCGACACCGGCACGGACGCCACGATCATCAACTCGGTGTTCACCAGCGTCACCGGTTCGCTGGCCGGCTGTATGGCCATCAATGACGCCGACACGGGCACCAGCGGCGTGACCTTCAGCTCGGTGTTCATGTCCTGCCCGATCTCGTACCGTGCGGCTAACGCCGTGCTGTCGGCCGCCGCCTTCACCGCCGGCACCAACAACACCGCGGCCGGGACCTCTACGCTGACTGCTCCGGCCTCGGGCACCAGCCTGAGCAACCAGACGCTGACCTTCATCAACGGCGCCAACGAAAACGCGGTTGTTCCGGCCAGCGCCAGCACCGTCTACAGCTACTTCGTGAACACCACCTACATCGGCGCCGTGCAGAACGCCTCCGACACCTGGTGGCGGGGCTGGACCTGCGGCCTGACGGCCGGCCAAACCTGCTGACGACGGACGCGGCGGCGGCTCCCTCCGGAGCCGCCGCCTGCTTTCGCCCAGTCCGTTGAACCCCTTCAAGGCGTAGATCATGAAGAGACTATCCCTGACCCTGACCGGGGTCCTGCTGGCCACGAGCGCGTTGATCGCGCCGGGGCTGGCTTTCGCCCAGGCTCCCGCGCCCCAGTCCGAACCGGATGTGGAAGTCGAAGAACTCATCGTGCTGGGAGCCAACATTCCCGAGCCGAACCGCGAAAGCTCGGAGGTCGGCGCCTTTCTGACCGTTGAGGACCTGCAACGGACGGGCGACCCGTCCGCCGCCGACGCCCTGACCCGGGTGACCGGCCTCACGGTGGTCGAGGGGCGCTTCATCTACGTCCGGGGCCTTGGCGAGCGCTATTCCTCGGCGCTTTTGAACGGCTCCCCGCTGCCCAGCCCCGAGCCGCTTCAGCGCGTGGTTCCGCTCGATCTGTTCCCGTCCAACATCCTCGAAAGCGTCACCGTCCAGAAGACCTACTCGGCCAACTTCCCGGGTGAGTTCGGCGGCGGCGTCATCGACCTGCGGACCATCAACGCACCCAAGGAGCCCTTCTTCTCCTTCTCGTCCTCGCTGGGCGCCAGCACCGAGACGTCGCTGAAGAACGGCTTGACCTACTTCGGCTCGCGCACCGACGACACCGGCTTCGATAACGGCACGCGCGATGTGCCCGACCTCATCGACGCCGCTTTCGGCGCGGGTGTGCAGATCAACCGCGCCAACTTCACCACCGACGAGCTGTCGGCCATGGGGCGCGCCCTGGTCAATGCGCCGCTGCGCCTCCTGCAGGAGAGCGAGATCCCGGTGAACTTCGGCCTCGATGTCGCCGGCGGCTTCTCGCGGGACACCGGCATCGGCGAGCTTGGTGTGTTCGCGGTGGCCGGCTACAGCAATAGCTGGCAGACCCGCGAGGGCTTCCAGGAAGAGGGGCGCTTCTCGGGCGCTGTGCTGGTCGCCGACACCAGCAAGGCCTTCGTGTCGACCCAGAACGACATTCAGTGGAACCTGTTGGCCGGCCTGTCGCTGTCCAACCCCGACCATGAACTGAAGTGGACGAACTTCTATGTTCGCACCACGACCAAGGAAGCCCGCACGAGCTCCGGCCCGGACCTCGGCGCCGGCGGCGCGATAATCCGTGACGACTATACCGAGTGGTTCGTCCGCCAGCTCTTCTCGAGCCAGCTGGCCGGCGAGCACTTCTTCATGGACGGGGCGCTGGGGCTCAACTGGCGCGCCAGCTACGCCACCACCTCGCGCGACGCCCCGTATGAGAGCCGCTTCCAGTACGGCCAGAACGCAACTGGAGACTTCATCCACAACCCGTCCAACCTCATCTCCTTCAGTGATCTGGACGAGGACGTGATCTCCGGCGGCGCCGACTTCAGCTACACCCTGCCGCTCTCGAACCAGCGCGAGGCCGTCTTCTCCTTCGGCGTCTCCCGCACCGACAGCAGCCGGGAGTCGGTTCGTCACGACCTGCAGCTCGCGGTCGTCAATTCGCTGACCGACAACCAACGCCTGATGCGCGTCGACTTCCTGTTCTCGGATTACAATCTCAACGAGGACACGATCGAGCTGCGCGAAGTGTCCGGCTCCAACGGGGCCGGCGCCTATGAAGCCGATCTGGTCGTCGACGCGGTCTACGCCCAGGTCGACGCGGAGATCTTCCCGCTGATCCGGACGACCATCGGCCTCCGCTACGAGGACGGCAGCCAGTCGGTGACGCCGCGCGATCTGTTCGGCGGCGCGACCTTCCCGTCCACCACCTTGAAGGAGCAGTATCTGCTGCCCGCCTTCACCGGCACCTGGAACTTCGCCGAGGATCAGCAGTTCCGCATCGGTGTGTCCAAGACCATCGGTCGCCCGCAGTTCCGCGAACTGGCGCCCCAGGCCTACGTCGACCCGGAAAGTGACCGCGAGTTCACCGGCAACCCGTTCCTGGTCGATACGAAGATCCTGAACCTGGATGCCCGCTACGAGTGGTACTTCGCCCGCCAGCAGTTCCTGACCGCCGGAGCCTTCTACAAGGATCTGGAGCGCCCTGTGGAATCGGTGGTGGTGCTCACCGGCGATCAGCGGCAGCAGTCGTTCCTCAACGCGCCGGCGGCCGTCATCTACGGCGCCGAGCTCGAGGCCAAGAAGTACTGGGAGTTCGCTGACGTCGGTTCGCCCTTCATCGCCGACAAGCGTTGGCTGGTGCAGGCGAACTACACCTGGTCCAAGTCCGAGGTTCAGGTCGAGGCCGGCGATACCGTCAAGACCCAGGGCGGCGGCGGCGTGGACGAACAGGCTTCGTTCTTCATCGCCGACGGCAGCCGTCTCCAGGGCCATTCCGATCACGTCTTCAACCTGCAGCTTGGCTGGGAAGACGACTCGGCCCGGTCGCAGGCGACGTTCATCCTGAACTACGTCAGCGAGCGGATCACCGCCCGCGGGGCCGGCGCAGCCGGGACGCGGGAGCCCGACTACATTCAGGATCCGGGCATCTTCGTCGACTTCGTCTACCGCAAGGAATTCGACTTCGTGGGTCGCGAAGTGGGCTTCGCCCTTGAGTTGCGCAACCTGCTTGGCACCGAGTACGACGAGTACCAGGAGCTGGGCAACAAGATCCGGATCAATACGTACGACCTGGGCACCAGCGCCTCGATGAGCCTGAGCGCGCGCTTCTAAAGTGAGCCGGCCATGCGACGTCTCAGTCGCATGGCCGGTGACCGCCTTTCGCCGACTGTCACCATAGCGTCGCAAAACCTGCACGAACCTGCATCGTTCGCGGACTACTCCGGGTACGGCCTATCATCAGACCGTAGGGGCGACCGCCTTGAGACTGCCCGATCTGTCGAGCCTGATCGCAGATCCACAGCGCTCGCTGTGGGTGGCGGCAGAGGTGCTGATCGTCGTTCTGCTCGGCGTCCAGGCGGCCCGGCTCGGCTGGATCGTCGCGTCACCCGCCCGGGCTTCCGCCCCGGCTGCCGTGGCGACCGGCGAGGATCGCCTCGCCATCCTGAAACGCTTTGATCCCTTCTTCCGGGCCGCTCCCGAGGCCCTGACCTCGGTCACCAGCCAGGCCTTCCGCCTGCACGGCGTCAGCGTCGGCGGCGGCGGCTCCGGCTCGGCGATCATCGGGACCCCTGATGGCCTCCAGAAGTCCTTCGCGGTCGGCGACGAGGTCGCGCCCGGCGTCCGCCTCGTCTCGGTCGCAGAAGACCATGTCGTCCTGGCGCGCGGCGGTGTCCGCAGCACGCTTCAATTCCCGCCCGCGGCGCCGGGCGTTCTCGAGAGCATGGTCCAACCGTGAGAGTTTTCACGTTCGCAGCACTGCTGGCCGCCCTCTGCGCGGCGCCCCTCGCTGACGCCCGGGCGCAGACGCAGGTTCTCAACGTCCAGGACGCCGATGTCCGGGCCTTCATCCAGGACGTCTCGCGCAGCACCGGCTACACCTTCGTCATCGACCCGCGGGTCAAGGGCCTCGTCTCCGTCAGCAGCAGCGGTCCACTGACCCGGGCCGAACTGTTCGACGTCTTCCTGTCCACCCTGCGGGCCAACAACTACGTCGCCATTCCGACCGGTTCGGGCGCCTACCGCATCGAGCCGTCCGAGAACGCCGCCCGCCAGCCGTCCGCCGCCGGCGGCCAGTTCACCACCCAGGTCTTCCGCCTCCGCAGCATCGACGCCCAGGCGGCGGCGGAGATCCTCAAGCCGCTGGTCGGACCGCAGGGCCAGGTCATCGCCAACCCGCGGGGCAACACCCTGGTCGTGGCCGACTACGCCGACAACGTCCGCCGGATTCGCGGCCTGATCACCCAGATCGACCAGGACCGTTCCAGCACCCGCGCGGTCACGCTGCGCAACAGCTCGGCGCGCGAGGTCGCCGCCGTGATCACCAGCCTGACCGCCCTGTCCGGCGCGGATGGCAAGCCGACCCGCGGGCCGGTCTCGGTCGTGGCGGTGGAGGGCAGCAACACGGTGCTTCTGCGCGGCGAGCCCGAGGCCATCGACAGGCTGCTGCCGCTCATTGCCGATCTCGACCTGCGCGCCCGGTCCAACGACGACGTCAAGGTCATCTTCCTCAAGCACGCCAACGCCGAGCAGATGCTGCCGGTGCTGCAACAGCTGCTCGGCCTGCCGGTCTCGGCGACCGGGGCAGGGGGCGCCGCCGCGTCCGCCGACGGAACCCGCGCCACCACCGAGGCCGCCGCGCAGCCGGCCGGCGGCCTGCGCGTAGGGATCGCCCGCTACCCGGGCGCCAACGCCCTGGTCATCAGCGCCCCGCCTGACACACAGCGCATGCTGGCCGAGGTCATCACCAAACTGGACGTCCGCCGCGAGCAGGTGCTGGTCGAGGCCATCGTCGTCGAGGTCTCCGATACGGCGGCGCGGGAGCTGGGCGTCCAGTTCATCCTCGGCGGCGGCAAGGACGACGTTCCCTTCGCGGTCACCAACTACTCCAACACCGCGCCCAATATCCTGGCCCTCGCCGGTGCGGTCGCGGGCGAGAAGAGCCTGCCCGAGGACTCCGCCACCCTGGCCGCGCTCCGCGAGGCGGCGGTGTCGTCGCTGCTGGGGGCCAACGGCCTGCTGACCGGCGGCATCGGCCAGCTGGACAACGGCGCGATCTTCGGCGTGATCGTCAACGCCGTGCGGCGCGACTCCGGATCACGTCTGCTGTCGACGCCCTCGGTGCTGACTCTCGACAATGAGGAGGCCACCTTCCTCGTCGGCCAGGAAGTGCCGATCACCACCGGCGAGGTGCTGGGCAGCGCCAACAGCAACCCCTTCCGCACAATCCAGCGCCAGAACGTCGGCATCCAGCTGGAGGTCAAGCCGCAGATCAACGCCGGCGGGGGCATCACCCTGTTCCTGCGCCAGGAAGTCTCCTCCGTGGCCGGGCCGGTGGCCGAGGGGTCGTCCGAGCTGATCATCAACAAGCGCGAGCTTGAAACGACGGTGCTCGTCGACAACGGCGATATCGTCGTGCTGGGCGGCCTGCTCGACGAGAATGAGCGCATGTCGGTGCAGGCGGTGCCGGGGCTGAGCGAGATCCCGGTGCTGGGCGGGCTGTTCAAGAGCCGGGCCCGCACGGGCGGTCGCACCAACCTGATGATCTTCATCCGGCCCCGGATCATCCGCAGCGCAGCGGACGCCCAGGCGATCACCGCGCCGCGTTTCGACTTCATTCGCAGCGATCCGGCCCTGGTCGACCGTAGCGGCGCCAACGCGCTGGACGCCCTTGTCCAGGACTATCTGAAGACCCTGCCGCCGGTCGCCCCGCCGCCGGCCCCGTCGCCGTCCGCCACGCCGATCGCGACCGGAACCCTGCCGCCGCCGGCGCCGTCCGACCTTGAGGGCGGTCCGCGATGACCAGCCTGCCGGCGTCGGAAGCGGCGCTGCCCTACGCCTTCGCCCGGCGTCACAGCGTCATCCTCCTGGAGGGCGACGACCTGCCGCGGGTCGGCCTGCGTGAGGGCGCCGATCCGCGCGCCCTGATCGAGGTCCGCCGCGCCCTGGGCCGGCCGGTAGTTGTCGAGTCCATGCCGACGGCGGCCTTTGACCGGAAGATCTCCGAGATCTACGCCGACGCCAGTCTGGGGGTGCAGGCGGCGGACGGGCTGGAGTTCGGCGCCGGACTCGACGGCATGCTCGAGGATCTGCCGACGACCGCCGACCTCCTCGATCCTCAGGACGACGCGCCGATCATTCGCCTGATCAACGGCCTCATCGCCGAGGCGGTACGGCGCGGCGCCTCCGACGTTCACATCGAACCCTACGAGGCGGCGCTGCTGGTCCGGCTGCGCGTCGACGGGATTCTGCAGGAGGTGCTCTCCCTGCCGAACCGCGTGGCGCCGATGCTGGTGTCCCGGGTCAAGGTCATGGCGCGCCTGGACATCGCCGAGAAGCGCATCCCGCAGGATGGCCGCATCTCGCTGGCCCTGGCGGGCCGGGCCTTCGACGTCCGGGTCTCGACCCTGCCGTCGCGGGGCGGGGAGCGGGTGGTCATGCGGATCCTCGACAAGGACCAGGCCGGGCTGAAGCTGCAGGATCTGGGCATGGACCCGGAGGTCTATGCCGCGTTCGAGGCGGCGCTGCGCGAGCCCAACGGCATCATCCTCGTCACCGGGCCAACGGGTTCGGGCAAGACGACGAGCCTCTATGCCGGACTGGGCCTGCTCAACGACGCCCGTCGCAACATCCTGACCATCGAGGATCCGGTCGAGTACGCGGTTCACGGGGTCGGGCAGACCCAGGTCAACAACAAGGTCGGGATGACCTTCGCCGCCGGCCTGCGCGCCATCCTGCGCCAGGACCCGGACGTGGTCATGGTCGGCGAAATCCGCGACACCGAGACCGCCCAGGTGGCGGTCCAGGCCAGCCTCACCGGCCATCTCGTGCTGTCGACGGTGCACACCAACAACGCCGCCGGCGCGGTCACCCGCCTGCGGGACATGGGCATCGAGCCCTTCCTGCTGGCCTCCACCCTGCGCCTGGTGGTCGCCCAGCGTCTCGTCCGCCGCCTCTGCACCGAGTGCCGCCGTCGGTCGCCCGCCGACCCCGAGTCCGCGCGGCTGCTGGGCATTGAGGCGGATCGCCAGCTGTGGCGCCCGGTGGGCTGCCCGGCCTGCAACACGACCGGCTACTCGGGCCGTGTCGGCATCTACGAGGCGATCCGGGTCGATGAGCGGGTGCGCCGGCTGATCGCAGAGGGCGCCGACGAGGACGAACTCGCCCGCGTGGGCGCCGAAGCGACCGGCGACCTGTCCGCCGCCGCCCGCGCGCGGGTGCTGGACGGCTCGACCACCCTGGAGGAGGCTATCCGGGTGACGCGTCAGGAAGTGGATGCCAGTGGCGGCGTTTGACTACATCGCGCTGGACGCCGGCGGCCGCCCCCGCAAGGGGCTGATCCGCGCCGTCGACGCCGACGCCGCGCGCGCCAGCCTCAAGGGGCGGCGGCTCGCCCCGGTCCGGATCGAGCCGGCCGCGCAGGACGCCGCGCCGCCCCGGCCCCCGCTGATCGGGCCGCGCGGACTGGACGGCAAGGTCCTGTCGGTGCTGACCCGCCAGCTCTCCACCCTGGTTTCGGTGACGCCCCTTGAGGAGGCCCTGCGCACCATGGCGCAGCAGGCCGAGTCGCCCCGGATCGCCCGGGCGCTGACGGTGGTTCATGAGGGGGTTCTGGAAGGCTTCCGCCTGTCCGACGCCATGGGCCGGCCCGGCGCGGGCTTTCCGCCGCTGTACCGGGCCATGGTCGCCGCCGGTGAAAACTCCGGCGCGCTTCCGGACATCCTCGAACGGCTGGCCGACCTCTATGAGCAACAGCAGCAGGTGGCGGCCAAGGTGACCGCCGCGCTGGTCTATCCGATCGTGCTGGCGGTGACCGCTATCCTTGTCGTCGTCGCCCTGATGACCTTCGTTGTGCCCAAGGTGGTCGACCAGTTCGATTCCATGGGGCAGGCCCTGCCGCTGCTTACCCGGCTGGTGATGGGCGTCTCGGCCTTCCTCACCGACTACGGCCTGGTGCTGCTGGCGGTGATCGCCGGCCTGGTGCTGGTCTTTTCCCAAGCCTTGAAGCAGGCCGCCTTCCGCCGGCGAGTGGACGGCGCCCTGCTGCGGACGCCGGTGATCGGTCGTCTGATCCGCGACGTCCAGGCCGCGCGGCTGGCGCGCACCCTGGCGACAATGCTCGCCGCCGGGGTGCCGGTGCTGCAGGGGCTGGAGATGACCGCCCGGACGGTGCGCAACACGGTCATCCGCGACGCCCTGACGACCATGGCCGACTCCATCCGCGAGGGCGGGGGCCTGTCCGTCGCCATGCGGCGCGTCGGCGTCTTCCCGCCGATCCTCGTCTACATGACCGCCAGCGGCGAGAGCTCGGCCCGGCTCGACATGATGCTGGGCAGGGCCGCGGACTACCTGGAGCGGGAGTTCAACACATTCACCACCGCGGCACTGAGCCTGCTCGAGCCGGCGATCATCGTGGTGATGGGCGGGGTGGTCGCGACCATCGTGCTGTCGATCCTGCTCCCCATCCTGCAGCTCAATTCGCTGGCCCTCGGCTAGAAAAGGACACTTCCCATGCAGGCCCAGTCCCTGATCGCCCGCCGACGCGCCGAAGCCGGCTTCACCCTGATCGAAATGATGGTCGTGGTCGTGATCCTCGGCCTGCTGGCGACCATCGTGGTCATCAACGTCCTGCCCAGTCAGGACCGGGCCATGCGCGAAAAGGCCCGGGCCGACATCGCGGTGCTCGAGCAGGCCGTCGAGAGCTATCGGCTGGACACCTTTGCCTATCCGACCGCGGCCGAGGGGCTGCAGGCGCTGGTCCAGGCGCCGCCCACCCTGGCGCGGGCCGATCGCTACCGCGAGGGCGGCTACGTCAAGCGCCTGCCGGATGATCCCTGGGGCAACCCCTATCAGTACGCGCGGCCGGGCAAGCACGGCCCCTTCGACATCTACTCCTTCGGCGCCGACGACCGGGAGGGGGGAGAGAAGAATGATGCCGACATCGGCAACTGGCAGTGACCGCCGCCGCGAGGCCGGCTTCACCCTGACCGAGCTTATGGTCGTGCTGGCCATCATCGGCCTGCTCGCCACGGTGGTCGTGCTGGCGACCACCGATGGCCGCCCGTCCGGAGCCCAGGAGGCCGAGCGCTTCGCGGCGCGGCTGGTGCGCGCCCGCGACGAGGCGCTGCTGACCAACCGCACCGTCGAGGTGACCGTGTCCCCTGGCGGCTACGCCTTCCGGGTCGGTGGGCCGCAGGGCTGGACGCCGCTGGAGGAGGGGCCCTTCCGGGCCGTGGCATGGTCCACCGAGACGCAGCTGTCGGCGGGTGCGCTCGTCGATCGCGTCGCCTTCGATCCGGCCGGTGTCGCCACCCCGGCCGACTACGTCATCACACGCGGCCGCCAGAGCAGCCGTGTCACCGTCGATACAGCGGGAAATGTCAGGGTCGATGACGCGACGGCGCGCTGAGCAGGGGTTCACCCTTATCGAGGTGCTGGTGGCGATGTCTGTGTTCAGCATCGCGGCGCTGGCGCTCGTCAACGTGTCCGGAGAGAACACCCGCACCGCTGCGGCGATCGAGGCGCGCGTCATCGCCGGCGTCGTGGCGGATAACCGCATTGCCGAGGCCCTGATCGACTGGCCGCCGATCGGCGAGTCGGCCGGCGTCGACCAGGCCGGCGACCGGCCCTGGCGCTGGGCGCGGAAAGTCAGCCCGACCAGCGATCCGGAGGTCGTTCGCATCGATGTGATCGTCGGGCGTCCCGGCGACCGCCAGACCCTGGCTGAAGCCACGGCGTTCCGGGGGCGCCGATGAAGGGCTTCACCCTCGTCGAGATGCTCGCGGCGCTGTTCGTCTTCGGGCTGGTCTCCGCCGCCGGCGCGCTGGTCATGGGGTCGACCCTCGACGGTCAGGCGGCGGTGCGGACACGCATGGACCAGCTGGGCGCCTTCCAGCGCAGCCGGATGCTGCTCAAGTCGGACCTCGACCAGCTGTCGACCCGGCGCACGCGTGATGCGGGGGGGCGGCAGGCCGCGGGCGCTTTCGTCGGCCGTCAGCCGGCGGAGGGGGCGCCGTTCATCATGCTGACGCGGCACGGCTGGGAGAACCCGGGCGCGGCGCAGCGGCCGTCGGTGCAGCGTGTGGACTACCGACTGTCCGAAGGCCGGCTTGAGCGGATCACCCGCACGGCCCTGGACGGAACGCCCGCCGGCGCGCCTCAGATTCTGCTCGAGGGTGTTGATCAGCTGCAGGTGGCCTACCTCTACCGGGGCGCCTGGTCGCCGACCTGGACGGCGCTGCCGACCGCGGAACTGCCGCAGGCTGTCCGCATCACCTTCCGCGTCGAGGGGCTCGGGCGGTTCGAGCAGGTGCTGGTCACCCCGGGAAGCCTGCGATGAGGCGTCCCGACGAGAAGGGCGCGGCCCTGCTGACCGTTCTGCTGCTGGTCGCGGTGATGTCGATCATCGCGGTTAGCGTGCTCGATGACATCCGCTTCGGCGTCCGCCGCACCGCCAACGCTACGGGCCGGGGGCAGGCCCAGCTCTATGCGCTCGGCGCCGAGGAGCTGGCCCGGGTGCGGATCGCGCGCCTGGCCCGGCTGGACTCCGGCCGCACCACGCTGAAGGGCGACTGGAACGGCCGCGCCTTCCGGTTCCCCATCGAGAACGGCGTGATGACGGGTCGCATCACCGACGCCACCGGCTGCTTCAATCTGAACAGCGTCGCGGCTGGCCAGGGGACCCGGCTGGTGCGCCGGGAGCTGGGCGTGCGCCAGTTCGTGATCCTGATGGCCGCGCTCGGCATTCCGAGCGGCCGCGGCCAGACCCTGGCTGACAACCTCGCGGACTGGATCGACAGCGACGACATCGGCATGGGCGGCGCCGAGGATCAGGACTATGCCCGCGCCGCGCCGGTCTACCGCACCGGCGGCGCGATGCTGGCCGAGGTCAGCGAGCTGCGCGCGGTGCGCGGCTTCACGCGCGACGTCTATGACCGCCTGCGGCCCTACGTCTGCGCGCCGCCGACGACGGACCTGTCCCCGATCAACGTCAACACCCTGGCGCCGGATCGCTCGGTCCTGATCACCATGGTGACCCTGGGCGCCATTCCCGCCGAGGCGGGCGCCCGGCTCCTCGCGGGCCGTCCGGCCGATGGCTGGGATAACCTGCAGACCTTCTGGAACGACCCTGTCCTCGTCGACCGGGTGCCGGAGGACGCCGCGCGCGACCAGATCGCGCTGCGCACCCGCTTCTTTTCTCTCGACGCCGACGTGACCTACGCCGGCTCATCCGCCACGCTCAACACCCTGCTCGAGGTCGACTCCTCGGGCGTGGTGAAGCTCGCGGCGCGCCGCTGGACCCGCGACGAATGATCCCCACACGCCTTGTCTTCTTCACGACCCCTGACCAGCCCTGGCCTTGCCTGACGGTTTCCGACGAAGGCGCGGTGCTTCAGCGCGGCGTGCTGCTGCCCGACGCCGCGCAGCCGGAAACACCGGTCATCGACCGTCTGGTCGTGCCCGGGGCGGATGTGGTCGCCCGTTGGCTGGATCTGCCCGATCGCAATGATCGGCAGGCGCGGTCGGCGGTCGCCTTCCTGCTTCAGGATGACATCGCCGACGACGGCGGCGACCTGCACATCTGCATCGGGGCCGGGGATTCCGGCGGACAGCGGCTGGCCGCGATCACCGGCGTGTCACGGGTGCAGGGTTGGCTGGACGCGGCCGCGGCGCGCGGCGTCTCCCCGGCCTCGGTGACGCCCGACTACCTCATGCTGCGACCCGATGACGAGGGTCAGACCCTGACGGCCGGCTTTGGCGATCTGCTGGCGGTCCGTGGCCCCGGCATCGCCTTCTCGGCCGAGCGGCCGCTCGCCGAGGCGGTTCTGGCGGACAGACCGCGTCGGATGCTGGCGCTCAGCGAACTGGAGCCGATGCTGGCCGGCGCGGCCAGCTGGCCGGAGATCAACCTTCTACAGGGAGTCTTCGGTCCCCGGTCCGAGCAGCCGACGGTCGGAAACGTCCGGCGACTGGTCATCCTCGCCCTGGTGCTGCTGGTGTCGCCGGTGCTGCTGAGCGTCGCCCGGATCGGCGTCGACGTCATCGCCGCGCGGCACATCGAAGGCCGCGCCATCGCCGGGGCGCGGGCCATCTGGCCCCGGTCCATCCCGGCGGACGCCGACATCGAGGTCGTCCGCGCCAGGCTGGCGGAGCAACAGGGCGCCGACCGTTTCGCCGACCTGACCGCTGACCTCTTCAGCGCCGTCGAGCGGACGCCGGGCGCGCAGATCGACAGCCTCGCCTATGGGCCGGCCGGCCTGAACGCAGGCCTGTCCTATGGCAACTACTCGGACATGGATCAGCTGATCACCGCCGGCGGAAAGGTCGGACTGCTGATCTCCGCCGACAGCACCGTCACCGAAGGCGGGCGCATCACCAGCGATATCAGCATCAGGAGGCAGCCATGACCCTGCTCCGCACAGCCAGGGACGCCTGGGCGCTGCGCACGCCGCGCGAAAGGCTCATGCTTCAGGGCCTCGCCGTCGTTCTGGGCGGCGTCCTGTTCTGGTACGGCCTGCTCACGCCGCTGGACGCCGCACGGGACTGGGCCCGGGCCGAGCGTCAGGCCGCCGCCGCCGATCTCGCCGCCGTCACCGCCCTCGCCCGGGGCGGCGCCGTCCGCGCCGCGCCGTCGTCCGGTCGGGGACTGGCCGGTGTCGTCGACGTCGCGGCGGCGGCGTCGGGGATCGTCATCGACCGACGCCGCGAGGAGGCGGACGGTCGCCTGACCGTCTGGATCACCGCCGTCCAGCCGCAGATCCTGATGCAGTGGATCATCGGCCTGCGAACTGCTCACGGCGTGTCGGTGGTCGGGATGAGCGCGTCCAAGCTCGACGCCGGCAGCCTGACCGTGGAAGTCTCGTTCGAACAGGCCGGGTCATGAGTAACCGCAATCTGCTTCTGATCTTCCTTGCTGTACTCGTCGCGGCGCTTCCGCTCACCGTGCCGCTGACCGTCGGTCTGGCGGCCGGGTCCGGAGGTCGCCTGTCCTTCGCCGAGGCGAGGGGGACGATCTGGCGGGGCGAAGTGCGCCGCGCCGCGCTCGGGGCGCTCAACCTCGGCGACCTGACGGTGGGTCTTGATCCGCTCGCGCTGCTGACGGGTCAGACCCGGATCGCGATCCGGGCCTCCGGCGGCGATGTGAAGGGGGCCGGGCGGATCTCCCTGACCCGCCGGTCGCCGGGAGTCGAGCGGTTCACCGGCTCCGTGCCGCTGGCAGCGCTTGGCCTCGCAGGCTCGCTGACCGGCGACCTGAACGTCCGCGATGTCACCGCAGTTTTCGACAAGGGCGTCTGCCACAAGGCGGAGGGGCAGATTGCGGCGGTCGTCAACGGGCTGGGCCCCAACCCGGTTGCGCTGAGCGGCCGTCCGGTGTGCCAGGGCGCCCTGCTGGCGCTGCCGCTGGCCGGGACGGTCGAGGGTATGGCGCTTGACCTGGTGGTGCGGGTGCAGGCCGATGGGCGCTATCGTCTCGACGCGACGGTCAAGACGACGGACCCGGCCTTCGGCGCGATCCTCGCGGCGGAAGGGTTCAGCAGCGTTCCCGGCGGCTACAGCCGGAGCAGTGAGGGTAAACTGACATGAGGACGTCATCACGCGCGGCGGTTGGCGGGGTCCTGGCGGCCATCGCCTGTACGCTGTCGACGCTCGCCCTGGCGGAGACGGCCCCCGCGCCGACTGGCGGACTGCCGCTCGAGGCCCTGCCGACCCAGACGCTCGCCGGCGGTCAGTGCGCACTGTTCCTGTGGGCCCGCACCACGCCCCCGCGCCGCGTGTTCATGGCGCTGCAGGACCCGGCGGTCGCCCGGATCCGGATCGAGGGGCGAAGCGTCGACCTGCCGCGCACGGCGGGCGAAGGCGACAGTGTCTACGGCCACACCCCGATCCAGCGCTTCGAGGGCGAGGGGATCACCCTGACGATCAAGATCCAGATGGACGCCCGCAGCGGGCTTGTCGGCGGCGCGGTGATCCCTTCGGGCTCGCTCGAGTATCGCGATGCGAAAGGCTGGGAGACCATTATTCCCGTCGCCGGGATCGTCGGGTGCCAGCCCTAGTCTGTGAGCGCTACCAGCCGGCGCGCCCGATCGGTCCGTAGAGCCAGGTCAGCCAGGCCCCGATCGCCAGATAGGTCCCGTAGGGCAGGGCGGTGTCCAGGCTCGGCGCCCGACGCGCGATGACCCGCGCCAGCACCCAGCTCAGGCCGGCCAGCGAGGCCCAGACCACCACGCTCGGCAGTCCTGCCCAGCCGACCCAGGCGCCGATGGCCGCCAGCAGGCGCGCGTCGCCACCGCCCAGCCCGTCCCGCCCCCGAAGCCGCTTGTAGAGCGCGGCGAGGCCCGCCAGCACGCTGAAACCGAGCGCTGCGCCGATCAGGTGATCCAGCGGACTCCCCGGGCCGATGAACAGGCTGGCGGCCAGACCGGCGGCGCCGAGCGGCAGGGTCAGGATATTGGGCAGCCAGAAGTGCTCGCCGTCGATCACGGCGATCAGCAGCAGCGCCACCCCGAGCAGGGCGCCGACCAGAGCAACGGGCCAGGCCAGGGTCAGACTCGACCAGGCCCCGATGATCAGGGCGGCAAGGCTCATGGCCGCGGCGCGCCGCCAGCGGACCGGCGGCGCCGCTTCGAGGGCGGGCAGTCGCACCGACGCCACCGCGGCGACCAGGCCGAGGGCCGCGGCCGCCAGCGGCGGGATCAGGTCGTGGACGAGGTTCGACAGCAGAGCGCTCAAGCCTTGAGCGACGCCCAGGGGCCCGTCACCGCCAGGGTGATCCCCGGCCAGTAGATGTTGACGAACAGGGTCGAGCCGTCCGGCGAGAAGCAGACGCCGGCCAGCTCGGCGTTCTCGCGGAACACGTTTCGGCCGATCGTATAGACCTTGCCCTCGGGCGTGACGCCCTTGAGGTGATTGCGCTTGGTGTCCGAGTAGCGGTCCTCGCAGACCACCAGATGCCCCCAGGGGGCGATGGCGATGTTGTCGGCGTAGTCGAGGACGTCGGCGTCGGTCGATTCCAGGAACAGCTGCGCCTTGCCGGGCGCGGACGCTTCGTCCGACTGGCCCTCGCGAGCGCCGGGGACGTAGCGCATGATCTGGCCCAGGCCCTTGGCGCCGCCCGACGTGCAGGTGAAGTAGAGCTCGTCCTTCCCCCAGAAGATGCCCTCGCCCCGGGCGAACACCGCCGCGCCGGCCTTGGCGCCGCGCAGACGCAGGTCGTCGTCCGGGCTTTCCGGGTTGTCGAGGTCGACCCAGCGGGCGTCGCGCCAGGCGCCCTTGACCATGCCGACCGCGCCCTTCCAGTTGCGCGTGTCGCAGCCCTCCGGCGCGTCCGCGAAGGCCAGCGCCTGCAGCCGCCCGCCCTTGGCCAGTTCGCCCGGCGCGTTCGGGATGAAGCGGTAGAGCAGGCTGTCGGCGACATCCTCGGTCATGTAGACGATGCCGGTGCGCGGATCGACGCAGGCAGCCTCGCGCTTGAAGCGGCCCATGGCCTTGAGCGGGACGGGGTCGACCAGGCCCCGCGCGGACGCCGGCACCTCGAAGGCCCAGCCGTGATCCTTGCCGCCGCCGTCGCCGGCCCTGGCGGTGTTCTCCTCGCAGCTGAGCCAGGATCCCCAGGGAGTCACCCCTCCGGAGCAGTTGACCGCCGTGCCGGTCAGGCTGAGGTGCTCGCGCTCCAGCTGCCGCGTGCGCAGATTGTAGACCAGCGTCGTCGTGCCGCCGGGGAGGGCGCGACCCGCGGCGTCGAGGTCGAAGGCCTTGTTTGCGTCCAGCTTGCCGGCTTGGCGACCTCTGACCCCGGTCGGGCCATGGTTGACGTCGCCGACCTTGAGCTCGTGATTGCGGATCAGGACGACGCGGTCGTCACCCAGCGCGAAACTGCCCATGCCGTCGAACTTGTAGGGGACGATCAGCCCGTCGTTCATGGTGTCCCCGGCCTGGGACACGATGCTGTAGGAGAAGCCTTTCGGCAGATCGAACACGCCGAACGGGTCGGTCTGGAGCGGTCCGTAGCCCTCGACCTCGTTGCGGTAGGTCTCTTCCGCCGCCGCCTGGGCGCAGGCGAGACCGGAGAAGGCGAGGGCGACGGCGGACGTGCCGATGAATCCGCGACGGGACAGGGACATGGGAGGGCTCCAGCAACTGCGGGCGGATTACAGCATCTGTGTGACAATGTCGTCGCTGACAGTGGCCGGGTGCTCTCCCCCGGTGGCGCATGCGGATCAGGGACAGTCGGCGTCTCGCCGAGGGCTCAGGTCACGCCACCGATCCGGCGCGGCGGTCGGGCGGCTGCTTGCCGGTTCAGCTTCCGGGAGCCTTGACAAACGGGGGTGGCGGAGACGGTGGGATTCGAACCCACGGTACCCTTTTGGGGTACGCTCATTTAGCAAACGAGTCCCTTCGGCCTCTCGGGCACGTCTCCTGGACCCCCGCGTCGCGGGACGCCTCTCATAGCCAAGTGCCGGGCGCTTCGCAATGCGAGGATGACGCGGAATTCGCCCTCGTCGTCGTGAGCCGCTTCGCTGACGCCAGAGGTTGTCGATCCGCGCGTGGTGGCGGATGCTCTGCGGACAAGGACCGTGACGGCGACGCGCCGCACGGCGGGGGACGGGGGAGAGACGATGCGCAGGGGATGGCTGCTGTTTCTGGCCGGCTGGGCGTTGATCCTGGGCGGGGCGGCGCTGGCGAATGCGATCCAGACCACCGGCGGGATCCGGGTGCACGACATACGGTTTCCAGGGACCGGCGGCGTGATGATGAGCGGACTGCTCTATGTCCCACCCAACGCAACGGCGCAGACTCCGGCCCCCGGCGTCCTGGCCGTGCACGGCTACATCAACAGCCGCGAGACCCAGAGCGGCTTCGCCATCGAGTTCGCGCGGCGCGGCTACGTCGTGCTGGCGCTGGACCAGACCGGCCACGGCTACAGCGGCGGGCCGGCGTTCGCCAACGGCTTCGGGGGGGCGGACGGCCTGACCTTCCTGCGGCGCCAGCCGATGGTCGACCCGGGCAACATCGGCCTGGAAGGCCACAGCATGGGCGGCTGGACCGTGCTGGCCGCCGCCGCCGCCATGCCCGACGCCTACCGGTCCGTGGTGCTGCAGGGCTCCTCCACCGGCGCGCCGTTCGCCGCCGAGGGCACGCCGGCCTGGCCGCGCAACGTCGCGCTCGTGTTCAGCCGCTTTGACGAGTTCGGCAAGTTCATGTGGGGCGTCGACGACGCCGCCGAGGTCGGGACCAGCCCCAAGGCGAAGGCGCTGTTCGGGACACAGGAGACCATCGAGCCCGGCCGCCTGTACGGCGACATGAGCGCCGGCACGGCCCGCGTTCTGTACGACCCGCCGGTGACCCATCCCGGCGACCACATCTCCCACCGGGCCATCGGCCACAGCCTCGACTGGTTCTCGCGCACCCTGAAGGGCGGCACGCCGCGGCCGGCCGGGGACCAGATCTGGTTCTGGAAAGAAGTCGGGACGGGCCTGGCGCTGGTCGGCTTCGTCGTTCTGCTGCTCGGGACCTTCGACCTCTTGCTGCGCCTGCCGGTGATCGTGGCGCTGCGCCAGCCGGCCCATCCGGCGCGCGAGCGGCGCACCGCCGGCTGGTGGGCCATGCTGACGGCGACGGCGCTCGTACCGGTGATCACCTTCTTCCCGGCCTTCATCGCGGTCACCCTGCTGATGCCGCCATCGGGCCTGTTCCGACAGACGATCACCAACCAGGTGATGGTCTGGGCGCTGGTCAACATGGTGCTGGCCCTGCTGATCGGCCTCTTCAGCCGGCACAAGGGCGAGGCGACGGCGTCGCGCTGGCTGCCGGCGGCGCTGGCGGCGGTCGCCACGGTCGGGGTCGGCTATCTGTCGCTGCTGGTCGTCGACCGGCTGTTCACCGTCGACTTCCGCTTCTGGGTCGTGGCGCTGAAGCTGTTCAGCCCGCATCAGGCGATGACGGCGCTGGTCTATGTCCTGCCGCTGACGCTGTTCTTCCTGGTGGCGCTGCGGGGCCTGTCGCGGCTGACCGTGCAGGGCGACGGGGCGAGGGCGCAGTACGGCTGGGCGGTCGCGGCCATGGCCGGCGGGTTCGCGGCGATGCTGGCGGTCATCTACGGCCTGCTGTTCGCCACCGGCCGGCTGGTGACCGGCTTCGATCCGCTGAGCACCGTGGTGGCGATCCAGTTCGTGCCGCTGCTGGCCATCGTGGCGATCATCGCCACCTTCACCTGGCGCCGGACCGGCAGCGCGGTGCCCGGCGCCCTGATCTGCGGCCTGCTGGTCACCTGGTACGTGGTGGCGGGAACGGCGACGCAGGTGCTGTAGGGGGGCTACCCTATGGCCGTTCGCCGCGTCTACCGTCTGCCGGCGACGAGCGTCGACTAAAGGCCGAACATCCGGTCCAGCAGCCTATGCCACCATGACCGGCGGGGCAGTTCCACGCCCTCGTACGGCAGTTCCTCGATGGGTCGTTCGAGTTCCCCAGTGTCTGGATCGCAGACCGCCCACTCGCCCTCGTCACCGTCCCACGCGTGGTGTCCGTTCACGGCGATGTCGAGGTGAATGATCCGGTGAGCCTTCACATACACCCAGAAGGATGCGCCGGCGGGTAAGCACGTCGACAGAAAGGTGCTGTAGGTTCCCAGACCGAGGTCACCGTCCTCGACCTCAACCGATCCATCATGGTCGACATAGGTGTACCGACCGGCGCCTGTGTTTTCACGACTGACAACACGGATCGAGGTGGGCACGGGGAAACCGGCTTCCGCGTACCTCGCGTGGTATCGCCCGAACAGATCTTCTTCGAGCGGCGTCATCGCCCCGTCGTCGGTCACATCAGATGCTCGTTCCACGCCTTGCGCAGCGTCTTCTTGTCGATCTTGCCGGTCGCGGTCAGCGGCACCGGGGCGAACACGACATCATCGGGCGTCCACCACTTGACGATCTTGCCCTGCAGGAAGCCGAGCACGTCTTCCTTGGTGACCGTGCGGCCCTCGTGGGTCTCGATGACCAGCAGCGGGCGTTCCTCCCATTTGGGGTGCGGGATGCCGACGACGGCAGCGATCTTCACCCCCGGACAGGCGACGGCGATGTTCTCCAGGTCGATGGAGCTGATCCATTCGCCGCCGGTCTTGATGACGTCCTTGGCCCGGTCGGTGATGCGCATGAAGCCGTGCTCGTCCAGCGTGGCGATGTCGCCGGTGTCGAACCAGCCGCCGTCGTCGATGGCGTCGGCGTCCTTTCGGAAGTAGCGCTTCACCACCCAGGGACCGCGCACCATCAGGGCGCCGCTGGTCTCGCCGTCGCGCGGGCATTCCTTGCCGTCGTCGTCGACCACCTTCAGCTCGATGCCGAACTGCAGCCGGCCCTGGCGGGTCCAGATGATCTCGTCGACCTGGTCCTCGCCCAGGGCGGTGACCGAGGGCGTGGGGGTCGCGACTACGCCCAGCGGGCAGGTCTCGGTCATGCCCCAGATCTGCAGCACCTGGACGCCGTGCTTTGTCTTGAAACTCTCCGCCATCGCCCGGGGCACCGCCGAGCCGCCGATGATGACGCGCTTGAGATCGCCGACCCCCTGGCCATTCTGGTCGAGCCAGTCGAGGTACATGGTCCAGATGGTCGGCACGCCGCCGGTGAAGGTGACGCCTTCGCACAGGATCAGCTCCTGCAGGCTGGCGCCGTCCATCTTCTCGGCCGGCAGCACGATCTTGCAGCCGTTGATCGGGGCGATGAACGGCAGGCCCCAGGCGGTGGCGTGGTAGAGCGAGGAGCAGGGCATGACCACGTCGAAGGCGGTCAGGCCGAAGGCGCTGGCCAGGCCCGCCGCCAGGCCGTGGATGACCACGGCCCGGTGGCTGTAGAGCACGCCCTTGGGATCGCCCGTGGTGCCGGAGGTGTAGCAGAGGAAGGCGCCGGCGTTCTCGTCGAACCTGGGCCAGTCAAAGGCCTCGCCGCTCTGGGCGCCGATCAGGGTCTCGTAGTTCAGCGCTCCGACGGCCCCGGGCTCATGCTGCTCGGCGTCGGACAGCAGCACGAAGGTCTTCACCGTCGTGAACCGGTCGGCCAGCCGCTCGACCAGCGGGGCGAAGGTGCGGTCGTAGAAGAGGACGGTGCTCTCGGCGTGTTCCAGCACATAGACGATCTGGTCGTCGAACAGCCGCGGATTGACCGTGTTCAGCACCGCGCCAAGACCCGGGACGCCGTAGAACAGCTCCAGATGCCGGTGTGTGTTCCAGGCGAGGCTGGCGATGCGGTCGCCGCTCTTGACGCCCAGCCCCTGAAGCGCCCGGGCCAGCTGCCGCGTGCGGCGGGCCAGGCCTGCGTAGTCGTAGCGGTGGACCCGGCCCTCGACGGTGCGGGAGACGATCTCCACGCGGCCGTGGGCGACCTCGGCATGGGTCAGGATGTTGGTCGTCAGAAGCGGGACGTCCTGCATCAGGCCTAGGATCACGGCGCGTTCCTCACTGGTTTTATGATTGGCGCTCAGGAACGGCGCCGGGCCGCGTCTGTCAATCCAGCCGGAAGGCTTCCCGGGCGGCCTCGCGCCAGGCCTTCACGATCCGGCCCCACCAGCGGATGCGCTCCTCGTCGGTCAGGCCGTCCAGGTCTTCCAGCCAGGTGATCATGCTGTCCACGAATAGGCCGAACATGGCGCCGGACGCCCGCTGCGCCCGCTCCTCGGCGCCGGGGGCGGCGTCCGGTCCGGGCCGAAACAGCGGCATCGAGGTCTTCGCCAGCGCCACTCGCAGCCGGGGCTCCCAGTCGAGCTGGCCAGACCGGCAGTTCTTTAGCACCAGCAGAAAGGGCGCAGGCTCCCGGCGCGCGGTCGCCAGCACATGGCGGACCATCGAACCGTATCCCTCCCAGGGCTGGACGAAGGCGTCATCGATTGCGGCCTCGACCCGCTGGAACACCGCCTCGACCAGCGCCTCGCGCGACGGGAACAGGCGATAGAACAGCACCTTGGCGGCCCCGGCCGCCTCGGCGATGTCGCGCATGGTGGCGGCGTGCAGGCCCTTGTCCAGCAGAACGCGGGCAGCGACGGACACATACTCGGCGCGGCGCGCGTCATGGTCGACGCGCGGCTTGCGACGAACAGGCGGGGAGAGCGGCGCGGCATCGTCCATGGCGGTCCTGTAGCCCATCGAACCGGGCTTGCCGAATGAGACCAAGGGGTAACATACTGGTCCGCAGACGGCCATAGCCGCACCGGAGGACGCCATGAACCAGCTGGTCCGCAGTCTCGAGATCGAGGATCTCACCATCCTGCCGATGACCCCGACCATCGGGGCCGAGGTCGAGGGCATCGACCTGTCCCGGCCGCTGGATGTCCGCACGGTTTCGGCCCTGCGTCGGGCGCTTCTGGACTGGAAGGTGCTGTTCTTCCGCGACCAGGACATCACCACCGAACAGCACCTGGCCTTCGCCCGGAACTTCGGCGATCTGGAGGTGCATCCCTTCGCCCCGCAGAAGCCGGGCTATCCCGAGGTGCTGGCCATCACCCACGACGCCAACAGTCGGGGCAAGGAGAACACCTGGCACAGCGACGTCACCTGGCGGCTGGAGCCGTCGCTCGGCTCGATCCTGCGCGCGCTGGAGATCCCGCCGGTCGGCGGCGACACCCTGTTCGCCGACATGTACGCCGCCTACGACGGGCTCTCGGACGCGGTGAAGGCGAAGGTGGAGGGCAAGGTCGCCGTCCATGACTTCGTCAACTTCCGGAAGGGCATGCGCAAACGGGGTGTCTCCGAGGAGGAGATCGCCGCCTTCGACCGTCAGTACCCCAAGGTGGAGCACCCGGTGATCCGCACCCACCCGGAGACCGGCCGCAAGGCGATCTACGTCAACGCCGGCTTCACCCAGCATATCGTCGGGATGGAGAAGGCCGAGAGCGACGCACTGCTCGCCCACCTCTACGCCCAGGCCGCGATCCCGGAATACCAGTGCCGGTTCCGCTGGACGAAGAACGCCATCGCCTTCTGGGACAACCGCGCCAGCCAGCACTACGCCGCCAGCGACTATTTCCCGGCGGTGCGGCGGATGGAGCGGGTGACGGTGGTCGGAGACCGGCCTTACTGATCTTGCGTAATTCGCGACGCCGGCCAGGGGGGCGGCTCCTCAGCAGGACGAAGGTAACGGCGGTCCACGGACCCGTCATTCTGAGGAGCGAGCCTCAAGCGAGTGTCGCGAAGGACGCAGCTACTCCCGTCGCAGCGCCTCGATCGGGTCCAGCCGCGCGGCGCGCCAGCTGGGGTAGGCGCCGAACACCAGACCGACCAGCAGCGAGAAGCCCAGCGACACCGGAATCGACCAGCCGGCGATGGCCACCGGCCAGTCGCCGAGTTTCGCCATCAGGGCCCCGCCGCCGACGCCGATGACCAGCCCGATGGCGCCGCCGATCACCGACAGGGTCATGGCTTCCAGCGAGAACTGCAGCAGCACATCGATACGGCGCGCACCCAGCGCCATCCGGAGTCCGATTTCGCGGGTTCGCTCGGTTACGGCCACAAGCATGATGTTCATGATCCCGACCCCGCCGACCACCAGCGACACCGCGGCGACGGCGGCGAGCAGGCCGGTGAAGGTCTTCACCGAGGCCTGCATGGCCTCCATGATCGAGGCCATGTTCTGGACGCTGAAGTCGTCTTCCTGGCCGGGACGGATGCGGTGGCGCTCGCGCAGCAGGTTGGACAGGTCCTCCTGTACCCGGTCGAGGTCGTCGGCGGAGGCGGCCTTCACATAGATGGTCTGCACGTTGTCGCCCCGCACCCGGCGTCCGACGATGCGCGAGCGCACCGCCGAGAGCGGGCCGAGTACGATATCGTCCTGGTCCTGGCCGAAGCCGCTCTGGCCCTTCGACTCGAGCACCCCGATCACCTCGAACGGCACGGCCCCGACCCGGATGCGCTTGCCGATCGGGTCGCCGCCCTCGCCGAACAGTTCGGTGGCGATGGTCTGGCCGATCACGATGACCTTGCGGCCCTGACGGGCCTCGTTCTCGTCGAACATTCGGCCACTGGCGATCGTCAGGTCCCGGGCGACGAGATAGTCCGGCGTCACACCCTCGACCCGGGTGCTCCAGTTGGCGCCCTCTGACGCCAGCTGGGCGCCGCCGCGCACGGACGGGGCGGAGGCGGCGACGCCGTCGAGCTTGCCGATGGCTTCGGCGTCGTCGTCGTTCAGGGACATGCCGCTGCCGGCGCCCATGCTGACGAAGCCGCCGCCGGGACCGCGGGAGGCGCCGGGCGAGACGATCAGCAGGTTGGAGCCCAGGCCGCCGATGGCGCTGGTCACGCGCTGCTGCGCCCCCAGGCCGATGGAGGTCATCATCACCACGGCGGCGACGCCGATGACCACGCCCAGCGAGGTGAGCGCGCTGCGCATCGGGTGGGCGGCGATGGCGCCGGCCGCGAAGCCGACCAGATCGATACGGCGCATCATGCCGCGCCTCCCTTGTCATCGGAGACGATCAGGCCGTCGCGGAACGTGACCCGACGGCCGGCCTGCGCGGCCACGTCGTGATCATGGGTGACGATAACGATGGTCAGGCCCTCGGCGTTGAGCTGGTGGAACAGGGCCAGCACGTCCTTGCCGGTCTGGCTGTCGAGAGCGCCGGTCGGCTCGTCGGCCAGCAGCAGGTCCGGGGCGTTGGCCAGGGCCCGGGCGATGGCCACCCGCTGCTGCTGGCCGCCGGAAAGCTGCGTCGGGCGATGACCCATGCGCGCGCCCAGACCGACCCGTTCGAGCATCGCCGCCGCCCGCTCGCGGCGCTCCGCCGGGAGCAATCCGGCGTAGACCATCGGCAGCTCGACGTTCTGCAAGGCCGACAGCCGGGGCAGCAGCTGGAAGGACTGGAAGACGAACCCGATCCGCCGGCTGCGGAAATCGGCCAGCGAGTCGTCGTCCATCTCGCCGACATCCTCGCCCTCGAAACGGTAGACGCCCCGCGTGGGACGGTCGAGGCCGCCGAGGATATTCATCAGCGAGGACTTGCCAGAGCCGGACGGACCGATGATCGCCGTGTGCTCGCCCCGTTCGATGGTGAGGGAAACGCCGGCCAGCGCGGCCACCGTCTCCTCGCCCATCCGGTAGATCTTCTGCAGATCGCGGATCTCGATCATGCCTACATCCGCACCCGGGGCTGGCCGCCGCCCATCGGGCCGCCGACGGCAGCCTTGGCCTTCGGCTTGGGTCCGCCGCCGGTGATCACCTGATCGCCCGGCTTCAGATCGCCGACCACCTGGGTGAAGGAGCCGTCGCTGGCCCCGACCCGGACAGGCACCGCGACCGGCTTGTCATCACGCAGCACATAGACGACGCCGCTGGTGAAACCGCCCTGGCCGCGGCCGCCGCCGGCCGAAGCCATCCGGGCGCGCAGGGCGACCAGCTTTTCCTTCTGGGCGGGCTTGAGGATCGGTTCGAGCTTGCCCATCGCCTCCTGCATGGCCGTGCGCATCGCCTGGCGCCGCGCCTGCGGGTCGCCGGAGGCGGCGGCCTGGGCTTTCGAACGGGCCTCGGCGAAGATCGCCTCGGCCTTCTTCTGTTGGCCAGCGTCGAGGTCGAGCTGCTCGAGCATGCGGGTCATCATCATGCCGCCGCCTTGACCTGCGGCGCCCTGGCGCTGACCGCCGCCCATCCCTGGCGGCGGGCCGCCTGGGCCCATCATCGTGGCGCTGGTCCGCTGCTGGGTCTGAGGCTGTGCGTCCGTCGGGCTCCAGCGCAGCGCGGCGGCGGGGACCTTCAGGATTCCGGTCCGGCGCTCAAGCACGATATCGGCGTTGGCGGTCATTCCGGGCAGCAGCTTGCCGTTCGGGTTCTCGGCCTCGGCTATGACGATGTAGGCCACGACATTGGCCGAGGTCTCCGGCTGCTTGCGCACCTGGGTGACGACGCCGGTGTAGGTGTCGTCCGGGAAGGCGTCGACGGTGAAGCGGACGGTCTGGCCCTCCTGCACCTGGCCGATGTCGGCCTCGTCGACGGTGATCTTCACCTCCAGCTTCGACAGGTCCTGGGCGATCTGGAACAGCACCGGGGCGGACAGGCTGGCCGCGACGGTGTTGCCCGGTTCGATAGTCCGGCTGATGACGACGCCGTCGATCGGGGCGACGATCCGGGTGCGGCCAAGATCGGTCTGGGTGCTGGCGAGGGCGGCGCGGGACTGGGTCACCGCGGCCTGGGCCGCCTGAACATTGGCCCGTGCCGACTTCCAGGCCGCCTCGGCCGTCTCAAGCGCGGCCTTCGCCATGATGCCCTGGTCGAACAGCGCCCTGGTGCGGTTGTAGGCCGCCTGGGCCTCCGCCGCCTGGGCCTGGGCCTGGGCGACGCTGGCCTGACGGGCGACGATCTCGGCCTGCCCCTGGCGGAGGCGGCTGACGTAGGTCTGCGGGTCGAGCGTGGCCAGCACCTGTCCGCTGCGCACCGGGTCATTGAAGTCGACCAGCACCTGCAGGATCTGCCCCGAGACCTGCGAGCCCACGTCCACTGTGACCAGCGCCTGCAGCGAGCCCGACGCCGATACGGACTTGGTGATGTCGCCCTCTGTCACCGCTTCGGTGCGGTAGGGATCCTTCGGGGCCTTGGGCTTGAGCAGTTGCCAGCCGGCGAACCCGGCGATCAGTACGGCAAGCGCGGCGAGCCCGTAGAGGACCGGGCGGGGCATGCGGCCCCGGCGACGGGGAGAGGCGGTGTTCAGGCTCATGGGTTCCGGGGGACTCGAAGCAGGGGCAAACGGCATGGTTCGGGAATTCCGATAGCGACGGCAGGTTGCAGTCGCATTTCAACCGTGTGGATCTAGGGTTTCCGGCGGTCGGGCGGCGGGGCGTCGTCGCCATAGGCGATCTGGGCCGGTGTGCGGGGCAGGTCTTCGACCCGCAGGCGTCCGTCGCCGTCGCGGTCGAGGAGGCCGAACCGTCGCCGGGCCGCCGCCTCCGCCTCGACGCCGGTCACCTTGCCGTCGAAGTCATTGTCCGCCGCCCGCACCGGATGGGGCTCGTTGAGCAGGCCGTACTGGGCGGCGCCCTGCCGCTTCGGCGCCGGTCCGTCGCCGGGTCCGCCCGGCGTCAGGCGCGACGGGCTGCCCCACAGGGCGTCAGCCCGGGTCAGCGGCCGCCACAGGCTGACGCCGCCCCCGGATCCGCGCCGGTCGGGCCGGCGCATCACGCCGGTGATCTCCGGTGCGACGAGCCGCTCATAGTCAGCGTTCTCGAAGCCGTCGATACGGCCGTCCTTGTCGGTGTCGATGATGGCGAAGAAGCCAAGGGCGTCGGCGGTGAACTCCGACTGCGTCAGCACGCCGTCGCGGTCGCGGTCGGCGCGCGCGAACCAGTCGGCGGAGGGGTAGGGCGCTTCGATCGCGGCGCGGAACGGCTCGCCCGCAGGGCTGATGAACACCCGTTCCGGCGGCGCGGGCGGCGCGGCGTCGACGTCCAGCGGCGGGGCCAGTTCAGTCGGTTGCGGTGGAGGCAGCGGCTGGCCCGGGGCAGGCGTCGCGGCCAACCACAGCAGGGCGGTCAGGATGAACGGGCGGCTCATGGAGACTCCTCGACAGGCCGCAACGCCCCCGGCGCGGACGGGGCTCAGTAGGACGCGGGCGGACGCGCGACGCAACAGCTTTACAGGCTAGAGCGGCAGGGAGACCCGCGCGGTCAGGCCCCCTCCGGCGCGATTGTGCAGGGTGACGTCGCCGCCATGTCCGCGGGCGATGGAGCGCACCACGGCCAGGCCGAGCCCTGCGCCGCCGGTTTCCCGGCTGCGGGACGGCTCGCCGCGGTAGAAGGGCTCGAACAGGCGCTCGATCTCTTCGGCCGCTACCCCGGGGCCGTCGTCCTCGATCTCGACGATCGCACAGCCGTCCTCGGCGAACACGCGGC
The DNA here is from genome assembly GCA_027487945.1 of Caulobacteraceae bacterium. Classification (GTDB taxonomy): domain Bacteria; phylum Pseudomonadota; class Alphaproteobacteria; order Caulobacterales; family Caulobacteraceae; genus Caulobacter. The sequence goes on from JAIYCQ010000043.1 coordinate 114,463, forward strand.
CCCGGACGCGCTGGCCGTATTTCAGGGCGTTCTCCACGAGATTGCCGACCAGCCGGCGCAGGGCCACCGGGTCGCCCTCGACGACGAGGCGGTCTGAGGGCAGGGCGGTGGCGTCCGATCCGGTCTCGCCCGCCTCATCCAGGATGCTCTCGACCAGGGACGACAGCTCCAGCTTTTCGCGTGGCCCCGCCCGGGTGGTGTCGCGCACGAAGGCCAGGGTGGCGGAGATCATCGCGTCCATCTGGTCGATCTCTGCGACCAGCTTGCCGCGAATGTCGTCCGGGGCCGCCTCGATGCGGAACCGCAGGCGGGTCAGCGGGGTGCGCAGGTCGTGAGCGATGGCCCCGACCATGGCGGTGCGGTCCTCCACATAGCGGCGCAACCGCTCCTGCATGCGGTTGAAGGCCTCGGTCGCGGCGGCGACCTCGCGCGACCCGCTGATCTCCAGCGGCGGCGCCCTGGGATCGCGCCCGAGACGTTCGGCGGCGTCGGCGAACAGCGCGATGGGCGACGCGAGCCGTCGGGCGAACAGCCAGGCGACTGGCGCCACGATCAGCGTCGACAGGGCGATGGTCAGAAGGATGTGGACCTGCCAGGCCGCGGGCCGGAGCGCCGGCTTCGGCTGCACCACGCGCCAGCCGCCGTCCGGCTGGCGGACGCCGACCTTAAACGGCGCGAAGATCACCCGCTCGTTCCAGACCCGCATCTCCGGCGGCCGGCCGTCGCCGGACGGGCGCTTGATCGCCCCCTCGCCACGGCCCGGCTCCCCGCCCGGCGGCGGCGGGGGGGCGAAACCGTCGGGCCCGGGACCCTGCCGCCCGCCGCGGCCTGGTCCGTCCGGGGCGGGCCCGGGAACGGCGCGGAACTCGCCGGTCAGCGTCTGCAGCATCATGCGACGTGACCCCGCCTGGCTCTCTATGACAATGTCGGAGACCGGGACGCCCAGCGACCGCGCCAGCTGCTGGCGGAAGTCATCCCGCCACCGTCCGCGCCGGGGCTGGACCTCCTCCGGCGGACTGCGCCGGACCACAGAGACAAGGGCGCGGGCGTTCTCCACCTCGACCGGTTCCGTCGAGCGCAGGGCGCGCACGACATCGGACAGCCGGTAAACCTCCGGCGGCGGCGGTGGCACCGTGGCGATGAGCAGCGCCAGCACAACGTGGACCAGCACCGTGCTCGCAAGGACCAGGCCGAGCACCTGGCCAAACAACGGCGAGCCCCGGCCGAAGGTCTTCATCACTGCCGAACAACCCTGGGGGCGAACATGTAGCCCTCGCTGCGGATCGTCCGGATGATCTCGGTCCCGGCCCCGTCGTCCAGCTTCTTGCGCAGGCGGCTGATCTGCACGTCGATGGCCCGGTCATAGGCCTCGGTATCGGGGCCGCGCGCCATGTCGAGCAGCTGGTCGCGGGTCAGCACGCGCTGCGGGCGCTCGACGAAGGCCCGGAGCAGCGAGAACTCGCCGCTGGACAGGTTGACGATAACGCCCTGCGGCGAGCGGAGTTCGCGGCGGACAAGGTCGAGGCGCCAGCCGGCGAACTCGCAGGCCGCCGCGATGTGATCCTCCGGCGCGCGCGGCTCCTGGCGACGGCGCAGGACGGCGCGGACGCGGGCCAGCAGTTCGCGTGGATTGCAGGGCTTGGGCAGGTAGTCGTCGGCGCCGAGCTCCAGCCCGACGATGCGATCGGTCTCCTCGCCCATGGCCGACAGCATGACGATCCCCGGCGCCCCCGGGGCCCCGGACAGCCGACGGCAGATCGACAGCCCGTCCTCGCCCGGCATCATCACATCCAGCACGATCAGGTCGATGACCATGCGCTGGAGCACCTGCTCCATGGCGCGACCGTCGGACGCCGTCTCGACCCGATAGCCGTGGCGGGCCAGGAAATCCGAAATGACGTCGCGAATTCCCGGATCGTCATCGACGATCAGGATGCGGGCGCCGGCCTCCTCGGCCACGATCGCGGGTCTGTCCATCACGAGCTCCATTCCCGCCTTGTGCCGCCCGCAGATGGCAGGCGGATTTCACGGCTGAAACACAGACGGCCTCGTGCGGACGCCGGCCGCCTCAGATGTAGCGCATGGGCACTGAGTCGCCGGACAGGTCCGGGCCGCCGTCGGCCCCGGCGCCCAGCACTACGTCGGCCACGAACGGGTTGCTGCGCCGCTCCGCGCCGAAGGTGCTCATTGGCCCGTGGCCCGGCACGAAGGCGACGTCATCGCCCAGCGGCCAAAGCTTCAGTGTGATCGAGTCGAGGAGCTGCTGGTGATTGCCGCGCGGAAAGTCGGTCCGGCCGATCGAGCCCTTGAACAGCACGTCGCCGACCTGGGCGAACCGGCTCTCGCGGTGGAAGAAGATCACATGGCCCGGCGTATGACCCGGGCAGTGGATGACCTCGAACTGCGTTTCCCCAAGGGTCACGACGTCGCCGTCGCCGAGCCAGCGGTCGGGCGTGAAACCCTGCGCGTCCGGAATGCCGTAACGCGCGCCGCTCTCGGGAATCTGGTCGATCCAGAACTGGTCGTCAGGGTGGGGGCCCTCGATCGGCGCGCCGGTCAGCGCCTTCATCGCCGCCGTACCCCCGGCGTGGTCCAGATGGCCGTGGGTGATCCAGATCTTCTCGAGCGTCAGGCCGTACTGTTTCAGCGCCTGCATCAGCATCGGGACCTCGCCGCCTGGATCGATGATCGCGGCCTTCATGGTCTTCGTGCACCAGACAATGGTGCAGTTCTGCTGCAGCGGCGTCACCGGCGCCAGGATGGCGCGGATGGGCGGTTCGGGCTTGTCGGTCGCGGTCGTGCTCATGGGCCTATGATCGGTGTTCGGGCGTCAGGAATAAAGGGGCGCCGCCAAAGAAGAAGGCCCGGGATCGCTCCCGGGCCTCTCCGAAGATCGTCAAGGACCGGTTCAGGTCAGTCCTTGATGTCGTCGACGCCGCGACCCATCGCCTCGGCCGGGCTCGGCAGGCCCGTGTCCTCGGTGATGTCGATGCCCTTGGCGAGCTTGGAGTGCCAGTAGCCGTAGGCGATGTAGATCACCGCGCCGATCGCCGCGTAGCTGGCCAGCAGGATCAGCGGCAGCGGATTGTCGTCCAGCGCGTGCTGGATCATCGGCTTGAAGTTCTGCCAGGCGAGGAACATGCAGGCCAGGATGCCGGCCACCGCGGTGGCGATGCCGCCGGGGACGCGGAACGGACGCGGCAGCTCCGGATGCTTGATCCGCAGATAGATCACCGAAAGACAGACGATCGAGAAGGCCACGGCCGTGCCCAGCGACACCAGGTCGCCCAGCAGGCTGATCGGCAGGAAGGAGGCCGCCACCGCGATCAGGACGCCCAGCAGGATGGTGCCCATCCAGGGGGTCATGAAGCGCGGGTGGATCGCGGCGAACACCTTCGGCAGCAGGCCGTCGCGGGCCATGGTGTAGAAGATCCGCGTCTGGCCGTAGACCAGAACCAGCATGACCGAGCTCAGGCCGGTGATCGCCCCGATCTTGATCATCAGGCTGATGGCGTTGAACGGCTGGCCTTCGGCGTTGTTGAAGGGCAGGTTCGCCCACTCCAGACCCATGCGGTCGATGGCGACGGCGATCGGCGCCGGGCTGGCCAGCTCCTTGTAGGGAACCACGCCCGTCATCACGGCCGCGACAGCCATGTAGATGATGGTGCAGATGACCAGAGCCCCGAGAATGCCGACCGGCACGTCCTTGGCCGGGTTCTTGGCCTCGGCCGCCGCCGTGGAGACGGCCTCGAAGCCGACGTAGGCGAAGAAGATGATCGCCGCGCCGCGGAAGATGCCGCCGACGCCGAACTCGCCCGGCTGACCGGTGGCTTCCGGGATGAACGGATGCCAGTTGGCCGGGTTGATGTAGGCCACGCCGACGGCGATGAAGGTCAGCAGCACGATCACCTTGATGACCACGATGACGTTGTTGACGTTGGCCGACTCGCTGACGCCGATGACCAGCAGCATGGTGACCATGCCGATGCCGATGGCGGCGATGATGTTGAGGCCGCCGGTGAGCTGGAAGGCGACGGCGCCGGCGTCCGTGGGCACCGCCTGGATCAGCGGCGTTCCCCACTGGGCCACCTCGGCGCCGGCGACCGATATCATCGGCAGCGCGACCCCGAAGTCCTTGAGAATGCTGACGACATAGCCGGACCAGCCGACCGCGACGGTCGAGGCCGCGATGCCGTATTCCAGCACCAGCAGCCAGCCCATGACCCAGGCGAAGACCTCGCCGAGCGTGCCGTAGGCGTAGGTGTAGGCCGAGCCGGACACCGGCATGGTGGAGGCCAGTTCCGCATAGCAGAGGCCGGCGAGGGCGCAGGCGATGCCAGCGACCACGAAGGACAGCATGATGGCCGGGCCGGCGTTGGCCGAAGCCACCTGGCCGGTCAGCACGAAGATCCCGGCCCCGATGATGGCGCCGACGCCCAGGCTGATCAGGTTGATCGGCCCCAGCGAACGCTTCAGCTCGCTCTTGGCCGCCTCCTTCTGGATGCTGGCGATGGATTTCTTCAGAAACAGTCGATTTCCGCGTGGCGCGGCGTCTGCGGACATTGCGTCTCGCTCCCCCAAAGGCCGACGACCCCCGTCGGCGGAATTGAGCCGGACGTTAGGCAGCAAACAGGGTTCGCGCAACGCCTTCCGGTGACGGACGGCTTTCGACGCACTAGGACTGCGCCTGCATGCTGCCTATCGAGGAAATCCTGCCCCGGTTGAGGGCGACTTTGGCCGACGGCGTAAGCGCCGTCCTCGTCGCGCCCCCCGGGGCGGGCAAGACCACCCGTGTTCCGCTGGCGCTCGTGGACGAAGTCTGGGTGCAGGGTGGCAAGCTGATCGTGCTGGAACCCCGGCGCCTCGCCGCCCGGGCGGCGGCGGCGCGTATGGCGTCCATGCTGGGCGAAAGTGTCGGCGAAACCGTCGGTTATCGCGTCCGGCTCCAGTCGAAGGTGTCTGCGCGGACCCGGATCGAGGTGGTCACCGAGGGCGTCTTCACCCGAATGATCCAGGATGATCCGGCCCTCGACGGGGTGGCAGCGGTCCTGTTTGATGAGTTCCACGAGCGCAGCCTGGACGCAGACATGGGCCTGGCCTTCGCCCGCGACAGCCAGGGCCTGCTTCGCGAGGATCTGCGCATCCTGGTGATGTCTGCCACGCTGGACGGCGCGGCGGTGGCCCGGTTGCTGGACGACGCCCCGGTGATTGAGAGCCAGGGGCGGGCGTATCCGGTCGACACCCGCTATCTGGGGCGCGATCCCGCCAAGCGCCTTGAGGAACAGGTCGCTCGCGCGGTCGACAAGGCGCTGGCCGAGGAGGCGGGCAGCCTGCTGGTCTTCCTCCCGGGACAGGGCGAGATCCTGCGGACCCGCGACCTGATCGCCGAGCGGATGCGACGTCCGGACGTCGACCTGGCGCCGCTCTACGGCGCCATGGAGGGTCACGACCAGGACCTGGCCATCAGTCCGTCGCCGCCCGGCCGCCGCAAGGTGGTGCTCGCCACCTCGATCGCCGAGACCAGCCTGACCATCGAGGGGGTGCGGGTGGTCATCGACGCCGGCTTCTCCCGTGTGCCGCGCTTCGATCCGGCCAGCGGCCTCACCCGGCTGGAGACGGTTCGGGTCTCCCGCGCCGCCGCCGACCAGCGTCGGGGCCGCGCCGGCCGCACCGAGCCGGGCGTCTGCTACCGGCTGTGGGAGGAGGCCGAGACCCGGGCGCTGACGCCGTTCAGCCGGCCGGAGATTCTGGAGACCGATCTGTCGGGCCTGGCGCTCGACCTGGCCCGCTGGGGCGCGCGCGACGCGTCCGGCCTGGCCTTCCTCGACCCGCCGCCCGCCGCCGCCTTCGCCGAGGCGCGGGCCTTGCTGGTCCGGCTGCAGGCGCTGGACGGGCAGGGCGCCTTGACTCCGCACGGCAAGGCGCTGGCCGGCCTGCCGCTGCCGCCCCGGCTGGCGCATATGGTGGTGCGCGGCGCGGCCGGCGGGCAGGCGCTGCTGGCCGCCAAGATCGGCGCCCTGCTGACCGAGCGCGGCCTGGGCGGCCGGGCCACGCATCTGGGTCACCGGCTCGAGGCCTTCGACCGGGACCGCTCGCCCCGGGCCAATGACGCCCGCAAGCTGGTCGACCGCTGGGCCCGCGCCGCCGGCTCGCCGCCGAAGCAGCCGCCGCTCGACGAAGCGCTGCTGTTGGCCGAGGCCTTTCCCGAGCGGGTGGCGAAGGCCAGAGGCTCGTCGGGCGAGTTCCAGCTGGCGACCGGTCGCGGCGCCCATGTCGAGGCGACCGATGTGCTGGCCCGCGAAAAGTGGATCGCGATCGGCGAGATGGGCGGCGGCGCGGCCCGCGACCGCATCCTGCTGGCCGCCCCGCTGGACGAGACGGCGCTACGCCAAGCCTTCGCCGACCGGCTGGTGCGCGAGGAGCGGCTGGAGATCGAGGCCGACGGCAAGGTGCGCGGCCGTCGCCTGCTCAAGCTCGACCGCCTGACCGTCGAGGACAGGCTGATCGAAAGACCCGACCCGGAGATGATCGCCCGCGCCCTGGCCGACAAGGTGCGGCGGGAGGGGCTGGCGGCGCTCAAGCCCGGTGAACGCACACAGTCGTTGATGGCCCGCGCCGGCTTTCTGCACGCCGGGCGGCCGCAGCTGTGGCCGGACCTGTCGGAGCCGGCGCTGCTGGCCCGGCTGGACGACTGGCTGACCCCGCTGCTGGTCGGCAAGCGCACGCTGGCCGACCTCTCCGACGGCGCGGTGGCCGACGCCATCCGCACCCTGCTGCCCTGGGACCTGCAGCAGGAGCTCGAGGCCGAGGCCCCCGCCCGCTGGCAGGCGCCGACCGGCTCGAAGTTCCACATCGACTACGGGGCCGAGGGCGGCCCCCGGGTCGAGGCGCGGGTGATGGAGCTCTACGGCCTGTCGGAACACCCGACGGCGGCCGGCGTCCCGCTGACGCTGGCGCTGCTGTCGCCGGGCCACAAGCCGATCCAGATCACAAAGGACCTGCCCGGCTTCTGGCGCGGCACCTGGAAGGAGGTCCGCACCGAGATGAAGGGCCGCTACCCCCGCCACGTCTGGCCCGAGGAGCCCTGGCTGGCCCAGGCGACGACAAGGGCCAAGCCGCGCGGAACGTGAGGCGCGGAGATGTTGCTACGCCCGCCGGCGACGCGGCGCGGATACAGCGGCAGACCCCCTGTTCCGCCCTCCTAGTCGTACCCGAGGCGCGCCCAGGTCTGGGAGAATGGCTCGAAGGGCGTCGGCGGAATAAACGCGGCGGCGGCTATGTTCCCTGAGAGACAGACCTCCTCCAGCGCCCATACCCAGTGGTCGCGCACAACGGCGAAGATTTCCGCGCCGCGGAGGAGTTCGATCCGCGCGGCGCCGGCCTCGGCCAGCCAGGCGCCCAGGAACGGGCGCGTCCGGTTTGGCTCCAGCCCGAACATATAGGTCGCGGCGCGGACGGCCTCGTAGGCGCGGGGCATGAGGCCCGTCTGTTCCCAATCGATGATGGCGCTGACCTGCTGGTTCGCGAAGAAGAGGTTGCGGTGATGATAGTCGCCATGGATGACCTGCAGCGGGTCGAGCAGATCATCGGAGTGTCGGCAATCGGGCGCGGTCAGCCATGCGCGCTGGGCCTGCGCACGGGCCAGGGCGATCTCGTCCGAAGCCGTGATTACAGGGCGGGCGAGGATCGCCTGCTCGACCTTCGTGAGGCGCTCGACCCACGCAGCACCATCCCAGGCCAGGCGGGGCGGCTGTCGCCCGGCAGTCGGAAGCTCGGCGAGCGCGCGGTGCAGGCGCCCCAGGACCGCCCCGGCTGAACGGATTTCGGACGGTGTCAGGGCATCAGCGTCTCGCTGAAGACCTGAGGCGAAGGGAAACAAGGCGAACCACGCGCCCTCGGCCTCCACGCCATGGTCGCCAGCCCGTGTCGGGTATGGCGGGAGGGCTGGAAGTCCGCGATCGGCAACGGCGCGGATCACTTGGGCTTCGCGCCGCAGCAGAGCCTCTGAGCCGGCGCGGTACCGTCGCAGAACGAAACGACCATCGACGGTCGTGACGGCGTAGACGCGGTTGACCGCGCCACCCTGGATTTCCTCGACCGTGAGCCATGGGCCCAGGTCCCACACGTCCTGCAACTGGTGAGGCGGCTCGTCCATGGCGGTGTTATTGCGTGAGTCTCGGTCAGGGCGGAGCGATGGTCCTTCGAGCGGAGATCGATGACCGCAGCCGGAATGTCCGCTTTCCACCCTCGGCCGCACCCCCATGCCCCCGTTTTCCCGGAGACCCGAAGGGCGGCGCGGAGCGGCAACGCCTGTCCCCGGAACGAGTGGCCTTGGCGCTGGCGTCCGCCCGCCGGATCGGCCAGCCTGTCGGCGATGACGCCGGGGAGGGCGCGCTCCAATGACCCAGACACTCGCCGCGACCTTGCCGGTCCGCGGCTGGACCCGGCGTGACCCTGGCCTGCACGGCTGCGTCTGCTGCTCGCCGGCCCTGCAGACGCTCGGGTTGCTGTCGCTGCCGCATCTCGCCGCGGCGGGGCGGGCCGACGGCTGGAAGCGGCTCGGCGCGCCGCCGGCAGCGACGGTCGGGACCGTGATCCTCGCCAACGCCCGAATCCTGACCGTGGACGAGGCCTTCAGCACGGCCGAGGCCCTGGCTTTCCGGGACGGGCGAATCCTGGCGGTCGGGTCGCTCGAGGCGGTCCGCGAGGCCGCCGGGGAGGAGGCCGAGGTGCTGGACGCCGGCGGGCGAACAGTCCTGCCTGGCTTCATCGAGCCGCACATGCACTTCTTCGCCATCGCCATGTTCGGGACGATCCCGGATGTCGGGGCCGTGGTCTGCGAGGACGCCGACGCCGTCATCGCCCGCCTCGGCGAGATGGCCGCCGCCGCGCCGGAGAGCAAGTGGATCGTCGCGCGGCAGTTCGACCCGTCGCTGCAGGCGGGCGCCGACCGCATCACGCGCCATACGCTGGACCAGATCGCGCCGCGCAACCCGGTCTTCCTGTTCAACGCCTCGCTCCACATCGCCTACTGCAACAGCCGCGCGCTGGAGATCGCGGGCGTCACGGCCGCCACCCAGGATCCGCCGGGCGCCAGCTATGTCCGTGACGCCTCCGGCGCCCCCAACGGCGTGCTGCAGGGGCAGGCGGCGATGTTCTCGGTGCTGGGGCACAATCTGGCGGCCATGGCGACCGATGACATCCCGGAGGCCTGCCGCCGGGTCTGCGAGAAGGCCAACCGGGTCGGGGTGACCACGGTCTGCGACCAGGCCGCCGGCGGCTTCCAGGGGCGCGGCGAGCTGGCCGCCTTCCACGCCTTCGCCGCGTCAGGCCATATGACCGCGCGGCTGCGGTATTCCCTGATCCAGGCGGGCGAACGCAGCTGGGACGCCATGGGGGTCAAGCCGGGCGAGGGCGACGCCATGGCCCGGGCGGTCGGCTGGAAGGTCGTCTCCGACGGCTCCAACCAGGGGCGCACGGGCCTGCAGCGCGAGCCCTACCTCGGCGGCGGCCAAGGCATGGCTTATGTCACGCCCGAGACGTTGCGCGAGATCACCGTCAAGCGATCCCTGGAGGGCTGGCAGATGGTCATCCACGCCAACGGCGACCTGGCCATAGACCGGGCGCTGGACGCCATCGAGGCCGCGCTGGAAGCCGGCGCGCTGAAGGACAGCCGCTTCCGCATCGAGCACTGCTCGGTGCTGCATGACGAGCAGATCGCCCGCATGGCGCGGCTGGGGGTGACGCCCAGCTTCCTGATCGGCCATGTCCACTACTGGGGCAAGGCGTTCCGGGACGAGATCTTCGGCCCGGAGAAGGCCGACCTGCTCGGCCGCGCCGCCTCCTGCGGGGCGGCCGGTCTGCGCTGGACCATGCACTCCGACGAACCGGTCACGGAGATGGGCCCGCTGCGGATGATCGACAACGCCGTCAACCGCTCCCTGTGGAAGGAGCCGGGCGGGGTGCTCAATCCTGCCGAGCGGGTCACCGTCCGGCAGGCCATCATCGCCCTGACCCGCGATGCGGCCTGGCAGTGCCGCTCCGAGCAGGAGATCGGCACGCTGGAGGTCGGCAAGCTGGCCGATTTCGTGATCCTGGATCGCGATCCGCTGGAGGTTCCGCCGGAGGAACTGGGCGGCATCGGGGTGCTGGAGACCTGGGTCGGCGGCCGGCGCGTCTACGCCGCCTGAAGGCTCAGTCCCCGGCCGCGTAGATCATGATCCCCGTGGCCACAGACAGGTTCAGGCTGTCGGCGCGGCCGCGCATCGGAATCTTGACGTTGACGTCGCAGAGGGCCGCCAGCTCTTCGGGCAGGCCGGCCTGTTCATTGCCCATAAGGATCAGGCTCGGGGCCTCGTACGTCGCGGTCCGGTGATCTGTCTTCGCGGTCAGCAGGGTGCCGACCACCGAGCCCGGCCAGCGTTCGCGCCAGGCGATGAAGTCGGGGATCGTCGCCTTGATGATCGGCACGGCGAAGATCGAACCCATGGTCGCCCGCACCGCCTCGACCGAATAGGGATCACAGCAGTCGCCGACCAGGATCACCCCGCCGCAGCCGGCCGCGTCGGCGGTGCGGATGATGGTGCCGAGGTTGCCCGGGTCGCGCACCGCCTGCAGCGCCACCCAGACCTTGGCCGTGTGCGGCTCGACCATGGCCAGCGGCGTGAAGCTCTGTTCGAACACCGCCAGGACGGCCTGGGGATTGTCGCGCCGGGCGATCTTCTCGAGGATCTCCCGGTTGACCTCGATGACCTGGCCGCCGGAGTCGTAGGTGATCTCCCGCGCCTGATCGAGCAGGGGATGGTCGGCGGCCTCCTTGCCGTAGATCAGGATCTTCGGCGCATGGCCCAGCTCGACCGCCTCGGTGACGATCTTCAGCCCCTCGGCCAGGAACCGGCCGCTCTCCTCGCGGGCCTTGCGCATGTGCAGGGCCTTGACGGCCTTCACCAGCGGATTGGTGTGGGAGGTAATGACCCGGCTCATGACGACCACCGCGCGAAGAAGGACAGGCCCACCTGCCGGATGCCGGCCTGCTCGACCAGCGCCAGCTCACCCCAGTCTATGCGGCCGGGACGGTTGACCGCCTGCGCCACCAGCCCGGCCATCGACGCGCCCGAGATGCGGGCCGCGTAGGCGTTGAGGATCAGGAAGGACGCGTCGTCGCTCAGCAGGCCGCCGCAGAGGCCGACCATCTCCGGCAGGTCCTCGAAGAGGCGCCAGACCTCGCCGTCGGGGCCGCGGCCGAACTTCGGCGGGTCCAGGATGATGCCGTCGTAGCGGCTGCCGCGCCGGTCCTCGCGCTGGACGAAGCGGCGGGCGTCCTCGACGATCCAGCGGACATTGTCGACTCCGGACAGGGTCGCGTTCTCGCGGGCCCGCTGCACCGACTGCTTGGAGGCGTCAACATGGGTGACCTGCGCCCCGGCCAGGGCGCAGACCAGGCTGGCGACGCCCGTGTAGCCGAACAGGTTGAGGATCTTCAGCGGCCGTCCCGCCGCGCGCTGGCGGGCGTCAAGCCATTCCCAGTTGGCCGCCTGTTCGGGGAAGAAGGCGAGATGCCGGAAGTTGGTGAAACGGCCGTGGAACCGGGCCTGGTTCCAGGACAGCTCCCAGCTCTCGACGGGCTTGCCCTTGAAGCGCCAGCGTCCGGCCTCGTCCTCGTCGGTGGGGTCGAAGACGGCGTCGGCGTTCTCCCAGGCGTTGGCCGGCAAGCGGGGCGTCCACAGACACTGCGGCTCGGGCCGCACGACGGTGTAGGGGCCGTAGCGCTCAAGCTTGCGGCCGCCGCCGCTGTCCAGCAGGGCGTAGTCCGCCCAGCCGGTGGTGCGCATGAGGCTCGGAGCCTCGGCGATGGTGGGGCCGCTCATGGGCGGGCGATACGGCTCAGGCGGCGACCTGTCCAGTCCGCGCCGCATGTCGCGTCTTGTCCCAGTGGTGCGGACAGCGGATCAGCTGCCAGAGGGCGTGGGCCGCCGCGAGCGACAGGAGCGGCCAGTAGAGCGGCATGAGCAGCAGGTCGCGCAGCCCGGGTTCGCGCCCGGCGCGCCGCACGCCGACCACCGCCGCCGCCATGGCGCAGAGCCACCCTGTGATCAGAAGGCCGAGGTCGGCGGGGGCCAGCCAGCCTTCGCCGGTGGCGGCCTGGGCGGCCACGGCCATCAGGCTCCAGGCCAGCAGCGGGCCGTGGGCGAAGGCGGCGAGGATCGCGACGCCCAGCGTCAGGCCGAACGCCGGAAGGACCCCGGTCCGCCAGTGGGGCGGCGTGCGGGTCTGGACGCCGAACGTCTGCATGTAGCCCTTCACCCACCGTGCGCGCTGCGGCAGCCAGTCGGCCAGGCGATCAGGCGCGGCCTCCAGCGTTGGCAACGTCAGCACGCCGAGTTCGTAGCCCTCGGCGGCGAGCCGAAAGCCGAGGTCGGCGTCCTCGGTCACATTCCAGGCGTCCCATCCGCCGACGGCCCTCAGCGCGCTCATACGGAAGTGGTTGCTGGTGCCGCCGAGCGGGAAGGGCAGGCCCAGCCGCGCCAGCATCGGCAGGATGGTCTCGAACTGGATGGCATACTCGATGGCGAATTGTCGGGGCAGGAAGCGGCGGTCGTCGTCGATGCGCAGCGGCGCCTGCAGACAGGCCAGCCGGGGGGAGGCGGCGGCGAACCGGGCAGCGGCCTCCCGCAGCTGACGGGGATGGGGACGGTCCTCGGCGTCATAGATGGTGACCAGATCGCCGGTCGCCTGCTCCAGGGCGATATTGCAGGCGCGGGGCTTGGTCCGAGGATGCCCCGGCGGCGCGACCACGACCCGCATATGACGTGGCAGACGCTGCGCGGCCAGGGCCCGACGCGTCGTCGCGTCGTCGGCCTCGACGACGATCAGGATCTGAAGCCGGGCCTTTGGGTAGTCGATCGCGAGCAGGGCGCGCAGCAGCTGCGGCAGGACGTCCGCCTCGCCGTAGAGGGGCGCGATGACCGTGTAGGCGGGAAGAGCACGGTCCCCGAGATCGCGGAGCGGCGCGGTTGCCCGCGGTGTCAGGGCGGCGGCGAGCCGGCTGGCGGCGGCGATGGCGAACAGGAGGAAGAACAGGTGGTGCATCACCGTGCCGGCGACCTCTGGCCAGAGAACCAGTGCGGCGGCCGGGGCGAAAAGGGCGGTGATGAGGACAGTCCATTGCGCGCGGGTCGGCGGCTGCAGGGCCCCCTGCCGACGGAGGGTGTCTGTCTCGGCCATCAGGCGCGGGACAGGCCTCTCGATCGCCGGCTTGCCGTACCCGGCCCGCCGCCGAAGCGGCGCCTCCTGTATCGCCTCGCTCATGCGGCCCCCGATGTCGCGCCTGCGAATCACTCGACCACCGGAAGATCGCGGTCAAGAAGAAAGTGAATGCGTAGCAACCATGCCGCGCAGCGCATCGTCCTCGCGGGTTGCGGCCCGTGGGTGATTGCCGTTTAGTGTCCGCGGGGAACCAGAAACGCAGGGGAATGGCGAGTCGTGACAACGACGTTGAAAAAGCCGCAGCGTTCAGCCCGCAAGCCCAAGGGAGACGGGCATCTGCGGCGCGGCGAAATCCTTCAGGCGGCGGAGCGCATCTTCATCGCCGAAGGCTATCAGGGAGCGACGATCCGCAGGATCGCCGACGAGGTCGGGGTTTCTTCGACCGCGCTCTACATGCACTTCCGGGACAAGGACGAGATCCTGCTCGAGATCTGCGACGGCGCGATCGAGGAGTTGCTGCGGATCAATACCGAGATCTCGGACCAGCCCATCGACGCGGTTGCGCGGGTCAGGCTGATGCTCGACGCCTATATGGACTTCGCGCTCGCCAGTCCCAACGCCTACCAGCTGGTCTTTTGCGGTCCATCGGGCCTGTTGTCCGAGGACAAGCAGCAGATGACCCGCGATCTCGCCGACCGCTGCTACGACAAGTTCATCGGCGTGGTGCGCGAGATCGGCGCCTCCGGCCGGCTGCGCACCGGCAACGTCGACAGCGCCGCCCAGACCCTGTGGACGGCCTGCCACGGGCTGGTGGCCCTGTTGCTGACCCGGCCGACCTTCAACTGGGAGCCGACGGGGGACCTGAAGGCCGTCATGCTCGACGGGCTGCTCTACGGACTGGTGACGGACTGATCCATGAAGCCGTATGCGTTCGGCGCCGCCCTCGCGGCGGTGCTGGCGCTGGCCGGCGAAGTCATTGCGGCGCCGCGGGTGATGTCGGTGGACAGCTGCGCAGACCAGTTCGTGATCGCGCTCAGCCCGCGGGACGCCATCGTCGGCGTTTCGGCCCGGGCCGATGATCCCGACAGCTTCATGCGGGAGCAGGCGAGGGGGCTGCCGCAGCGCCGCGCGACGACCGAAACCGTTCTGGCCCTGCGACCCGATGTCGTGGTCCGCTACTGGGGCGGCGATGCCCGCCTGCCCGAGGCCCTGGTGCGGCGAGGGGTCACCGTAGTGCGCATCGAGGACGCGCAGGACTTCGACCAGGTGCGCGCCAACGTCCGGGCCGTCGCGGCGGCGCTGGACCAGCGCGCGAAGGGCGAGGCCCTGATCGCCGGCATGGACGCCCGGCTGATGCGCTCGGCGGGCGCGTGGCGCGGGCGGCCCGCCATGTACCTGACCCCGACCGGCTTCAGCTCCGGCGGCGGCACCCTCATCGACGCCATGCTCCGTGCGGCGGGCCTGACCAACCTGGTCAGCGGCCCGGCCTGGGAGCCGATCCCGCTCGAGAGTATCGTCCGCAGCCCTCCATCGGCCTTCGTCCTCGGCTTCTTCAGCCGCCTGTCCGGCTTCACCACCCGGTGGGGACCCGGCCGCCACACGGTGCTGCGCAAGCGTCTGCCGACCCGAACCATCGCCACCCTGCCCGGCGCCCAGATCGGCTGCCCGGCCTGGTTCGTCGGCGAGGGGGTCGAGACCCTGGCCCGCGCCGCGCCCGGAGCGGCGCGATGAACCGTTTCGCGACCCTGCCGGTGCTGGGCGGCCTGCTGCTGGCCAGTCTTGCCCTGGCGATTCTGGCCGGCGAGACGGCCATGACCCTTGCGGACTATCGGGCGGCGCTGTTCTACCCGGCGTCGCCGGTGGCGGAGGTCCTGTGGACCATCCGGGCCCCGCGCGCTGTGATGGCTGCGCTGGTCGGCGCGGCTCTGGGGCTGGCCGGGGCGGCGCTGCAGGGGCTACTGCGCAATCCGCTGGCCGACCCCGGCGTGCTGGGCGTCTCTGCCAGCGCGGGCCTCGGCGCCGGCCTGACCATCTCGCTCGGCCTTACCGCCATACCGCTGGCCATCGAGGGCGCGGCCCTCGGCGGGGCGCTGGGCTGCGGCCTGCTGGTGACGGCGCTGGCCGCGCGGTTCCGCACGCCCGAGGCGCTGATCCTGATGGGGGTTTCCCTGTCGGCCTTCGCCGGGGCCCTGTCGGCGCTGGTCTACAACTTCGCGGCCTCGCCGATCATGGCCACAGAGGTCCTGACCTGGATGATGGGCTCGGTCGCCAACCGGGACTGGCCAGACGCCCTGACGGCGCTCGCGCCGATGATCATCGGGGCGGCGCTGGTGGGCTGGTCGGCGCGGGGGCTGAAGATGCTGGCGCTGGGCGATGAGACCGCCGCTCTGTCGGGCCTGCCGATGGCCCGTCTGCGGGCCGCGGCGGTCGCGGGGGCGGCGCTGCTGACCGGCGCGTCCGTCGCCGCCTCGGGCGTCATCGGCTTCGTGGGGCTGGTCGCCCCGCATCTGGTCCGGCGCGGCGTCGGCGATGATCCGGCCCGCACCCTGGCGCCGTCGGCCCTGACCGGCGCCATCCTGCTGGTCCTCGCCGACCTCGCCGCCAGGGTCATCCCGACCGAACAGGAGCTTAAGCTGGGCGTCGTCACCGCGCTCTTCGGCGCCCCGGTGTTCGCGCTGGTCGCCTGGCGCGCCGCCCGGAGTTGGCGCGGATGAGCCCGGCGGCCTGGAGCATTCAGGGGCTGACGGCGCGGCTCGGCGGCCGCTTGGCGGTGAACGGCGCCAACCTCGTCGCCCGTCCCGGCGAGGTCGTCGGCGTTCTGGGGGCCAACGGATCGGGCAAGACCACGATGCTGCGCGCGGGGCTGGGGCTCATCCCCGCCGAGGCGGGCGCGATCCATCTGGCCGGCGAGCGTCTGGAGACCCTTCCCGAAGCCCGTCGCGCGCGGCTGGCCGGCTATCTGCCCCAGGAGCGTCGCGTCAGCTGGAATCTCGCGGCTCTGGAGATCGCCGCCCTCGGCGCTCCCGACCTGTCGCCCGCCCGCGCCCGCGAGGTCGCCGCCGGCAGTCTGGCCCGCGTCGGCCTGGCAGGCTTTGAGGGGCGGGGCGTGCTCGACATGTCCGGCGGGGAGCGGGCGAGAGTGCTGCTGGCGCGGCTCCTGGCGACCCGGGCGCCGCTGATGGTCGCCGACGAGCCGGCGGCGGGGCTCGATCCCGACGCCCAGTTCCTGACCCTGGAGCTGCTGCGGGCCGAGGCAGGCTGCGGTGCGGCCGTCGTCGTGACCCTGCACGACCTGACGCTGGCGGCTCGATCCTGCGACCGGATCGTGGTGCTGCACAGGGGAAGGGTCGTCGCCGACGCCGCGCCGCGCGAGGCGCTGACGCCAACCGTGCTACGCCAGGCGTTCGGGCTGGACGGCGCGCTGGTCGAGGTCGAGGGTGAGCCGGTGCTGGTCGCCCGGCGGGCCCCCTAGACCCTCAATCCCGGGGCGCCGTCCCGCTGCTGCACGGTCCGGGCCGCGGCTGGCGGGCTTCAGCCGCCGCCGGGAAGGTATGCGGCGCGCGGATCAGCCGGCGTCGCCAAAGGCGTCCAGGACCCGCGACGGATGTCCGACGACAGGCTCATCGGGGTCGAACCGCCGTTCAGCCGGGCGCGATAGACCATCATCGTCTCGGTCGTCCGCATCACATAGTTGCGGGTCTCCGAGAACGGGATGCACTCGATGAAGTCGAGCGGGTCCGTCCCGCCGCCGCGGGGGTCTCCGCAGTCGCTGACCCATTTGGCGGGCCGTCCCGGACCGGCGTTATAGGCCGCCGCGGCCATGATGTAGGAGCCGTTGAAGGTGCTGATCATGTCGCCGAGGTAGCGTGAGCCCAGGCGCATGTTGAACTCCGGATCGAACAGCCGCTCCAGCGACCAGGACTCGCCGATCTTGCGGGCGACGCTGGCGCCGGTGGCCGGCATCAGCTGCATCATGCCCCGCGCGCCGACGCCGGATTGGGCCCTCGGGTCGAAGTTGCTTTCCTGCCGGGAGATGCTGTGGACGAAGGCCGGCTCGGCCGCGCCGTCGACATAGGGCAGGCGCAGCATCGGGTAGCCCCGCTCGGGCAGGTGCATGCCGCGCTGGGCCGCCGTGCGGACCGCCCGCATGGCGGTGTCCTGGTCCTGGTAGCCGCGCACCATGTCGACCAGCAGCGCGATCTCCGCCGCCGTGGGCAGGGTGTCGTCGATGTGCAGCACGAAGACCTTGAAGGTGTCCCGGTTGCCGGTCTCGATCAACACGCGGGCCGCCTGGACCAGTTCACGGCCTTCGAAGCGGGCGCGGTCGACGGGCGTGATGACCGGATCCTTGCCCAGAACCAGCTCCTTCACCCCGGCCTTCTCCGCAGCCAACTGGCCATAGAATGTGGTGATGTGCTGGCCGCCGCGCTGGTAGAAGGCCTGGGCCGCCGCCGGGTCGCCGAGCGCCTCGGCTGCGCGGCCCTGCCAGTAGAGGGCCCGGCCCTGAGTGATCGGCGAGGTGCCCGCCGCCGCCAGCCGGGCGAAGTGGTCGGCCGCTGCGCGCGGATTGCGCAGCTTCGAAAGCGCGATCCAGCCGGCGTAGAATTCCGCCTCCGCCGCGTCCGGTCCGACGAGGGCCCCGGTGTTGGCCGCTGCCCCGTAGGCGGCGGCGTAGTCGCGGGCCTGCAACGCGTCGACGGTGATCCGCTTGCGGTCAGCGGTCCAGGTCCGGGCCCCGAGCTCGCTGGTCGGCGCCGCCTTCAGACCTCGCGCCAGCGATCGCAGCTCACTGTCCAGGCCCTTTCGGCGGAAGTAGGACACCTGTTCGTAGATGAGCCCCGGATCCTGGCGCTGAACATGGTCCATCTGGGCGACCATGTCGTTGGCGCTGGACCCGCCCGCCCGGTAGGCCAGACGGGCGTCGGCCACCAGGCGGTAGGAGCCGCCGAGGGTCGCCACATGCTCCTTCGCCGCCGGTCCCTGCGGGCCATACAGCAGCACATCGGCGCGCCGGATGTGATCTTCGTCCGTCAGGAAGTGGCCGAACCGCGCGCGCATGCTGCGCTGGGGGTCGGCGTCGAACATCTTCTCGCGCCACCACGCCTTGATCAGGTCGCGCGCATCCAGCTCGCGCTTGACGGCGCGCAGGGCCGAGGCGAGCGCCATGGCGCCTTCCGCCGTCTGGGGCTCGGCGCCGCCGAACCAGGCGATGACCTTGTCCGGCGCCATGCCGGAGGTTTCGAGCAGTTTCTCCGCGGTCACCTGCCGTTTGGCGCCGCGCGGCCAGCCGTTCAGGTCGCGGCGTGCGGCGTCGGCTTCGAAGAAGCTCATCGATTCGGGCGCGCGGTCTGCCAGGGCCCAGAGCGCGATCTTGTGGGCGGTCGGGTCCTGGATCGAGGACATCGCCATACGAATCGACGCCGCCGACGTGCCCGTCAGGGCGTTGCGCAGATTGGCTGCGTCCGCGTCCGACAGGGGCTGGCGGTAGGCGGGCTGGGGCGTGGACACCAGCTGCGGCGCGCCTCCGGAGACCTGCGCCATCGCGGCGCCCCCGAGAATCGCGGCGATGCCCGCGCCGATCAGCAATTTCCGTCCAGTGGCCGTCAAACCTTCGTCTCCTCGTCGATTCATCCGCTTGCGGGCCATTGCCGAGCCTGCATCGCCGGACATATTGTCCGCGCCCGACACACGGCCGCAATGCAAAGCGGCGACCTCACGGCATTTTGCAAGTCATGGTCCATCTTCCGTTCCGGGGCGCGATCACCGCCCTCATCACGCCCTTTCGCGACGGCGCTGTCGACGAGGACGCCTTTGTGGCTCTGGTCGAGCGGCAGATCGCGGCCGGCATTCACGGTCTCGTGCCCGCCGGAACCACCGGTGAGACCTCGACGCTGAGCCATGATGAACACAGGCGTGTGGTCGAATTGTGCGTGCAGACGGCGCGCGGGCGGGTGCCGGTGATCGCCGGCGCGGGCTCCAACGCCACCAGCGAGGCCATCGATCTCGCCCGCCACGCCAAGGCGGTCGGCGCCGACGCGGTGCTGGTCGTCGCCCCCTACTACAACCGTCCCAGCCAGGAAGGGCTCTACCGGCACTACGCGGCGATCAACGACGCCGTGCAGATCCCGGTGATCACCTACAACGTCCCCGGCCGCACGGTCGCCGACCTGTCCAACGAGACGCTGGAGCGGCTGTCGAAGCTGCCCAACATCGTCGGCATCAAGGACGCCACCGGCGACCTGACCCGTATCAGCATCCAGCGCCTGACCTGCGGGCCGGAGTGGGTGCTGCTGTCGGGGGACGACCCCACGGGCCTGGGCTATATCGCCCACGGCGGCGCCGGCTGCATCAGCGTCACCTCGAATGTGGCCCCCGAGTCGGTCGCCGCCTTCTACAACGCCGCCCTGGCCCGCGACTGGGACACCGCCCTGTATCTGCAGGACCGCCTGGTCCGGCTGCACAAGGCGCTGTTCCTGGACGCCTCGCCGTCCCCGACCAAGTTCGCCATGTCCCACATGGGTCTCTGCTCGGACGAGGTCCGTCTGCCGATCGCGCCCTGCGCCGAGGCGGTGAAGCCCGCGATCCTTGAGGCCATGCGCGAGGCCGGGGTCATCGACTGATGGCCCAGGCCGGCAAGCTGATCGCCGAGAACCGCCGCGCCCGCTACGACTACTTCATCGAGGAGGTGGTCGAGGCCGGCATCATGCTGACCGGCACCGAGGTGAAGAGCCTGCGCAACGGCCGGGCCAACATCGCCGAGTCCTACGCGGCGGTGGAGGGCCAGGCCATCATCCTGGTCAATGCCGACATCCCGCCCTACGCGGGCGGCAACCGCTTCAACCATGAGCCGCGCCGCCACCGGAAGCTGCTGCTGCACCGCAAGGAGATCGGCAAGCTGATCGGGGCGGTCCAGCGCGACGGGCGGACCATCATCCCGCTGAAGCTGTACTGGAACGAAAAGGGCATCGCCAAGCTCGAGATCGGTCTGGCCAAGGGCAAGAAGACCCACGACAAGCGCGAGGCCACCGCCGAACGCGACTGGCAGCGCGACAAGGCGCGGCTGATGAAGGGCAACCGGGCGGAGTAGCGGCGTCTGCCGCTTCCGCGCCCGCTATCGCAGCAGCGCCTTCGCCCGCAGGAAGATGTCCTCGAACATCGGCGGGGTCAGCCGGCCGGTGTTCGTGTTCAGCCGCGAGCAGTGGTAGCTGTTGATGATGGTGTAGCCGCCGGCCTCGAACTGCGAGCCGTGGCCCGGCTGGCCGAGCGACGCCTTCAGCCCCATGGCCCGTAGCACGCTGCGCCGCGAGACATCGCCCAGGGTGACAATGACCTTCAAGCGCGTCAGTTCGGCCAGCTTGTTGGCGAAGAAGGGGCTGCAGGTTTTCTCCTCGGACGTCTCGGGCTTGTTCAACGGCGGGGCGCAACGAACGACGTTGGTGATCATCGCGTCGACGAGCTTCAGGTCGTCCCTGCCGTCGGGGTCGTAGGTCCCGGTGGCGAAACCCGTCTTTCTCAGCGTGTCGTAGAGCAGCCAGCCGGCGTGATCGCCGGTGAACGGGCGTCCCGTGCGGTTGGCGCCGGTGCGGCCGGGCGCCAGGCCCGCGATCAGCAGCCGCGCGTCCGGATCGCCGAACGACGGGGCGGGGCCGTTCCACCAGTCCGGGTTCTGGCGGCGGTTCTCCATCCGGTACTCGACCAGCCGCGGGCAGAGCGGGCAGTCGCGCGGGGGCTCGGACGCGGTGCTCATGCCCGGCCCCCGGATACAGGATCAGACCTCATCATCGGCCTCGATCTCCGCGCGGCTGCGGCTGTCGGCCGGGCGGGGCTGATGGATCCGTTGCGGGCGGCCGATGATGGGGCCGAGGTCGGCGAGGTCGACGAAGCTGTCGCACTGGCGGCGCAGGTCGTCGCTGGCCATCGGCGGCTGCGACTTGACGGTGGAGACCACGGTGACCCGCGCGCCCAGTCGCTGCACCGCCGCCACGGCCGCCCGGAAGTCGCCGTCGCCGGAGAACAGCACGATGTGGTCGGCCTTGCCGGCCATCTCCATCATGCCCACGGCGATCTCGACATCCATGTCGCCGCGCCAGCGCTTGCGGCCCGTGGCGTCGGTGTACTCCTTCGCCGGTTTGGTCACCACCGCGAAGCCGTTGTAGTCCAGCCAGTCGACGAGCGGCCGGATCGGTGAAAAGTCGTCGCCGCTGTCGGCCAGCGCCGTGTAATAGTAGGCGCGGATCAGCACCCCGCGCTTGCTGAACTCGTCGAGCAGCTTGCGATAGTCGATGTCGAAGCCCAGGGCCCGGGCCTGGGCGTAGAGGTTGGCGCCGTCAATGAACAGCGCCAGTCGGTCTGTCGGGTAAAAGCTCAAGATATCAAATCCTTGATCGAAAATTCTCAAATCAATCCAGACGAATCCGCCGTCGTCGCCCTTGGCAGCAGCCTAGCGGGGGGCCACGAGTCCCGCGAGGCCCTGCTGGAGGCGGCGCTGCGCCGTTTCGCCGACCTCGGCCTGACCGTGCTGGCCCGCTCGGGCTGGTGGGAGTCGGCGGCCTGGCCCGATCCGTCGGCCCCCGCATACCTGAACGGCGTGGCCCTGGTGGCCCCGGACCTGCCGCCGGAGGAGATGCTCGCCGCCCTGCACGCCCTCGAGCGCGCCTTCGGTCGGGCGAGGGGAGAGCCCAACGCCCCCCGCACCCTCGACCTCGACCTGATCGCCCACGGCCGGCTGGTGCTCGACGGGCCGGGCCTGGTGCTGCCGCACCCAAGGGCCCACCAGCGAAGGTTCGTCATGGGCCCTCTGGCGGCGATCGCGCCGGCGTGGCGGCATCCGGTCTACGGGGGCACGGCGAAGATGATGGCGGCCGGGGCGACGGTGGGGCGGGACGCGGCGCCGATTTAGCCCGCGACATCCCCCCCGCGCCCTTGCGGCGTTGCACAATGGGGCGCAAAACTCTATGTAAGCCGGCTCCCACGACAGCCACCCGAGAGATTCATGGCCCGCGTCACCGTCGAAGACTGCGTCGAGAAGGTTCCCAACCGGTTCGGCCTCGTGCTGCTGGCCTCGCATCGCGCCCGCGCCATCTCGGCCGGCGCGGCGCTGCTCGTCGACCGTGACAACGACAAGAACCCCGTCGTCGCCCTGCGCGAAATCGCCGACGACGTGGTCGACAACGACGGCCTCAAGGAAGGCCTGATCGCCACGCTGCAACGCGTCGACGAGCGGACCGAGGCCGAGGAAGAGGCGGAAACCGTCGCCCTGCTGTCCGATCCCACCCACATGCAGATGAGCGAACAGGAACTGATCCGCGCCCTGCAGAGCGACCGCGATGGCGGTCAGGAGGAGCGGTACTGAGTCCGGAAGGATCAGAACCCCTCACGATCGAGGCGGCCGAGGCCGCCCCTCCCATTGACGCGCCTCAAGAGGCGGCGCCGCGCCCGACCGGGGCGACGGCCGCCGCCCGGGCCGCCGTGCGTCCGCGCTTCCTGCGCCAGTATGAACTGATCGAGCGTGTCCGGGCCTATGACCCGACCGCTGACGAGGCGCTGCTCAACCGCGCCTATGTCTACGCCGTGCGGATGCACGGTTCCCAGACCCGGGCCAGCGGCGATCCCTATTTCGCCCACCCGATCGAGGTGGCGGGCATCCTGACCGAGTACCGGCTGGACACCGCCTCCATCGTTACCGCCCTGCTGCACGACGTCATCGAGGACACCACCGCCACAGGGGCGGACATCGCTGAGCTGTTCGGCGAGGAGGTGGCTGAGCTGGTCGAGGGCGTGACCAAGCTCTCCAAGCTGGAGCTGACCGCCGAGCACACCCGCCAGGCCGAGAACCTGCGCAAGTTCATCCTGGCCATCTCCAAGGACGTGCGGGTCCTGATGGTCAAGCTGGCGGACCGTCTGCACAACATGCGGACGCTGAACTTCATCTCCAAGCCGGCCAAGCGCGAGCGCATCGCCCGCGAGACCCTCGACATCTACGCCCCGCTCGCCCGCAACATCGGCTGTCACCGCATCTGCACCGAGCTGGAGGAGCTGGCGTTCGAGCACCTGAACCCGGTCGCCCGCAACGCCATCATGCGCCGGCTCGAGGCCATGCGTACCGACCAGGGGCGGGCCGTGGATCAGGTCAGCGGCGAGATCACCCGCCTGCTCGACAAGGACGCCATACCCGCCCGGGTGTTCGGCCGCGAGAAGCATCCGTTCTCGATCTGGCGGAAGCTGCAGCGCAAGTCGATCGGCTTCTCCCAGATGAGCGACATCTACGCCTTCCGCGTGATCGTCGACACCGAGGAGGACTGCTACCGGGCGCTCGGCCTGATCCACCGCAACTGGCCGTGCATCCCCGAGCGGTTCAAGGACTTCATCTCGACGCCCAAGCGCAACAACTACCGCTCGCTGCACACCACGGTGGTCGGGCCCAAGGGCATGCGCATCGAGATGCAGATCCGCACCGAGGTCATGGACCGGGTGGCCGAGGATGGCGTGGCGGCGCACTGGCGCTACAAGAATTCCTCCTACGGCTTCGACCGTGAGGCCATGGAGGCGGAGGGCGGTCGCGACCCGCTGGCCAACCTGCGGCAGCTGGTCCAGGTGCTCGAGCACGGCGGCGACGCCGAGGATCTGGTCGAACATGCCAAGCTCGAGATGTTCCTCGACCAGGTGTTCGTGTTCACCCCCAAGGGCAGGCTGGTCAGCCTGCCGCGCGGCGCCATGCCGCTGGACTTCGCCTACGGCGTCCACACCAACGTCGGCGATACGACGGTCGGGGCGAAAATCAACGGCGAACTCAAGCCCTTGCGGACGCAACTTCAGAACGGCGACGTGGTGGAAATCGTGCGTGGGCCCAAGCCTGCCGTGCCGCCCGACTGGCGCTCGCTGGCGGTGACCGGCCGGGCCCGGTCGGCCATCCGGCGTCACATCCGCCAGACCGAGAAGGAAGAGTATCTGCGCCTCGGCGTCTCGGCGATGGACCAGGCCTTCGCCCGGGTCGGCAAGACCCGGACGGGCGTGTCGCTGCGCCCGGCGGTCGACCGCTTCGCCGTGGCCAGCGAGGATGAGCTGTTCGACGCCATCGGTCGCGGCCGCATCATGCCGGCCGACCTGCTCGAGGCCCTCTTCCCCGGCCTGAAGGACTCCGACATGGCCGCCGTGCTGGGCCGTCGGAAGATCGAGAGCGGCAAGGAGGCGCGCCAGTACGTGCGCGGCACCGGCATCCCGGCCGGCGCGTCCATCCAGTTCGCCACCTGCTGCAACCCGGTTCCGGGCGACCGCATTGTCGGGATCGTCGCCGACGAGAAGGCGCTGGACGTCCACGCCATCGACTGCCCGACCCTGGAACAGTACGACGAACGCCAGGACCTGTGGCGCGACCTGCACTGGTCCCCCGAGGCCGAACGCAACACCATGGCCCGGACCCGCCTGCGCGCCACGATCCGTAACGCGCCCGGCGTGCTGGGCGAGGCCTGCGTCGCCATCGGCGAGGCGGGCGGCAACATCTTCAATCTGCGTATGCACCACCGGCAGGACGACTATTTCGATGTCGACTTCGACGTCGACGTCCGCCACGCCCGCCACGCCACCAACATCGTCGCCGCCTTGCGCGCCAACCCGATGATCGAGACCGTCGAGCGGGCGAGGGGGTAGGGGCCTGGGGGCCGGCAACCTCGAGCTCCGTCATGGCCCGACTTGTTCGGGCCAGCCATGCCTGGTGAGCCGGACGAGTGCAGCGCCGCGGCCCTGACTCGAAGAACCACGGTCGTCCGTGCTCATGGGTGGCCCGAGCAAGTCGGGCCATGACGGGGACGAGGGAATGGTCAGCGCCAGCCCTTCAGGGCCTGCACCGCCGCCAGTGTCGCCCGCGTGACCCGTTCGGGCAGCGAATCCAGCGCGAACCAGCCGCAGCCGCCCAGCTTGTCCGGCTCCAGCACCACCGGCTCGCCGACGCCGTCCTCGACCAGATAGACCGGCGCGGTCCAGTGCCTGCCGTCGCCGGCGTCGATGGTGTCGGCCATACAGAGCAGGGCGCCGGGCGTGATGGTCAGGCCCAGCTCCTCGGCGATCTCGCGGGCGCAGGCGGCGCGGATCGGCTCGCCCCAGTCGACCTTGCCGCCTGGCAGGCCCCAGCAGCCCGCCTCGGGTTCACGCAGCCGCAACACCAGCAGCAGCCTGCCGTCGCGCAGGATGGCGGCGCCGACGCCGACGCCGGGCGGGGGAGGGACTGGGGTCATCGCCCACTGCTAGCCGCTCGGCCCCCGTCCGTCATCCCCGGCGGGGCGCGGAGCATCTTGTTCCGGCGCCGCGCGTCAACCTGTGCTAAAGGCGCGCGCAATGACCGAAACCACACCCACCCGCGCGGGCTTCGCCGCCATCATCGGCGCCCCCAACGCCGGCAAGTCGACCCTGACCAACCGCCTCGTCGGCGCCAAGGTCTCGATTGTCACCCAGAAGGTCCAGACGACGCGCTTTCCTGTGCGCGGCGTGGCCATGCATGACAGCGCCCAGATCGTGCTCGTCGACACGCCCGGCATTTTCAAGCCGCGCCGCCGGCTGGACCGCGCCATGGTGCGGTCGGCCTGGGCCGGCGCCGAGGACGCCGAGGCGGTCGTGCATCTGGTCGATGTCCAGGCCGAGCTGTCTGTGCAGGACGGCACGGCCAAGGGCGCCGACAAGAAGGCCATCGAGGACGTCCGCTCCATCGTCCACGGCCTGAAGGGCGCCAGCCGCAAGGCCATCCTGGCCCTGAACAAGATCGACGGCGTCAAGCGCGAGCGGATGCTGGCCGTGGCCAAGGAGTTGTTCGACACCGGCGTCTACGACGAGGTGTTCATGATCTCGGCCGCCACCGGCGCCGGGGTCGATGACCTGAAGACCCGGCTCGCCGCCATGATGCCGGAGGGGCCCTGGCTCTATCCGGAAGACCAGACCGCCGACCTGCCGGTGCGCCTGCTGGCCGCCGAAATCACGCGCGAAAAGCTCTACCTGCGCGTCCACGAGGAACTGCCCTACGCCGCCAGCGTCGAGACCCACGCCTTCGAGGAGCGCGCCGACGGCTCGCTGCGCATCGAACAGACCGTACTGGTCGAGCGTGAGGGCCAGCGCGCCATCATCATCGGCGCCAACGGCCAGACCCTGAAATGGATCGGCTCCGCCGCCCGCGAGGAGCTGACGGACCTGCTCGAGCGCAAGGTTCACCTGTTCCTGCACGTGAAGGTCCGCGAGACCTGGGCCGAGGAGCGCGGCACCTACGAAGGCATGGGCCTGGACTACGACGTCTAGGGTTGTGTCGGGGACAGTTTAAGGTGTCCATGCAGGGACGCCTTAAACTGTTCCCGATCCTCGCGGAGTCCCGGATGCGCATCGCCGTTGTCGCCAGTCTGCTGGCTCTGGCCGCCGCCGCCCCCGCCCTGGCCGCCACGCCCGAGGCGGACATCGCCGCCGTCCTCGACCGGCTGCATCTCGCGGCATCGAAGGCCGACGGGCCGGCCTATTTCGCGCTCTATACGCCCGACGCGGTGTTCCTCGGCACCGACGTCACCGAGCGCTGGACGATCCCGGCGTTCCGCGCCTACGCGCAGCCCTTCTTCGACAAGGGCCAGGGCTGGACCTACGCCGCCCGGGAGCGGCAGGTGACGATCGCCCCGGTCGACTGCCGCTGCGTGGCCTGGTTCGACGAGGTGCTGGACAGCCAGTCCTACGGTACGGCGCGGGGCACGGGGACGCTGGTGCTTACGCCGGAAGGCTGGCGCGTCAGCCAGTACGCCCTGACCTTCCCGATCCCCAACGACGTCGCTGACGAGGTGATCGCCCGGATCAAGGCGTTTGAAGCGGGGAAGAAGTAGGGATCGCCCTGCGTGCTTCGACACGCCCCTTCGGCGCTGCTCAGCATGACTATGGTGGGTACCGTTCCAATCTCGTCATCATGAGCAGCCGCCCCCGGGTCGCGCGCAGCGCGCGCCCGAGGATAAACTCCGCGGCGTGTCGGAGGACGCAGAGAGCGACCTAACGCACCGCCGCGCAGGCCAGGCGAAGGCTGCGCAGGGCCCGCAACGCGTCCGCGGCCTCGTCCTCGGCGCCGAGGCGCAGGCTGAGGGCCTGGATACCGCCCGCCTCGCCGCTGAACCGGGCGCGGAACGAGACGGTCAGGCCGGCGCGCCCGGCGTCGAAGTCGAGGTCTGCATCGCTCCAGTCGACCTCCGGCGTCCGCGTCCGGCCGTCCGCCAGCCGCAGGGCGATGCGCGAGACACAGGCCTCGCCGCCCCAGGCCTCGACGGTCGCGCGCTGGTCGCCCAGCGGCGTCACCG
The DNA here is from genome assembly GCA_027487945.1 of Caulobacteraceae bacterium. Lineage (GTDB taxonomy): Bacteria > Pseudomonadota > Alphaproteobacteria > Caulobacterales > Caulobacteraceae > Caulobacter. The sequence continues at coordinate 141,972 of JAIYCQ010000043.1, forward strand.
CGCTAGCCCGCGCTCCGACGGTCAGCCGGGCCAGGGTCTCGTGCTCGGCGGCCGGGGCCAGCGGCAGGAAGAGGGCGATGGGCAGCAGGACGGATGCGATCACAGGGAGGTCTCGCCGGAACAGATCAGGTACGCTATCTCGTTAGCATGGAATGGGAAGACGACGCCTTTGTGTTGTCGGCGCGGGCGCACGGGGAGACCGGCGCCATCGTCGACCTGCTGACCGAGCGCCATGGCCGCTTCGCCGCCCACGTGGCCGGCGGGGCCTCGCGGCGTATGAAGCCGTTCCTGCAGGCCGGCGCGCGGGTGCGGGCCGACTACCGGGCCCGGGTGGAGGCGCAGCTGGGCGCGGCGTTGCTGGAGCCTGTGGGCGAGGGGCCCTCGGCCCTGTTCGACGATCCGCTGGCGCTCAGCGGCCTTGCCGCCGCCGCCGCCGTGGCTGCGGGGGCCCTGCCCGAGCGCGAGCCGCACCCGGGCGCCTTCCTGGCCTTCGAGGCGCTGAGCAACGCCTTCGCCCTGACCGACATCTGGCCGGCGGTGTTTGTGCGCTTCGAGGCCGGACTGCTGGAGGAGCTGGGCTTTGGGCTGGACCTGACCAGATGCGCCTCGACCGGCGCGGTCGACGATCTGGTCTGGGTCAGCCCGCGCACCGGCCGGGCGGTGAGCCGCGCGGCGGGCGAGCCCTGGGCCGATCGCCTGCTGCCGCTCCCGGGGTTTCTGCTGTCGTCCCAGGGCGGCCTGCGCGAGGGCGACGTCCGCGCAGGCTTCGACCTGACCGGCCACTTCCTCGAGCAGTTCGTCTTCGGCCCCCTGAACCGCCCGCTGCCGCCGGCCCGGGTCTGGCTGCTGGACAAGCTGTCCGACGCGGGGAGGCTTTAGGGGGAGCAGGGCGCGGTCCGTCAGGCCTTGGCGCCGCCGGACCGGTTTCGCAGGATCTGGTTCAACTGCGCCGCCGCCGCGAGACCGCCAACCACGGTGGCTCCGATCTGGAGCGCCTTCAGGATGGCCGCCAGGTAGCGCCCCCCAAAGGCACGTTCTACGAGTTCTGTCGTCGTCTGCTTGACCACCCGCTCGAAGCCCTCGTGTACGAATGAGGTGGTCAGGTCGAGATTGCCGAAGAAGGCGTAGATCTTCATCGCCAGCACCGGCGCATAGGCCAGTGGCAGAAACAGCAGCGCCGCGCCGAGGCACAGCACGACCTTGTTCGCCAGCGGCTCTTCGCCAAAGATCATGGCCAGCAGGTAACCCGCCGCAAGCACGATCAAGACGAAGAATGCGATCGCCAGCAGGACATCCGCCACGCTGCTGAAAGGCACCCGGAAAATCAGGTTCGCGATCAGCGCTCCGGCGGTGACCAGCAGAAAGGCGAGCAGCCACACCGTTCCATAGGCGCTGAGGTGCAGGCGCAGAGCGTCCGTCTTCATTTCCATACCCCCCGATATGTTCGGCGTTCACCATGTCGCGGAACCTCGGCCCTGTCGAGCCACCCGCAGCGACACTGGCTCCTGCCCTTGCTAGAACAAGACCCGAACCACCACTCCCGATTCGAGCATGACCCTGCAAACCCCTCCGCCGGGTGACGGCGACCGCATTCTGGATGAGCCGCTCACCGAGGCATTGTCGCGGCGGTATCTCGCCTACGCCCTGTCGACGATCAGCTCGCGGGCGCTGCCCGACGTGCGCGACGGGCTCAAGCCCGTGCACCGGCGGCTGATGTACGCCATGAGCAACATGCGGCTGAACCCCGAGGCCGCGGCGCGCAAATGCGCCAAGGTGGTCGGGGAGGTGATGGGCAACTTCCACCCGCACGGCGACCAGTCGATCTATGACGCCCTGGTCCGCCTGGCCCAGGATTTTTCCCAGCGCTACATGCTGGTCGAGGGGCAGGGCAACTTCGGCAATATCGACGGCGATAACCCCGCCGCCATGCGCTACACCGAGTGCAAGATGACCACGGCGGCGATGCTGCTGCTGGACGGCATCAACGAGGACGCGGTCGATTTCCGCCCCACCTACGACGGCCAGGACGAAGAGCCGGTCGTGCTGCCCGCGGGCTTTCCCAATCTGCTGGCCAACGGCAGCTCCGGCATCGCGGTCGGCATGGCCACCTCGATCCCGCCGCACAACGCCGGCGAGCTGATCGACGCCTGCCTTCTGCTGCTCAAGACCCCGACCGCGACCACCGCCGACCTCATGGAGCATGTGAAGGGCCCCGACTTCCCGACCGGCGGCATCATCGTCGAGTCGCGGGCCTCGATGCTGGAGACCTACGAGACCGGCCGGGGCGGGGTACGCACCCGCTCGCGCTGGTTCAGGGAGGAGCAGGCGCGCGGCGGCTGGCAGATCGTCGTCACCGAGATCCCGTATCAGGTGAAGAAGTCCGACCTGGTCGAGCAACTGGCCGAGCTGATCGAGAACAAGAAGGCTCCGCTGCTGGGCGATGTGCGCGACGAGAGCGCCGAGGACGTCCGGCTGGTCCTGGAGCCCAAGAGCCGCACGGTCGAGCCCGAGATGCTGATGGAGAGCCTGTTCCGGCTTTCCGACCTGGAGGTGCGGTTCTCGGTCAACATGAACGTTCTGGACGCGCGCGGCACGCCCGGCGTGATGGGGCTGAAGGCCTGCCTGCGGGCCTTCCTCGATCACCGCCGGGAGGTCCTGATCCGTCGGGCCCGGTTCCGTCTTGGCAAGATCGAGGCCCGGCTGCACATCCTCGACGGGCTGCTGATCGCCTATCTGAACCTCGACGAGGTCATCCGCATCGTCCGCTACGAGGACGAGCCAAAGCAGAAGCTGATGGCCGCCTTCGGCCTCAGCGAGATCCAGGCCGACGCCATCCTCAACACCCGCCTGCGCCAGCTGGCCAGACTGGAAGAGATGGAGCTGCGCCGCGAGCACGCCGAGCTGGCTGAGGAACGCGACGGCATCAACGCCATGCTGGCGTCCGACGCCATGCAGTGGAAACTGGTCGGGCAGGGGCTGAAGGACGTCCAGAAGGTGCTGGGGCAGGCGACAACGGTCGGCAAGCGCCGCAGCGACTTCGCCGACGCCCCGGCCGTCTCCGCCGAGGTCTCGGTCGAGGCCTTCGTGGTCCGTGAGGCGATCACGGTCATCCTGTCGGAAAAGGGCTGGATCCGCGCCGCCAAGGGCAAGGTCGAGGATCCGTCCGAACTGAAGTTCAAAGAGGGCGACAAGCTCGGCTTCATTGTTCCAGCAGAAACAACGGACAAGCTGCTTATCTTCGCGTCCGATGGTCGGTTCTTCACCGTCGATTGCAGCAAGCTTCCCAGCGCGCGCGGCCATGGCGAGCCGCTGCGGCTGATGGTCGACATCGACGACAAGGTGAAGCTGATCGACGTCTTCCCGCACAAGCCGGGCCGCAAACGCTTCCTGGCCAGCAAGGCCGGCTACGGCTTCATCCTGCCCGAGGACGAGGCGCTCGCCTTCCGCCGGGCCGGCAAGCAGGTGCTGAACGGCGAAGCCCTGGTGTCGCTGGAGGCCGTTGGCGACCGCGTGGCCGTGGTCGGTGACAACGGCAAGATCCTGATCTTCAACATGGACGAGCTGCCCGAGATGCCGCGCGGCAAGGGCGTCAAGCTGCAGTCCTACCGCGAGGGCGGCCTGCGCGACGCGGTGGCCTTCAGCAGCGCTGTCGGCGCCGGCTGGATCGACGCGGCCGGCCGCACCCGCGAATGGCCCGACTGGCAGGGCTGGGTCGGCAAGCGCTCCGGCGCCGGCAAGCTGGCCCCCAAGGGTTTTCCGGCCAGCAAGCGGTTCCGGCCGAAGTAGCGGCAAGGGCGCGGACCCGCCAACGCAACGGGGGCACGGGCGTCGCCGCCCATGCCCCCGCACGGTTTTCGGTAGAGGAGACGTAAGGCTTTCGGGCCTAGCCGTGCGGCTTGGGCGGCGCGGCGAAGGGGTCGCTGGGCGCGGTCGACACCGGCTGTGGCGCCGGGGCGTGCTGCGGGGCGGCCGGGCGCTGGAACTTCAGGCTGCGGCCCTGGAAGAAGGCGCCGGTTTCCATCGCCAGCTGCTCGTGGGTGATGTCGCCGTCGACATAGGATGTCCCATAAAGGCGCACCTGCTTGGCGGTCACCGCGCCGATCACGCGGCCGCGCACCTCGGCGGCCTCGGCGTAGACCGAGCCCTCGATATGGCCGGTCTCACCGACCGTCAGGCGGCCGACGCGGACGTCGCCGCGGACGGTGCCGTCGATCTGCAGTTCACCGTCGCCGGTCACCCCGCCTTCGATACTGATTCCGTCGCTGATAAGGGATGCGACGCGCGGACGGGCCTTGGGCCCCTCGGGCGCGACCGGGGCCGGCGCGGCGGCCACGGGGGTCGCCTGGACGGGGGTCTTGGACGGGGTCTTAGTCGGTTTGCTGAACATATTCGCCGGCCTTCAAGAAACGGTTCGGGTTCTGAGCTCGGCCGTTGACCCACACTTCGTAGTGCAAATGTGGGCCAGTCGAACGGCCAGTCGAACCCATCGATGCAATACGCTGGCCAACCGCCACGCGCTGACCGACGGAGACGCTGAAGCCGGCGAGGTGAGCGTAGCGGGTCTTGAATCCGTTGCCGTGGTCGATCTCCACGGTGTTGCCGTAGCCCGAGCGGACACCCGCGAACGAGACGACGCCCGGAGCGGTCGCATAGATCGGCGTGAAGTTGGGTCCGGCGAAGTCGAGCCCGGAATGGAAGGCGGGGCGACGGGTGAACGGATCGAGCCGCACGCCGTAGCTGGAGGTCTGCGCCGCGGCGCTGGTCGGCCGGTAGAAGGGCAGACGCTTGGCCGCGTCGGCCAGGGCCCGCATGTCCGACATATTGTTCGCCGCGCGCTGGATGCGCAGCGCAAAGCTCTCATCGACGTCCAGAACCACGGCCAGCGCGCGCGGATCCTTGGCCTCGATCAGCGGGCCGCCCAGGGCGCCCCCGCGGCCGCGGTAGCTGGTCGGGTCGAGGCCGGCGAGACGGAAGGCGAGGCGCAGGCGCTCGGCGCGGCTGCGGGCGAAGCCTTCGGCGGCGTCGATCATCCGCTCCTGGTCGATCAGGGTATTCTGGATGCGCGCCACAGGGCTGGTGGCGTTCAGGCGCGGCTTGGCCGGCGCCAGGGCGGCCTGGGCGCCAGGGACGCCCTTGAAATCCTTGAGGAGTTCCGCGAGCGCGGCGTGGCGGCTTTCCACCGAGCCTGCCAGTTCGTCGAAGGAGCCGTTGGTGGTCGACAGCTGGGCTATGGCGCTGTTCAGGCGGGCCTGACGGTCGGCGGTCACCCGCTCCCAGTAGCGCTGCTGCTTGATCAGTTCCTGGTCGGCGGCGCTGACCGACAGCGCGCTGACCATCATGGCGGCGGTCGAGACGCCCATCCACAGGGCGGCGGCGGCGATCAGGCCGGCGCCCATCATCTGCTTGCCGGTGGAGAGCACGAAGCCGCGCATCTCTCCGCCCGAGCGGATATAGAGATGCCTTTCCGGGAAGAGCTCTTCCAGAGCCCGTCGAAGTCGCCGTACGCGCGTTACAGCCATAGCCCCCGAACCCGAGTTTTTCGGTTTCGGCGATATGCCGCGAAGAAGGAGAAACGCGCAAGGGGCTTCGCGCGTAGGGGGAGCACGATGCCTTGATCTGAAGCCGAACAGGTCAAGCGTTAACCACAATGAGTGATCTGCGCCACTCGAACCGTCACCTTCGCTCGCCTTCCGCGATTATTCAGCGTTTGGCGCGGCCTTTAGGCAACAGTTGGGGTTACTCTAGGGTCACTGTGTGGCTGCGGCCCGTCGAGGCCGGCGTCGGCTTTACCCTGTCGCCCGCGCAGCCTCGAGTACTTGCTCCACATGGCCCGGCACCTTGACCTTGCGCCAGATCCGTCGAACCACGCCGTCCCCGTCGATCAGAAAGGTCGAGCGGTCGATGCCCATGTATTCGCGGCCGTAGAGCTTCTTCTCGACCCAGGCGCCGTAGCGCTCGATCACGTCGTTGTCGGCGTCCGAACCGAGCTCCACCGTCAGGCCGTGCTTGGCGCGGAACTTCCCGTGCTTGGCCGCCGTGTCCTTGGAGACGCCCACGACCACGGCGCCGGCCGCCTCGAACTCGGCCTTCGCCTGCGAGAAGCCCACGGACTCGGTGGTGCAGCCGGGCGTGTCGTCCTTCGGATAGAAGAACAGCACCACCGTCCTGCCCTTCAGCGCCGCCAGAGACACCCGGCCGGTATCGGTCGGCAGGTCGAAGTCGGGGGCCTTGTCGCCTTCGTTCAGCATCCTGTTCTCCATGACCGCCATCCCGGTTTGGCATCGCTACGGCCGGGATGGCGCATTGGATCAGACTGGCTTGACCAGCACGATCTTCTTCTTCCCCTGGCTCAGCTTGATCACGCCATCGACCAGGTCGTCGGCGGTCAGCACGCGGTCGCCGTTGGTCTCCTGCACGTCGTTCAGGCGCAGGCCGCCGCCCTGGGCCAGACGCCGGGCCTCGCCGCGCGAGGCGGTAAGACCGGCCTCGACCGCCGCGGCCGCCAGAGTCTGGCCGTAGATCGCCGTCGCCGCGACCTCGACTGTCGGCAGGTCGGCCGACAGCGCGCCCTGTTCAAAGGCCTTCTCGGCGGCGTCGCGCGCAACCTTTGCCGCCTCCGCGCCGTGCAGCAGGGTCGTGGCCGCGTCGGCCAGCGCCTTCTTGGCCTCGTTGATCTCCGCGCCCTGCATCGCCTCGTAGCGGGCGATCTCGTCCAGCGGCATGTCGGTGAACAGCTTCAGGAAGCGGCCTACGTCGGCGTCCTCGGCATTGCGCCAGAACTGCCAGTAGTCGTACGGCGACCGCATGTCGGCGTTCAGCCACACCGCGCCCTGGGCCGTCTTGCCCATCTTGGCGCCCGAGGCGGTCGACAGCAGCGGCGTTGTCAGGCCGAAGGCCGGCTTGTGATCGACGCGGCGGATCAGCTCCACCCCGTTGACGATGTTGCCCCACTGGTCCGACCCGCCCATCTGCAGCGTCACGCCATGCCGGCGGTTCAGTTCGAGGAAGTCGGTGGCCTGCATCAGCATGTAGTTGAATTCGATGAAGGTCAGCGGCTGCTCACGCTCCAGCCGCAGCTTGACCGAGTCGAAGGCCAGCATGCGGTTGATCGTGAAGTGGACGCCGTACTCGCGCAGGAAGTCGATGTAGCCGAGCTTGCTCAGCCACTCGTCATTGTCGATCAGGATGGCGTCGGTGGGGCCGTCGCCGAAGGTCAGGAACTTGCCGAAGGCCTGCTTCTGGCTGGCGATGTTGGCCTGGATCTCTTCATGGGTGCGCAGCTGGCGCGTCTCGTCCTTGCCGGACGGGTCGCCGACCTTGGAGGTGCCGCCACCGACGATGACGATCGGCCTGTGGCCGGCCTGCTGCAGCCGCCGCAGCATCATGATGGTGATCAGATTGCCGACATGCAGGCTGGGCGCGGTGGCGTCGTAGCCGATGTAGCCGGTGATGACGCCCTTGCTCGCCGCCTCGTCCAGCTCCTCCGGATGGGTGATCTGGTGGATGTAGCCGCGTTCCTGCATCAGTTGCAGGAAGGTCGACTTGAACTGGGGTTCGGCGGTCATCGGGCGAGAGTCTCCTTGCGCGGACGGCTCTAGCACGCCGGGCGGGGAGGGGTTCAAGGTCAACAGCATCGTCAGGTCTCCTGAAAGGGGGACCGGCGGCTGTGTGCTGGATGGGGATGTCACATGCCGCCGGAAGGGGGGCGGCATGCGATCGCAACGCCGCTCGTCAGAACGAGCGGGCGTAATAGAGGGCGGCAAGGGCGGCCTTGGCGATCATCGGCGGTCAGATGCCTGCGCTGTTGACCCGCGTCAACCGGCCGCTATCGAAGGGATTATGATCGTGCGCCTGACGCCACACCCCGATACGCCCTGTGCGGCGCTTGAGACGATCGAGGTCAACCTCGCTCGCGACGGGGCCGGCGGACTGGCGCTGCGCTTTGTCGCCACGGGCGATATCGGTCGGCTGGTCATGCCCCCGGCGGTGGCGCGGGCGAGGGCCGACGAACTCTGGAAGCAGGCCTGTTTCGAGGCCTTCGTGAAGCCGGCGGGCGGCGAGGCCTACTTCGAGTTCAACCTGTCGCCGTCCAACCGCTGGGCGGGCTATCGCTTCGACGTCTATCGCGAGGGCATGACCTCGCCGCCGGAGCTGGCGCTCACACATATGACACAGCGCGCCTCGGCCAGCCTCTACGAACTTGTGGCCACCCTCGACCTGTCGGGGGCGGGCGCCCTGCACCAACCATGGCGCCTCGGCCTCTCCGCCGTCATCGAGGAGACGTCCGGCGCCAAGTCCTACTGGGCGCTGGCCCATGCGCCCGGTAAGCCTGACTTCCACCATCCCGACGCCTTCTCACTGGATCTGCCCGCATGAAGTTCGGCATCGACCGCCTGATCTCCGAGCCCGCGCTGCGCGAGGCGCTGGCCGGCAAGCGCGTGGCGCTGCTGGCGCATCCGGCCTCGGTGACGGCGGACCTGACCCACTCGATCGACGCCCTGATCGCCTGCCCGGACATCACCGTCAGCGCCGCCTTCGGGCCGCAGCACGGCATGCGCGGCGACCTGCAGGACAACATGATGGAGTCGCCGGACTTCACCGACCCGGTCCATGGCTTCCCCGTCTTCAGCCTCTACGGCGAGACGCGGCGGCCGACCGGGCAGGCGATGGGCACGTTCGACGTGCTGCTGGTCGACATGCAGGACCTCGGCTGCCGCATCTACACCTTCATCACCACGCTGCTCTACGTGCTGGAAGCCGCCGCCCAGCACGGCAAGGAAGTCTGGGTGCTGGACCGTCCCAACCCCGCCGGCCGGCCGGTCGAGGGCCTGACCCTGCTGCCGGGCTGGGAAAGCTTCGTCGGCGCCGGGCCGATGCCGATGCGCCATGGTCTGACCCTGGGCGAGCTCGGCCGCTGGTTCATCGACCACTACAAACTTGACGTCGACTACCGGGTCATCGCGATGGAGGGCTACGATCCCGCCGCCGGGCCCGGCTTCGGCTGGCCGCTTGGCGAGCGCAGCTGGATCAACCCCAGCCCCAACGCGCCCAACCTGTCGATGGCCCGCGCCTACGCCGGCACGGTGATGCTGGAGGGCACGACGCTCAGCGAGGGGCGCGGCACCACCCGGCCGCTGGAGCTGTTCGGCGCGCCCGACATCGACGCCCGCAAGGTGATCGGCACCATGCGGTCGCTGGCCCCGCACTGGCTGGAGGGGTGCCGCCTGCGCGACATCTGGTTCCAGCCGACCTTCCACAAGCATGTCGGGGTGCTGAACAACGGCGTGCAGATCCACGTCGAGGACCCGAGCTACGACCACGCGGCGTTCAAGCCCTGGCGGGTGCAGGCCCTGGGCTTCAAGGCGATCCGGACGCTGTACCCGGACTACGACCTCTGGCGGGATTTCCCCTACGAGTACGTGTTCGACAGGCTGGCCATCGACGTCATCAACGGCGGCCCCGGCCTGCGTGAATGGGTCGATGACAGCGCGGCGGTCGCCGGGGACCTGGACGCCCTTGCCAGGCCGGACGAGACGGCCTGGGAAGAGGTCCGCCGGCCGTACCTGATCTACTGACATGACGATGCGCATCGCCCTCCTGCGCGGCGTCAACGTCGGCGGCGCGAAGAAGGTCGCCATGGCGGACCTGAAGGCCATGGTCGAGGCGCTCGGCTTTTCCGACGTGAAGACCCTGCTGCAGAGCGGCAATGTCGTGTTCCGGGCCGGCGGGGAAGCTGAGGCGGCGCTGGAAGCGCATCTTGAGGTCGAGACCGAAAAGCGGCTGGGCCTGAAGGCGAGCTACCTGGTCCGCGACGCGTCGCAGTGGCGCGCGATCATGGACGCCAACCCGTTCCCGGAGGAAGCGCAGGCCGAACCCTCGCGCACCCTGGTCACTGTCGGCCGCACCCCGATGCTGGCCGAGGCGCTCGACGCCGTCCGCGCCGTCATGCTGCCGCACGAGAAGCTCGAAGCGGTCGAGCGGCAGGTCTACGCGTATTTCGGCGAGGGCATGGGCCAGTCGAAAGCGGCCGAGCTGCTGAACCGCAAGGCGGTGAAGGCCGTGGCGACGGGGCGCAACTGGAACACGGTGCTGAAGATCGGGACGTTATTGGGGGTTTAGCACCCTGACTTCCGTCATCCTCGGGCTCGTCCCGAGGACCCTTCGGTCAGCCGCACGTGAAATCGTGATCACATTCGCACCTGCGAACCGACGCAGGGGGCCTCGCCAC
>JAIYCQ010000008.1 GCA_027487945.1 Caulobacteraceae bacterium
CCGGGGCCGGGGCGGCGGGCGCCGGAGCCGGCCGGGGCGCGACCGGCGCCGGAGCGGCGGCCTGGGGCGCAGGGGCGGCCGGGGCGGCCGGGGCGGGGGCTGGCGCGGGAGCCGGCGCCGGAGCAGGAGCAGGAGCAGGGGCGACGACCGGAGCCGGACGGGCGGCCTCGGCGGCGGCGCGGGCGGCGGCCTGTTCAGCGGCCTGACGGCGCGCATCTTCGTCGGCGCGGGCGCGGGCCTGGGCGGCCTGACGCTCCTGGGCCTCGCGGGCGGCGTCGATGGCGCGCTGGCGAGCCCGCATCTCCTCGGCCGACAGGTTGCCGGACGGATCGACGGCGGCGGGACCCGAGGGGCGCGGCGCGGCAGGACGCGGATCGTAGGTCGTGCGCTTTTCAGCAGCGGACGGACCGGCAAGGTTGGAGCCGCCGCCGGGGCCGTGGGTGCGCACGCGCTTGGTCTCGACCACCACAGTCTTCGACCGGCCATGGCTGAAGCTCTGCTTGACCACGCCTGCGCTCACCGAGCCCGCGCGGGGCTTCAGGGTGAGGGAGGGCCTGGGGGCATTGGGCCGGCCGTTGTCGTTCTCGTCGCTCATGCGTCTCGCTTAAACTCAGTGCCGGCGTATCCGGCGCATACGTAACGTTCAAAACCTGAAGGGACCGCGGCGCGTTCCGCCCGGCCCTTCTATTCCTCGCGCCAACCCTCGGGAAGAAGCGGACGGAACCCCGCCAGTCTGTGGACGTCCTTCGCCCAGTGACCGGAGGCTCGCCCCGCAAGGAAGGCGGTGTGTATCACATTCTCGCCCCCCAAGGCCAAACCCAATTCGGTCGAGGAGAAAACGCCAACAAGCTGTGGCGGCGAGGGCGATGTCCGGAAGGCGGACAGAAGCTTCCGGCGACCGTCGGCGGCCCCGTCGGACGCTTCCACCAGCCAGGCGGCCTTGCCGCCGCGGATGCTGGAGAGAACCTTTTCGAACCCGGAGATAATGTCCCCGCCCCGGCGTGCAAGGCCGAGGCTGTCGAGGCAGCGCCGGTGCAGCAGGGCGTCGACCTGGTCAGCCAGGCCGGCGGGCGCGATCAGCTTCGCCTTGGCCGCCCGTGAGAACAGGCCCTTCCTGACCGCGGTCTCGACGCTGGCGCGGTCGGCCGCGACCCACAGGCCGCGGCCCGGCAGCTTGCGCGCCAGATCGGGCGTGACCACGCCGTCCGGTCCAGCCACGAACCGGATCAGCTGGTGTTCCTCCATCACCGAGCCCGAGACGATGTCCCGGCGCTCGCGCGAGGCCTCCCCATGGGTCCGAGGGGTGCGGGGTTGAGGGGCGGCCATGTCGGTTTCGCCCTCAATGAGCAACGCCCTCAGGCGTCGCTCGCCTCGCCTTCGGCCAGATCGTAGTCCTCGGGATTGTCCAGGCCCTCGGAGACGAACTCTTCCTCGTACTCCGGCTCCGGCGGGGCCTCGACCCAGCCCATCACGACCCGGGCCCGCATGATCAGGGCCTCGGCGTCGTCCGGCGACAGGTTGAAGCTTTCGAGGATGCCCGGCTCACGCACCCGCTCGCCCTCGCGGGTCTCGAACCAGCCGCGCAGGTCGTCCGGGATCAGGCCGGCGAGATCCTCGACGGACTTCACCTCGCCTTCGCCCAGGGCGACGGCCATCGGCAGGGTCACGCCCTCGATGCCCAGCACGGCGTCCTCGACGCCCAGTTCGACGCGACGGGCGTCCTGGGCGGCGGCTTCCTTGTCCAGGAACTCGCGGGCGCGGGTCTGCAGCTCGTCGGCGGTGTCGTCGTCGAAGCCTTCGATGGCCGCGATTTCGTGCGGCTCGACATAGGCCACGTCCTCGACCGACATGAAGCCTTCGGTGGCCAGCAGCTGGGCGATGACCTCGTCGACGTCCAGGGCTTCCTGGAACAGGGCCGTGGTCTCGGCGAACTGCTTCTGACGGCGCTCGCTCTCCTGGGTCTCCGTCATGATGTCGATCTGCCAGCCGGTCAGCTGGGAGGCGAGGCGGACGTTCTGGCCGCGGCGGCCGATGGCCAGCGACAGCTGCTCGTCCGGCACGACCACTTCGACGCGCTCGTCTTCCTCATCCATCACGACCTTGGAGACTTCAGCCGGGGCCAGGGCGTTGACGATGAAGGTCGCCTCGTCGCCGTTCCACTGGATGATGTCGATCTTCTCGCCCTGCAGCTCGGCGACCACCGCCTGGACGCGCGAGCCGCGCATGCCGACGCAGGCGCCGACCGGGTCGATGCTGGAGTCGTTGCTGACCACGGCCATCTTGGCCCGGCTGCCCGGGTCGCGGGCCACGGCGCGGATCTCGATGACGCCATCGTAGACTTCCGGGACTTCCTGCGCGAACAGCTTGGCCATGAAGCCGCCGTGGGCGCGGCTGAGCATGATCTGCGGACCCTTGGTCTCGCGGCGGACGTCGTAGATGTAGCAGCGGATGCGGTCGCCGAGGTTGAAGTTCTCGCGCGGGATCGACTGGTCGCGGCGCATGATGCCCTCGCCCCGGCCCAGGTCGACGATGACGTTGCCGTACTCGACCCGCTTGACCGTGCCGTTGACGATCTCGCCGACGCGATCCTTGTACTCTTCGAACTGACGCTCGCGCTCGGCCTCGCGGACCTTCCCGGTCACGACCTGGCGGGCCATCTGGGTCTGGACCCGGCCGAATTCGAACGGCGGCAGCTCCTCGTCGGTCACCTGGCCGACGAAGGCGTCGCGGTCGATGGCAAGGGCGTCGCTCAGCCGGACCATGCCCAGCGAGGTCTCGTCCAGCTCGGCGTCGTCGGGCACCACGGTCACGAAGCGCTTGATCGAGGTCTCGCCGGTCTTGGGGTCGATATGGACCCGGATGTCGTGCTCGGCGCCATAACGGCTGCGGGCCGCCTTCTGGATCGCTTCCTCGATGGAGGCGATCACGATCTCCTTCTCGATGCCCTTCTCGCGGGCGACCGCGTCGGCGATCTGGAGCAGCTCAAGGCGGTTGGCGGAAATGCCGGTGGCCATGGTCGTTTCCTACTCTTCTTCGGATTGGATACGGGCGGCGCGTTCGTCGGCCCCGTGTTTCATCAGTTTGTCGTTGAAGACCAGCTTGGCCTCAACGATCCAGTCGAACGGTATGTAGAGGGTGGTGTCGGCCTCGCCCTCGACGTTGATGCCGACCTGGCCATCTTCGACGCCGGCCAGCTCGCCCCGGAAGCGCTTGCGGTTCTCGGCCAGGCGGTCGAGCTCGAGGCGGGCCTCGAAGCCCTCCCAGACCTCGAAGTCCTTCAGCCGGGTCAGCGGCCGGTCGATCCCGGGGCTGGAGACTTCCAGCGTGTACTCGCCGGTGATCGGGTCGGCGGCGTCCATGATCTCGGACACGGCGCGCGACAGCACGGCGCAGCCCTCGACGGTCATGTCGCCATCAGGCGTCTCGGCCATGATCTGCAGCCGGCGGCTCTCCTTGCCGGCCATCAGACGCAGGCGGACGATCTCGTACCCGGCCGCTTCCGCGACCGGATCGAGCAGTTCGAGCAGCGTGGCGTCTTCCGCCGTGCGTGCGCGCATCCGTTCTCAAGCCCAAACAAAAAGCGGCGGCCCGAAGACCGCCGCTCGACTGCGCTATCCAGCGCGATCAAACGATGTTGAGCGCTCTATAGCGCGGCCCGAACGGCTTGTCAGCCCCCCGGCGCCGCGCTGAGCTGTGCTCTACGCCTTCGTCGGGACGCCGCCCAGGAAGTCCATCTTGCCGATCGGCGCGCCGACCGACCGCAGCAGGGCGTAGGCGGTGGTGACGTGGAAGAAGAAGTTGGGCAGGGCGAAGCCGGTCAGGAAGTCGGCGCCGGTGAACTTCAGCTCCATGCCCGGGAACTTCAGCACCACCTCGCGGTCCTCCGCACCGTCGAAGGCGGCGACGTCGACGCTTTCGATGAAGGCGACGGTGGCGGCGATCCGGGCCTTCAACTCGGCCAGGGTGGTCTCGGTGTCGGGCATGGCCGGGACCTCGACCCCGGCCAGCCGGGCGATGGCGCCCTTGGCCGCGTCGGAGGCCATCTGGATCTGGCGCGGGAAGGGATGCATGTCCGGCGCGAGGCGCGCCTCGAGGATCGCCGTCTCCGACAGACCGGCGGCCAGCGCCTTGTCGATGATGGCGCTGGTGTTGGTCAGCGCGCGCACGAAGACCGGCGCGGACGCGGCGTGGACAGAAAAGCTCATCGGTGGTGCCCCAGGGAATTGATCAGGCCGGACACATCGGGTGTGTCGCGGCCAATTGCCAGAGGGTCGGTTGCGGATTGCTCAGACCCTCGCGAAATCCAGAAACACCGGCGCGCAGTCGCCCAGCTTCTTTTCCTCGTAGCGGGTGGTCAGGTGGTCGGCGGGCGGAACGGCGGTGTCGCCGAGTGGCCCGGTGAACAGGCCGCCGGCCTTCATCCGCTCCAGGGTCCAGTCGGCGTAGGCCGCCCAGTCCGTGGCGAAGCGCAGGGTTCCGCCGGGCTTGAGCAGCCGGTGCAGCTCGACCAGGAACTCACTCTGGATGATCCGCCGCTTGTGGTGGCGCGACTTGGGCCAGGGGTCGGGGAACAGGATGAAGATCCGGTCGAGGCAGCCGTCGGGCAGCCGGCCGGCCACCTCGCGCGCATCGCCCTGGTGGACCTTCACATTCGTCAGGCCGCCCTCCTGGACATGGCGCAACGCGCTGGCCACGCCGTTGAGGAAGGGCTCGACGCCGATGATCAGCAGGTCGGGATCACGGCCCGCCTGCCCGGCCATATGCTCGCCGCCGCCAAAGCCGATCTCCAGCCAGACCTCGCGGGCGTCCGGCTTGAGGTCGCGCGGGTCGAACGGGCCGTCGGGGATATCGACCCCCGGCGCCACGGTGTCGAGCAGCGCCGCCTGCCGCGCCTTGAGAACGCGCGCCTTGACGCGGCCGTAGCTGCGCAGGGCTCCGTGGGGCTGCTGGGGCGTGAGGGTCATGGCCGCTGCTCTAGCGTTTCCATCCCGGGTCGAGAAGAGATTCACTTGAGCGTGCGGGAAAGACCGGCGATCCTGCGCCGGTTCCCGGGGGCCTTGCCGGCCCCGCGCCACGGCCATGGAGGGCTCCGTGTCGACCCGTTCCATCCTCGCCGTCTCGATAGCCGCTCTGCTGGGCGCCTGCGCCACGGCGCCGGACCGGCTCGGCGCCGCTGCGTCCTGTGCGACCGGACGCGAGGTGACCGTCACCACCCAGGGCACGCGGCTGGCCTTGCGGCCCGGCGCGATCGGCCGGCTCCAGAAGGTGTCGCTCGGCCCCGACGAAAGCGGCGTGGTGCTGTCCTGCCGCCCCGGCGGCGGGTCGCTGAAGCGCTGCGTGGTGCTGTTCGAGGATGCCCCGGGACAGGGGTACGGCAAGGCGGCGCGGGCCTGGGCGCAGCGGGTCATCTACCCCGCCGACGAGGACTCCCGCACCGTGGAGGTCCGGGTCCGGTTCGGGCCCTCGCCCGCCGGCGACCGGCGCTGCAGCTGATATCGCCCCATTTCCGCCCCGAGCGAACGCGAAGGAGGCCATCATGATCCGCACGACCGCCCTGCTGGCCGTTCTGGCCCTGACGCTGACCGGCTGCGCCACCACCGCGCGCTATGACGCCGCCGGCGATGTGCATGCTCTGCTGGTCGCCATCCGCGACAACGACCGCGCCGCCTTCGACCGCTACGTCGACCGGCGGGCGTTGAAGAACAATCTCGAGTCCCGCGTGATGCGCGAGGTGGGTCGCCGCGAGATGGACGACAGCGCCCGGGCCCTGGCCGCCATCGTCGCGCCGGGTCTGGCCGAGGTAGCGGTCGAGGCCTTGCTGCGGCCCGAGGCCTTCCGCGCGGCGGCCAGCTACTACGGCTATACGCCCGACCAGCCGCTGCCCGGCCGGGTCGCCATCGGGGCGGCGCTGCGATACCGCGACGACGGTTCGGTCTGCGCCACCAAGAAAAAGGATGGCCCCTGCCTGCTGGTGTTCGCCCGGCAGGGCGACGTCTGGAAGCTGTCCGGCTTTGAGGGCGACCTCGCCGACCTGCGCGGCAAGCCCGGATCAAAGCGCTGAACGTTCAGGGTCAGAGAGTTATGACGCGTTCCCGTTTCCGCTTCACGGCCGTCCTGGCAGGCCTCGCCGCCCTGATCGCCGCCGGACCCTCGACGGCGGCGGTCAAGCGAATGGTCACCTATGACTCCGCCTCGCCCGAGGCGCGCCGGCTGACGGGCGCCGGCCTCACCTTCGTCTTCACCAGGTCCCTGCTGCGACAGCGGGTGCTGGCGGTGCGCGCAACCGCGGTCGCGGTCGGGGTCATCCCCGAGCCCCTGCGCGACGCCGACACCGTCCGCACGCTCGACAGCCTGATGGGCGAGGACGCCGGGACGGGGACCCTCTACGTCATCGATCCGGACAAGGCCGAGGGCAAGGTGATGGTCCAGGCCTTCTGCCCGGGCGCGACCCGGGGATGGCTGGCGATCAGCCCGATCGCCCACAACCGCGACCTCCGGGTCCATGCCTTCGGCGCCGACGCCGCCGGACAGACCCGCCTCTGCGCGGTGATGGACTTCGCCTGGCGCGGCGAGTGGCGCATGCCCAACCCCAACACCTCCGATGTCACCGCGCGGGTCATGGCGCCCGACTACCTGAAGAAGCCGGGCAGCTAGCGAGCGGCAATCCTCCCCACGCAGTGGGGAGGGGGACCGCGCGGAGCGCGGTGGAGGGGAGTCGGTGCACATTCTCCCCTCCACCCTGCTTCGCAGGGTCCCCCTCCCCCGCTACGCTGCGCGCAGCCGGGGAGGACTGAACCGAGATGGCCGACATCGACATCCTGAAGGACTACGAGCGCTTCGACTTCGCCGACGGGCCGTGGACGCGGCCGGTGTTCCGGCGCGGGTCGGGGCCGGCGGTGATCATCATGCACGAGATCCCGGGCCTGCATCCGCTGGTGGTGCGCTATGCCGACGGGGTGGCGGCGGCGGGGTTCACCGTCTACCTGCCCAGCCTGTTCGGCGCGCCGGGCAAGCCGGTCAGCAATGGCTATGCGCTCGGGCAGATGTTCATGAACGTCTGCATCCGGCGCGAGTTCAATGTCTGGGCCAACGGCAAGTCCTCGCCGATCGTCGACTGGCTGCGGGCCCTGGCGCGCCAGGCGCACGCCGACTGCGGCGGTCCGGGCGTCGGGGCGCTGGGCATGTGTTTCACCGGCGGGTTCGCCCTGGCCATGATGACCGAGCCTTCGGTGATCGCCCCGGTGCTGAGCCAGCCCTCGATGCCGATCGGCAAGGGCCGCGAGCGGGCCATCGACTGCTCGGCCGCCGAGATGGGCTGCGTGAAGAAGCGCCTGACCGAGGAGGACCTGAGCGTCCTGGGTCTCGCTTTCCACGGCGACCGCTTCGTGCCGCCGGGCCGGTTCGAGATGCTCAAGGAGGAGCTGGGCGAACGCTTCGAGGCCTGGCAGCTGAAGCCCGAGGACGGGCAGCCCGGCACGGGCGTACCCAGCCACTCGGTGCTGACCATCCACCTCGCCAACAGCGGCCCCACGCGGGAGGCCGAGGCGCGGACGATCAGCTTCTTCAATCAGCGGCTACGGCCAGCGGCCTCGGCCCCCACGGCGTGAAGTAGACGAAGGCGGCCGTAAGCGCCCCCATGGTCACCATCCCCAGGGCGACCAGGGCGAACAGCGCCCAGGCCGGGGCGTCGACGGTGACCAGGATCAGGCCGCCGACCCCGACGACGACCAGCCGCGCCGTGCCGGCGACCAGCGGGCCGACGATCTTCCCCGCCCCCTGGGAGGCGAAGTAGAGCGCCAGCGACAGGCCGAAGAAGGCGAAGAACGGCCCGACGAAGTGCAGGTAGACGGCCGCCGCCTTCCGTACGCCCGGCTGGTCGGTGAAGATCGACACCCACAGGTCCGGGAACAGGCTGAGCAGCAGTCCAAGGGCTCCCAGTCCCGCCGCGGCCACGCCGCCGGCGGTCCAGGCCACCTTGCGGGCCCGGGCCACATCGCCGGCCCCGATGGCGAGGCCGACCATCGGCAACGAGGCCACCCCGACCGAGAAGGCGATCGGCACCAGCAGGAACTCCAGCCGCGAGCCGATGCCGTAGCCGGCCAGGGTCTCGGGCCCGAAGCGGGCGGCGATGGCGGTCAGGACCAGGATGGTGGCCACGGTCTGGATTGGCGACAGCAGCGCCGGGGCCCCGACCTTTAGGATGTCGTCGAAATGCGCCCGGCTGAGCGGCCCGCGCAGCTGCAGCTTCACCCGCGCCGACGGCCGGCGCAGCAGCAGGAACAGGATCACCGTCACCAGCGTCCCGGTGATCGCCTGGCCGAGCCCGACGCCGACGATGCCCAGCTTCGGCGCCGGGCCCCAGCCGAAACAGAGGGCGCCGCCGAGGATGACCTGCAGCGCCGCCCCGGCCAGCATCGCCGCCGACGGTCCGACCATGTTGCCCGAGCCGCGCAGCACCGAGGCCAGCATGTTGCTGAGCCAGATGGCGCCGGCGAAGGCGAAGATTACCGTCGAATAGAGCACGGCCTGGTGCAGGGTCTCGCCCTTGCCGCCCAGCAGCGCGAACACGCCGCGGCCGAACAGGGTCAGCAGGAGGGTGAAGGTCAGGCCCAGCGCCAGGCCGATCACCGCCGCGTGGCGGGCCAGGGCCTCGGCCTTGTCGGTGTCGCCGGCCCCCAGCGCCCGGCTGACCGCCGAGGACACCCCGCCGCCCATGGCGCCGCCGCTCATCATCCCCATCAGCATCACCAACGGCAGCACCAGCGCCGCCGCCGCCAGCGGCTCGACGCCAAGCCGGCCGATGTAGGCGGTCTCGGCGATGGCCACCGCCGTGGTGGCCGTCATGCCCAGCAGGTTGGGCGCGGCCAGCCTGATCAGGGTCGGCGCGACCGGCGCGACCAGCAGCGGATGGGGGGGCGCCGCCCCGGTGCTGTCCGTCATCCCCGTCTCCGCCCGTTCGTTTCGATTCACTACGCATAGTGACAGATGAAGGATCGCCCGCAACCGCGCGCTGTCGGCGCGGCGGCGATGAGCTCAATCGTCAGCCTCGGGCTTGTCCCGAGGACCCCTCGTTCAGCCTTTACGTGAGAGCGTGATCTTCCATTCACCTGCGAACCGACAAAGGGGTCCGCGCCACAAGGGCGAAGATGAAGGGCGCCGGGCGGAACTGGACATTCCCCCGCTCGGAGCCTAGAAGCCCGCCCTTCGTTTTCGCCCGCCCCGGGTTCGATCCCCGCCGCCGGCCAGAGGTAGACCGTCATGTCACGCGCCAGTCCCAAGCATGGGAAGTCCCGCCACCAGGCCCCTGCCGGCCCGACCCAGCGCCAGCTGCGCGCCGGGGAGCTGATCCGCCATGCCCTGGTCGAGGTGCTGCGGGAGGAAGAGTTCCAGGAGCCGGCGCTGCAGGGCGTCTCGGTGACCGTCTCGGAAGTGCGGATGAGCCCGGACCTCAAGCACGCCATCTGTTTCGTCGAACCGCTCGGCGCCGGCGTCACCGGCCAGGCGACGGCCGAGATCGTCAAGGCGCTGAACAAGGTCTCGAAGTTCCTGCGCGGCCGGCTGGGCCGGCACATCGACATGAAGTTCACCCCGGACCTGAAGTTCTTCCACGACGACAGCTTCAACAACGCCGCGCGGATCAACAGCCTGTTCGACAATCCACGCGTCCAGGCCGACCTCCATCCCGACGACGACGGCGAAGCCTGAGCATGGCCCGTCGCAAGAAGGGGGATGCGGTCTCCGGCTGGGTGTGCCTGGACAAGCCCTACGACTTCGGCTCGACCCAGGCCGTGGGCCGGGTGCGCTGGCTGTTCAACGCCCAGAAGGCCGGCCACGCCGGCACGCTTGACCCGCTGGCCACCGGCGTCCTGCCCATCGCGCTCGGCGAGGCGACCAAGACCGTCCCCTTCATGATGGACGCCGACAAGGCCTACCGCTTCATGATCGAGTGGGGCCGCTCGACCACCACCCTGGACCGTGAGGGCGAGACCACCGGGACCTCGCACGTCCGCCCGACCGTGGCGCAGGTCGAGGCCGCCCTCCCCGCCTTCGTCGGCGAGATCCAGCAGATCCCGCCGCAGTATTCGGCCATCAAGGTCGACGGCGAGCGCGCCTATGACCTGGCCCGCGCGGGCGAGGCGTTCGAGCTGCAGGCCCGCGCCGTCGTGGTCCACGCCGCCCGGGTCAGCGCTGCCCCTGACCCCGACCATGTCGAGATCGAGGTCGAGTGCGGCAAGGGCACCTACGTCCGCTCCATCGTCCGCGACCTGGCCGCCGCCCTCGGGGCCGAGGCCCATGTCAGCGCCCTGCGCCGCACCCGGGTCGGCCCCTTCGGGGAGGATCGTGCGATTCTGCTGGAAAATCTGGAAGATATGAGCCATAAGGCCGCGCTTCCGGATGTATTGCTCCCGGTCGAGACCGCGCTGGACGACATCCCGGCGCTGGCCGTGACCGCGGAGGACGCCTTCCGGCTGGCGCAGGGAAGACCCATCGTTCTCGTTCCCCGACAGGTCGAAAACCTCAAGGCCCGCCTCACCGGCGGCTCGCGACTGGTTTCGGCGATGGACGGAGACAGGCTGGTGGCCCTCGCCGAGATGCGCGCGGGAAAGCTCAATCCCGTCCGGGTCTTTCTTCAAGCCTGAGCGGAGACCACACGATGTCGATCACTCTCGAGCGCAAAGCCGCGCTCATCGCTGAACACGGCCGTACCCCGAACGACACCGGCAGCGCCGAAGTCCAGGTCGCGATCCTTTCCGAGCGCATCGCCAACCTGACCGAGCACTTCAAATCCCACAAGAAGGACAACCACAGCCGTCGTGGCCTTCTGCTCATGGTTTCGCAGCGTCGTTCGCTGCTCGACCACCTCAAGAAATCGGACGTCGCGCGCTACCAGAGCCTCATCGAGAAACTGGGTCTGCGCCGATAGGCCGCTGAAGACAGAACGGGGCGGGATCTTTCAGAAGGTCCCGCCCCGATGCTTATCCGCCGAAGGTTCCTCCAGGCCTTGGAACCGCCGGCGCGAAGCCCGGAAACCGGGCTTCTGACGCACGAACGAGGGTTCGAACGAAATCCTCATCAGGCCTGACATCTGGAGAGGATTTCGGAAACGACACCTGTCCGCCCCCGCGGGAATACGCCCTCGGGACACGAGAGAAAGACCCTCAATGTTCGATATCAAACGCAAGACCATCGAGTGGGGCGGCAAGACCCTCACGCTCGAAACGGGCCGCATCGCCCGTCAGGCCGACGGCGCCGTTCTGGCCACCATGGGCGAAACCGTCGTCCTGGCCACCGCCGTGTTCGCCAAGACCCAGAAGCCGGGACAGGACTTCTTCCCGCTGACGGTCAACTACCAGGAAAAGACCTTCGCCGCCGGCAAGATCCCAGGTGGCTTCTTCAAGCGTGAAGGACGCCCGTCGGAGAAGGAGACCCTGGTCTCCCGCCTGATCGACCGTCCGATCCGCCCGCTGTTCGTCAAGGGCTTCAAGAACGAAGTCCAGGTCGTCTGCACCGTGTTGCAACATGACCTCGAGAACGACCCCGACATGCTGGCCATGGTCGCGGCCTCGGCCGCCCTGGTCATCTCGGGCGCCCCGTTCATGGGCCCGATCGGCGCCGCCCGCGTCGGCTGGATCAACGGCGAATACGTGCTGAACCCGACGCTCGACGAGCTGAAGGAATCGAAGATGGATCTCGTCGTGGCCGGCACCGCCGACGCGGTGATGATGGTCGAGTCCGAGATCCAGGAACTGGACGAAGAGATCGTCCTGGGCGGCATCAAGTTCGCCCATGAAGGCATCCAGCCGGTGATCGACGCGATCATCGAACTGGCCGAGCACGCCGCCAAGGAGCCGTTCGACTTCGCCGTCGACGACACCGACGCCATCAAGGCGGAAATGAAGACCCTGGTCGGCGCCGACATCATCGCCGGCTACAAGATCCAGAAGAAGCAGGACCGCTACGAAGCGATCGGCGCCGCCAAGAAGAAGGCCATCGCGGCCCTCGGCAAGAGCGAAGCCAATCCGGACGGGACCGACCCGCTGAAGCTGGGCGGCGTGTTCAAGGAACTGGAAGCCGACGTCGTGCGTCGCGCCATCCTCGACACCGGCATCCGCATCGACGGCCGCGACGTGCGCACCGTCCGTCCGATCGTCGGCGAAGTCGGCATCCTGCCGCGCACCCACGGCTCGGCCCTGTTCACCCGCGGCGAGACCCAGGCCCTGGTGGTCGCGACCCTCGGCACCGGCGACGACGAGCAGTTCATCGACGCCCTGGAAGGCACCTACAAGGAGTCCTTCCTGCTGCACTACAACTTCCCCCCCTACAGCGTCGGTGAGACCGGCCGCATGGGCTCGCCCGGCCGCCGCGAAGTCGGCCACGGCAAGCTGGCCTGGCGCGCCATCCGCCCGATGCTGCCGAAGAAGGAAGACTTCCCCTACACGATCCGCCTGGTCTCCGAGATCACCGAGTCCAACGGCAGCTCCTCGATGGCCACGGTCTGCGGCTCCTCGCTGGCCATGATGGACGCGGGCGTTCCGCTGATCCGTCCGGTCTCGGGCATCGCCATGGGCCTGATCCTGGAATCGGACGGCTTCGCGGTCCTGTCGGACATCCTGGGTGACGAGGATCACCTGGGCGACATGGACTTCAAGGTCGCCGGCACCAGCGACGGCATCACCTCGCTGCAGATGGACATCAAGATCTCGGGCATTACGCTGGAGATCATGGAAAAGGCCCTCGCCCAGGCGAAGGAAGGCCGTGACCACATCCTCGGCGAGATGAACAAGGCCATGGACGCGCCGCGCACCGAGCTCGGTGAGTTCGCGCCCAAGATCGAGACGATCAAGATCCCGGTCGACAAGATCCGTGAAGTGATCGGCACCGGCGGCAAGGTGATCCGCGAGATCGTCGCCGAAACCGGCGCCAAGGTGGACATCGGCGACGATGGCACCATCAAGATCGCCGCCTCGGAACAGTCCAAGATCGACGCCGCCCGCGACTGGATCAAGTCCATCGCCAGCGAGCCGGAACTGGGCGCCATCTACAACGGCAAGGTCGTGAAGGTCGTCGACTTCGGCGCCTTCGTGAACTTCTTCGGCGCCAAGGACGGCCTGGTCCACGTCAGCCAGATCAGCAACGAGCGGGTCTCCAAGCCCAGCGACGTGCTGACCGAAGGCCAGATGGTCAAGGTGAAGCTCCTGGGCTTCGACGATCGCGGCAAGACCAAGCTGTCGATGAAGGTCGTCGACCAGGAAACCGGTGAAGACCTGTCCAAGAAGGAAGAAGCGACCGCCGAGGCGTAAGCTTCAAGCGTCATCGCTGAAGGATCAGGGGCGGCTCCGGAAACGGGGCCGCCCTTTTTCTTGCTCAGTCCTCCCCACAGTGTGGGGAGGGTTGGCGACGCATCGCCCCCCTTTCAGGCGGCGCGCGGCGCGCTGACTCCGCCGTATCGTCCTCCCATCCGGAGGTTCTCCCATGCGTATCCCGCTCTTCACCACCATCGCCCTGTCGCTGGCCCTGCCCATCGCGACCCCGGTCGCCGCCCAGACCCTCTCCCCCGACTACTTCGCCATCGAGCGGTGCGCGGCGACCTATCGCCGGCTGTCGCAGATCGATGGCGAGGCGCTGGACGGCTATCCCGGCAAGCCGCCGGTCTGGGAGAAGAAGACCCAGGCCGCCGTCGCCCGGCTGAAGGCGCGCGGCGAAGAGCCGGACGAGACGGAGATGTGGATCGGCATCGGCTATGTGAACCTCAACTTCGAGAGCGCGATCCTGGCCGGGACGATGAAGCGGCCGGACATCGTGAAACTGGCCGACGCCTGCACCGCGAAGTGGAAGTTCTGAGGGCGGCAGTCCTCCCCACATCGTGGGGAGGGCGGGTCTGAAAAGCACGACTCCGGCGACATCCGGCCGCGCCTTCCGCCCATCGAAGTAAACGCCCCTTAACCCTCCGCGGGCGAGATAGGCGGCTCAGAACGAATTT
The DNA here is from genome assembly GCA_027487945.1 of Caulobacteraceae bacterium. Classification (GTDB taxonomy): domain Bacteria; phylum Pseudomonadota; class Alphaproteobacteria; order Caulobacterales; family Caulobacteraceae; genus Caulobacter. The sequence goes on from JAIYCQ010000008.1 coordinate 13,982, forward strand.
TGGGGGCGCGGATGGCGCGGGCGGCGAGGCGGACCGGGCTGGATATGGCGATGGAGCTGGCGGCCTGGGCCTGGACCCAGCCGTTCAGCGCGCGTCTGCGCGGCGGCGTGGTCGCAGCGGCCGGCCTTGCGCTGATCGCCGCCTTCGCCACCTGGAATTCTGCCGACCCCAGCCTGAACGTCGCCTCGGCCCTGCCGGCCAGCAACATCCTGCGCGGACCGGGCGCCGTGGTCGCCGACATCTTCGTCCAGTCGCTGGGCCTCGCCGCCTGGGGGCTGGCCCTGCTGATGGTCGTCTTCGGCCTGACCCGCGCCGTCGATCCCGAGCCGGACGTCCATCGCCGTTCCACCCGCCTGCGGGCGCTGGTCGGCGTCGGGGCCGTGCTGGCGCTGGCCGGGGCCATCGCGGCGCCGAGCCCGCCGAAGAGCTGGGCCCTGGCCCGGGGTCTGGGCGGCTTCTGGGGCGACGGCCTGCTGGGCGCCCTGTCGGGCATCATCGGCTTCGCCCGTATTCCCGGGGCGGAGCTGATCGCGTCTCTGGTGCTGCTTGGCGTCGGCGGGTTCGCCGCCACCTGGGCCCTCGGGGTTAGCCGGGCCGGCATGGCCCGCGCCGCCGAGGGCGCGCTGGAAAACCTCCTGGCCCGGCGGGCGGCGCCGCGCGCACCCGAGCCGGCCGCCGCCCCCGCAAAGGCCCCGGTCGCCCGGCGCCGCGCCGAGAAGCCCGCCGCCGCGCCCAAACCGCTGCGCTTCGCCGACGATCCCCCCGTCGAGGCGGGCGAGGATGATGCAGAGATCCCCGCTGCGGGTCGCCCCGGCGCCCCTGCCATCAAGCCGCCCAAGCCCGCGCCGAAGAACAGCAGCCGCGAGGTGCGCGAGCAGCAGAAGACCTTCGACTTCGTCGCCCCCGGCGGCTTCATGCTGCCGGAGCTGGCCATGCTGGCCAAGCCCAAGCCCCGGGTCGGCGGCTTCGACGAGGCGGCGCTGCGCCAGAACGCCCGGCTTCTGGAAAGCGTGCTGAGCGAGTTCGGCATCCGGGGCGCCATCGACCAGATCCGCCCCGGCCCCGTCGTCACCCTCTACGAGCTGGTGCCGGCGCCGGGCGTCAAGCACGCCCGGGTCGTGGCCCTGGCCGACGATATCTCCCGCTCGATGGGCGTGGCCGCCTGCCGCGTGTCGGTGGTGTCCGGCCGCAACGCCATCGCCCTGGAACTGCCCAACGCCAAGCGCGAGACAGTCTATCTGCGCGACCTGCTGGCCAGCGCCGACTACGAGAAGGCCTCCCAGACCCTGCCCATGGCGCTGGGCGAGACCATCGGCGGCGAACCCTATATCGCCGACCTGGCCAGGATGCCTCACCTGCTGATCGCCGGCACCACCGGGTCGGGCAAGTCGGTCGGGGTCAACGCCATGATCCTGTCGATCCTCTACCGGCTGAGCCCCGAGCAGTGCCGGTTCATCATGATCGACCCCAAGATGCTCGAGCTCTCCGTCTATGACGGCATCCCGCACCTGCTGGCCCCGGTGGTGACCGACTCGAAGAAGGCGATCGTGGCCCTGAAGTGGACCGTCCGCGAGATGGAGGACCGCTATCGCCGGATGGCCAAGATCGGGGTGCGCGGCATCGCCGCCTACAATGAGCGGGCCAAGGAGGCCATCGACAAGGGCGAGCACTTCGAGCGCACGGTCCAGACCGGCTTCGACGAGGCCGGCCGCCCGATCTTCGAGAGCGAGAAGATCCGCCCCGAGCACATGCCCTATCTGGTCGTGGTCATCGACGAGGTCGCCGACCTGATGATGGTGGCCGGCAAGGACATCGAGGGCGCCGTGCAGCGGCTGGCCCAGATGGCCCGCGCCGCCGGCATCCACCTGATCATGGCCACGCAGCGCCCGTCGGTCGACGTCATCACCGGCACCATCAAGGCCAATTTCCCGACCCGCATCAGTTTCCAGGTCACCTCGCGCATCGACAGCCGCACCATCCTGGGCGACCAGGGCGCCGAGCAGCTGCTGGGCCAGGGCGACATGCTCTACATGGCCGGCGGCAGCGGCGGCCGGCTGACGCGCCTGCACGGCCCGTTCGTGGCCGATGAGGAGGTGGCGGCCGTGGCCCGGTTCCTGCGCGAACAGGGCACGCCGCAGTACCTCGACGAGGTTACCGCGGGCGGCGACGACGAGGACGGCGACGGGGGCGGCTATGGCTCCGGCGGCGATGGCGACGAGAACAGCCTCTACGACCGCGCCGTGGCCGTGGTCACCCGGGACGGCAAGGCCTCGACCAGCTACATCCAGCGCCGGCTGCAGATCGGCTACAACCGTGCGGCGTCCCTGATTGAACGGATGGAGCAGGAGGGCGTTGTTGGAGCCGCCAACCACGCCGGCAAGCGCGAGATCCTGGCGCCGCCGCCGCCCTAGGCGCGGTTTCGGTCAAGAATTCGCCGCTGCGCCCTGCTAGACGGATGCCATGACCACGACCAGACGCGCTCTCCTCGCCGCCGCCCCGGCCCTGCTGCTGGCCCCGGGCCTTGCCCACGCGGCCCTGTCGCCCGCCGACCAGGCCATGGTCGACAAGGCCACCAGCTACCTGCAGGGCCTGTCCTCCGCACGTGGCAAGTTCGTGCAGACCGACGCCCGCGGCTCGCAGTCGACCGGGATGCTGTACCTGCAGCGCCCGGGCAAGGCCCGCTTCGAGTACGAGGCGCCGTCCAGCCTGCTGGTGGTCTCCGACGGCCGCGTCGTCTCCGTCGCCGACAAGCGGCTGAAGACCGTGAACCGCTATTTCCTCAGCCAGACGCCTCTGAAGCTGTTCCTGGCCGACGAGATCCGGCTGGACCGCGGCGTCCACATCGCCGGGGTGAAGGCCCTGAACGACGGCTTCGAGATCACGGCCCAGGATCGGGCGGGAAAGACCAAGGGGCAGATCATCATGACCTTCTCCGACAGCCCGGTGCAGCTGCTGGGCTGGACGGTGACCGACGCCCGAAACGCCCCGACCCGGGTGCGGCTGACCAGCCTGGTGCGGGCGTCCGGGCTCGATCCGGCCCTGTTCAAGGCCCCCTACCCCACCCCGGCACGGCGAGGCTGACGCTAGGTCCGTTTGTGACACATTCGCAACAGGCAAATACCCTGATTCAGCCTGTTGACGTTTCTGTGGGCTCGTTGCAATAATGCCACGCATAACGGTAGCGCGCCCGACCTCGCGATACCGTCGCACCGTGCCGGAACCTATCCCCTCCCGGCGGCGGCATGAGAGACCACCTTTGGCGCCCGGATGCTTCGCGCATCCGGGCGTTTCTTTTGGCCCGAAACCCCTTATCTGACGGTCATGCGCCTCCGTCTCGCCACCTGGAACATCAACTCGGTCCGCCCACGCGGAGAGCTCATCGGCCGGATGGTCGACGAGGTGGCGCCCGACGTCCTGTGCCTCCAGGAGATCAAGTGCCAGACGGCGGAGTTCCCGAAGGCGATGTTCGAGGACCTGGGCTTTTCCCACTTCCGCATCGCCGGCCAGAAGGGCTGGCACGGGGTGGCCATCGCCTCGCGCTATCCGATCGAGGACGCCCGGCCGCTCGAGGTCTGCCGCGAGGGGCATGCCCGCTGCGTCGGGGCGAAGGTCGCGGGGGTCGAGATCCACAACTTCTACATTCCGGCCGGCGGCGACCTGCCCGACCGGGCGCTGAACCCCAAGTTCGACCACAAGCTGGATTTCTACGAGAGCCTGACGCGCGAGCTGGCCCTGCGGGACCCGAAGGCCCCGCTGGTCGTCACCGGCGACCTCAACGTGGCGCCGGGCGAGTTCGACGTCTGGAACCACCGCCACATGTCGAAGATCGTCAGCCACACCCCGGTCGAGGTCGAGGCCTTCCGGGCCATGCAGGCATCGCTGGGGCTGATCAACCTGGTGCGGGAGGCGACCCCCGAGCCGGAGAAACTGGCCAGCTGGTGGAGCTACCGCGCCGCCGACTTCCGGCAGTCCAACCGCGGGCTGCTGCTCGACCACATCCTGGTGACGCCTGGCCTGCGCGACGCCGCCTTTGCCGGCGGCCGTGCCCAGGCCCGCATCCACGACGACGTGCGCGGCTGGGACAAGCCCAGCGATCACGCACCGGTGACCGCCGACTTCATGGTCTAGCTCAGCAGGCGATCGCCTTGACGTGCCCGGCCGCGGCATACTCCAGCAGCGGCCGGTCGCGGGTCAGGATCCGGCAACCCAGGGCCCGGGCCGTCGCGGCGATGACGCGGTCTGCGGGATCCCGCAGACGCGACTGGGGCAGGAAGGACGCCTCCACCATGATCTCGGGGCTGAGGTCGGTCAGCTGCACCCCGGCCTCCACCAGACCTGTGAACCAGGTCAGCGGCGACTCCAGCAGCGCGATCCGGCCCCGGGCCACGAGCATCCCGAGCTCCCAGGCGGTGATCGGCGACACATAGACCGCCGCCGCGGCCTGTTCCGCCTCGGCGATGGCGGCCCGCGCGCCCGGCGACAGTCCATCGGGGCGGGTCGCCCAGATGGCCGCACAGGTGTCCAGAAGGATGGGGGAGACAGTCACCGCTCGGCGTCCCAGATCTCACCGACGGGCGCAGCCAGATCGACACCCGCCGCGACGGTGACCGTGCCGCCGAGACGGGCCTGAATGCGTTCCAGAAGCGTCCCGGCCAGGGCCTGGGCGCGCGTGGCGTCCCGGGTCCGGCGAAAGACCAGCCGCTCGGCAGCGATATCCACCCGTTCGGTGTGATAGCCGGCCGCCAGCCAGGCGCGGGTCATGACGTTGTTGCCCGGGTTGTTGCTCCACCAGGCGGGATACTTCTTCGAGGCCGGCAGGGGCTGACCGATGACGCGCTCGATCTCGGCGAAGGTCATCACCGCCTCGGACCCGGCGGCGCGGGCGAGAAAGTCGGTCAATGGCGCATACTTACTCATGTTAGCCTCTGAGACACACTGAAAACTAACTGTAGACTTAGTAGTGTGTCAAACGCCGGAAAGCCTTTCACGGCTAGGCCCTGACCAGCGCCGAACCCGCATCAGGGCTGCAGCCGATAGCCCCCCGCCTCGGTGAGCAGCAGACGGGCGTTGGCGGGATCGGGCTCGATCTTCTGGCGCAGACGGTAGACGTGGGTTTCCAGGGTGTGGGTGGTGACCCCGGCGTTGTAGCCCCAGACCTCCGTCAGCAGCTCCTCGCGCGACACCGATTTGGCGCCGCTGCGATAGAGGTACTTGAGGATGTTGGTTTCCTTCTCCGTCAGACGGACCTTCCTCGCCTTCTCGTCGACGAGCAGTTTCTGGGCGGGGCGGAACTCATAGGGGCCAATGCGGAAGACCGCATCCTCGGACGCTTCATGGCTGCGCAGGTGCGCCCGGATGCGGGCCAGCAGCACCCCGAACCGGAAGGGCTTGGTCACATAGTCATTGGCCCCGGAATCGAGGCCCAGGATGGTGTCGGCGTCGGTGGCCGCCGCGGTGAGCATGATGATCGGCGCAGTCACGCCGCCCTTGCGCATCAGGCGGCAGGCCTCGCGGCCATCCATATCGGGCAGGTCGACGTCGAGCAGGATCAGGTCAGGCCGGGCTTCCCGCCCCAGCCGCCCGCCCTCGCCGGCCGTCTCCGCCTGGACCACGGCGAACTCCTCATGGAGCTGCAGCTGCTCGGCCAGAGCCGTGCGGAGGTCGTTGTCGTCATCGACGATGAGGAGAGTCTTGCGTTGCGCCATCATCAGACCATGCACCGGTTCGAGGCCTCTGGCCAACAGGCGGGCGAGGCAACCTGCTGCAGATAGGGAGGGCCCACGGCTATTTCACGGCGTCAGCCCCGGGCGCCGAACAGCGCCGAGCCGACCCGAACGCTGGTCGCCCCCTGCCGCACGGCGGTTTCGTAGTCGCCGCTCATCCCCATCGACAGCCTGTGAAGGCCGTTACGGGCGGCGATCTCGGCCAGCATCGCGAAGTGGCGGTCAGCGGGCTCGTGCTCCGGCGGGATACACATCAGGCCCTCCACCGAAAGCCCCAGGTCACGGCAGTAGGCGACGAAACCGTCGACCTCGCCCGGCGCGACACCCGCCTTCTGAGGCTCCAGGCCCGTATTGACCTGCACGTAGAGGCGGACGGCGGTTTCCGAGCGCGCCATCTCGCGGGCCAGGGCCTCGGCCAGCTTCTCGCGATCCACCGTCTCGATGACATCGAAGAGGGCCACGGCCTCGCGGACCTTGTTGGTCTGCAACGGCCCGATCAGGCGCAGCTCGACCCCCTCGCGGCGCGGAATCCAGCGTCCCATGGCTTCCTGGACCCGGTTCTCGCCGAAGACCCGCTGGCCAGCGGCAAGCATGGCGTCGATCTTCTCGTCCGACTGTTGCTTGGAGACGGCGACAAGGGTCACATCGTCCGGCGACCGTCCGGCCTCCCGCGCCGAAACAGCTATGCGGTCCAGCACGGAAAGGCGCGCGTCGGCGACAGCGGATGAGTGAGGCAACGGGTGATCTCCAGCGGCTGGCGGACCTTGCGGCGTCCTTACGACCCCGGCTGCCCGGCGCAAAGCCCCTGCCCCGCCTGATCTTCGTGACGGATCCGGCGCGGACGGCCGATCCGGCGGCCATCGCGTCGCGGCTGCCGGTCGGCAGCGGGATCATCTATCGGGCGTTCGGCGCCTCGGACGCCCTGGCCCGGGCGAGGGATCTGGCGACAATCGCCCGGGATCGCGGGCTACGGCTCCTGATCGGGGCGGACGCGGATCTGGCGGCGGCGGTCGGCGCCTCGGGCGTCCATCTGCCGGAGCGCGATCTCGCGCGTGCGGCCGGGATGAAGGCGGCCTTTCCGGACTGGGTGATAACCGGCGCGGCCCACGGTCTGCAGGCCGCCCATCAGGCGGCGGCATCGGGCTGCGACGCCGTGCTCGCCTCGACCGTTTTCGCCAGCGCCAGCGCCTCGGCCGGACCGCCGATGGGCGCGGACGCCTTCACCGCCTTCGTCGCCGCAGCGCCCTTGCCGGTCTATGCGCTGGGCGGGGTGAATGTGAAAACGGCGCCGGAGCTGGTCAGCTCGGGCGCCGCGGGCTTTGCGATGGTGGACGGCTTCAGAACTTGAAGGCGGTCTCGAGACGCACGCGCGGAGTTTCCTCGCGACCGTCGCTCTTGCGGATCGGGGCGGGCTGGTTGGGCCCGACGCCCACGGCGCCGCCGACGCGAAGGCGCGGCGTGACCTTGAAGAAGGCCCCGGCCTCGACATCGCGGCCCGAGGGACCGATGTCGGTGCGCGGCTTGATGTCGAGGGTCAGGCCCCAGCGGCCCTTGTCGGCGTCCCAGACCAGACGGCGGCTTTCCTGGCCGCCGAACTGCGCGTCAGAGGCGTTGAAGTCGCTGCGGACGGAGAAACCGGCCTGCGGCTTGGGCTTGGCGGGCGAGGTCTGGGCGTGCGCAAACGTCGCCGGGCCCGCAATGGCCAGCGCCGAAATCGCGACGGTGCTCAGAAACCTGTTCATATCGCCCTGCCGGCTCCCCCAGCCGTCTCTCTCTCGCCATCATTCCTGAAGAAACATGGTGAGCCTGAGGCGCGATTAAAGGCCGCTTTGGGTCGGGGTCAACCGGCAGCGGTCGCACTCGGGGAAAGAGTCCATCGATTCCCCGGTCGCCTGTTGCGCGAAGGCCACGAGATTCCCGTTTGGCGGCGAGGCGGCCCTGTTGTAGACGGGCAGTCAAGGCGTCGGGGGTGTACGCCGCCGCGCGAACATGAAACGCGTGGCCCGAAACGTTGTTGGAGCGATACAATATGGCGTTTGCGCGCGGGTCTTGGATGCGGGTCGCCTCTGTCGGGGCTCTGACCCTGGCGCTCGTGGGCGTGGCCGGCTGCGGAACGGGCGGTTCACGGTCGGTCGAGAGCGAAGGCGGCGGCTGGTCGCCCTTCGGCCTCGGCGCCAGCGCCCCCAAGGGCCCCGAGGCGGCGCAGATCGGCGTCAACGCCTACCTTTGGCGCGCGACCCTGGACACGCTGTCCTTCATGCCCCTGGCCTCGGCCGACCCCTACGGCGGCGTGGTGATCACCGATTGGTACACCAACCCCGAGAAGCCGGATGAGCGGTTCAAGACGACGGTCTACATCCTCGACACCCGACTTCGGGCCGACGGCCTGAATGTCACCGTGTTCAAGCAGGTCAGCGACGGCGCCGGCGGCTGGACGGACGCCCCCACGGCGGCCCAGACCGAGACCGATATCGAAAACGCCATCCTGACCAAGGCCCGCCAGCTGCGTCTGGCCAACATGGCCGGCTAAGCCGGCCCGGACCGCTCGAAAGCCTCTATGGCCCGATACAATCCGAAGGACGCGGAGCCCCGTTGGCGTGAAGCCTGGGCCCGCAATGACGTTTTCCGCGTCGGCAACGACGATCCGCGGCCGAAGTACTATGTCCTCGAGATGTTCCCCTATCCCTCGGGGCGCATCCACATGGGCCACGTCCGCAACTACGCCATGGGCGATGTCGTGGCGCGCTATCGCCGCGCCAGGGGTCATGCGGTGCTGCACCCGATGGGCTGGGACGCCTTCGGCATGCCGGCCGAAAACGCCGCCATGGAGCGCGGCATCCATCCCAAGGGCTGGACCTATGACAACATCGCCGGGATGCGGGAACAGCTGAAGGCGCTCGGCCTGTCGATCGACTGGAGCCGGGAGTTCGCCACCTGCGATCCGGAATACTACGGTCAGCAGCAGGCCTGGTTCCTGAAGTTGCTGCAGCGCGGCCTCGTCTACCGCAAGGAGGCCACGGTCAACTGGGACCCGGTCGACATGACCGTGCTGGCCAACGAGCAGGTCGTCGACGGGCGCGGCTGGCGCTCCGGCGCGGTCGTCGAGAAGAAGAAGCTGACCCAGTGGTTCCTGCGGATCACGGACTACGCCGATGATCTGATCGAGGGGCTGCAGACCCTCGACCGCTGGCCGGAGAAGGTCCGGACCATGCAGGAAAACTGGATCGGTCGCTCGACCGGTCTGCAGTTCTCGTTCGACTTCGACGGCGGTGCGCCGGAGGGGTTCGCGGCGGGCCTGGAGGTCTATACCACCCGCCCTGACACGCTTTTCGGCGCGGCTTTCGTCGGTATCGCGCCGGATCATCCGTTGGCCGAAACGCTGGCGGCTGACCCCGGGGTCGCGGCCTTCATCGCTGAATGCCGCAAGGGCGGGACCTCGGAGGCGGACATCGAGGGTGCAGAAAAACTGGGTTGGGATACCGGCCTGCGGGTCAGGCATCCGTTCGTCGACGGCGAGACCCTGCCGGTCTGGATCGCCAACTTCATCCTGATGGACTACGGCACCGGCGCCATCTTCGGCTGCCCGGCTCATGATCAGCGCGACCTCGATTTCGCCCGCAAGTACGGCCTGCCGGTCAAGCCGGTCGTGCTGCCGTCCGACGCCCATCCGGCCACCTTCATGGTGGGGTCGGAGGCCTATACCGGTCCCGGGAAGATCTTCAATTCCGGCTTCCTGGACAACCTGACCATCGAACAGGCCAAGGCCGCCGCCGTCTCCCGTATCGAGGCGATGGGCAGGGGCAAGGGCGCGACCGTGTACCGCCTGCGCGACTGGGGCGTCTCACGCCAGCGCTACTGGGGCTGCCCGATCCCGGTCATCCACTGCAAGACCTGCGGGACCCTCCCGGCCCCGGCTGACCAGTTGCCGATCATCCTGCCCGACGACGTCACCTTCGACCGGCCCGGCAACCCCCTGCTGCACCATCCGACCTGGCGGTTCGTGGCCTGCCCGACCTGCGGCGGCGAGGCCGAGCGGGAGACGGATACGCTCGATACCTTCATGGACTCGTCCTGGTACTTCGCGCGGTTCGCCAATCCCCGGAGCGACACGCCGATCGACAAGGCCGCTGCCGACAAGTGGCTGCCCGTCGACCAGTACATCGGCGGGGTCGAGCACGCGGTGCTTCACCTGCTGTACGCCCGCTTCGTGACCCGCGCCCTGAAGGACGAGGGCCTGCTGTCGGTGGCCGAGCCTTTCGCGGGCCTGTTCACCCAGGGCATGGTCACGCACGAGACCTACAAGACCCAGGCCGGCGACTGGGTTGAACCCTCGCAGATCGTCATCGAGGCCGAGGGAAACACCCGTAGAGCCCGCGTGGCCTCGACGGGCGAGCCGCTGGTCATCGGCGACATCGAGAAGATGTCCAAGTCGAAGAAGAACGTCGTGGCGCCGGAGGAGATCTTCGAGGCCTACGGCGTCGACGCTGCGCGCCTGTTCGTCATGTCCGACAGCCCACCCGAGCGGGACGTGCAGTGGACCACAGGTGGCGTCGAGGGCGCCGGGCGCTTCGTGAACCGCGTCTGGGCGGAGTTCGACGCCGAAGGCGCGGCGCCGTCAGGCCCGGACAGCGACCCGCGCGCGGAGGAGCTGCGCCGGGCGACGCACAAAACCATCAAGGCGATCACCGACTCCATCGAACAGTTCAGGTTCAACAGCGGCATTGCCCGACTGTATGAATTCCTGAACATCCTCAAGGGTTTCCCTGCGAGCGACGCCGGCGTCGCCGAGGCGCGGGCCGAGGCCCTTTCGGTTCTGGCCCGCCTGATCGCGCCCTTCACGCCCCATCTCGCGGAGGAATGCTGGGCCCGGATTGGCGGCGAGGGCATGGCCGTCGACGCCCCCTGGCCGGTGGCCGACCCGGCCCTGACGATCGACGCGGAGCTGGTGCTGCCGATCCAGATCAACGGCAAGCGCCGCGACGAGGTTCGGGCGCCGGCCGACGCGGACGCTGCGACGGTTGAGGAATTAGCACGAGCCAACACCGCGGTTCAGGCGTACCTTTCCGCCAACAACCTCTCCATCCGCAAGGTGATCGTCGTGCCCGGCCGCATCGTGAACATAGTCGCGGGGTGACCATGAAGGCGCGTTGGCTGGCCCTGGTTCTGCTCGCGACCGCCCCGCTCGTGGCCGGGTGTGGCTTCACGCCCCTCTACGCCCAGCCCGGCGTCAGCCCGGGCCTGTCGGCCATCGAGACCATCGCGCCGGAGGGGCGCACGGGTTTTCTGCTGCGCGAATCCCTCGATGACGCCCTGGCCCGTGACGCGGCCGTTCCGGCTGCCTACACCCTGAAGGTCGACCTTCGGCAGACGCGCACGCCGCGCGGCCGCCGGGTCGACGCCGCCGCCAGCCGGTACGAGCTGGTGCTCGAGGCGGACTGGACCCTGACAGAGGCGGCTACCGGCGTTGTCGCCTTCAAGGGCGAGACCAGCACCGAGGTGACCTTCGACCGCGCCGAGCAGCCCTACGCCTCGATTGCGGGCCATCAGGACGCCGAGGAACGGGCCGCCGCCGAGCTCGCGCGCAAGATCCAGCTTCAGCTGGCCACCTGGATGGCGCGCGGTCGGGCGGGCTAGCCTGCCGTGATCATCTCCAAACGTCCCGACGTCGAACGGTTTCTGAAAGGCCCCGACGCCGGCGTGCGGGCGGCGTTAATCTACGGACGGGACCGGGGCGGCGTACGCGAACGCGCTGACCGACTGGCCAGGGTGGTCACCGCCAATCCTGACGATCCCTTCGACACCGCCTTGCTGAACGACGACGAGCTGGGCGACGGGCGCCTGGAGGGCGAACTGGCGGCCATCTCCATGATGGGCGGCCGGCGTCTCGTGCGGGTCCGGTTCACCGGCGAGAAGGCCGGGCCCGACAAGACCGCGGCGGAGGCCCTGACGGCCCATGCGGATGGAAAGCTGAACCCCGACGCCTTCCTGCTCATCGAGGCGGGCGCACTCGGCCGCGACTCGGCGTTGCGCAAGGTGGCCGAGAAGGCCGCCGCCTGCGCCACCATCCCCTGCTACGACGACGAGCCGGGGGATGTGGCCCGGCTGGTTCGCGAGTCGCTGGCCGCAGACAAGGTCGGGCTCGACAGCCAGGCGCTCGAGCTCTTTGTGTCCCGCCTTCCGCGGGAACGCGGCGTCGCGCGGCAGGAGATGGAGCGGCTTGCGCTCTGGCTGGGCCCGGGCAGCGGGCGGATCGCCGGCCCCGCCGACCTTGAGGACTTCCTCGGCGTCGAACCGGAGGCCTCGCTGACCGATGCGGCGACCGACGCTTTCGGCGGGAAGCTCGCAGCCGCCCAGGCCGGGTTGCGACGGGCCGCGGCTGAAGGGGAGGGCGGTCCGGCCGCCGTGCGGGCCATGGGCATGCACCTCGCCCGCCTGCGACGGATCCTGACCCTGGCCGCCAACGGCGTCGGCCTGGCCGAGGCGGCCAAGGCGTCGGGCGTCTTCTGGAAAAACGAACGCGAGATGCTGCGCCAGGCGCGAGCCTGGACCCTGGAGCATCTGCTCGCGCTTCACCCGGAGGTGCTGGCGGCCGACATGGCCTGCAAGACGGCCGGCGCTCCGGACAACCTGCTCGCCGAGCGCCTCGCCCTGACCATCGCCGGTCGAGCGCGGCGGCTCGGGCTTTAGGCGGATTTTTTAGCTATATAATTCAGACACTTACAGCGCCGGATCGTAAAATCGCCGCTGTGGCGAATTTAGCAGCGCCTGTCGCACTCAGCCACAGCTCCCTGCGCCTCAGCCGCCCCGTGTCAGGCGGCGGCAGAGGTCGTCCAGCTGCTCAAGCGTCGAGTACCGGATACGGATTTCGCCGGTCCCGCCGCCATCGCGGATATCGACCGGCAGGCCGAGCACTTCCGACAGGTCGTCCTCCAGCGCCAGCGTGTCGGCATCCTTGCCGGCGGGCCGGCCACCGACCTGCGGTCGGTCGGATTTCCGCTCCGGCGCGCCGCGTTTCACCAGCGCCTCGGTCTCCCGAACGTTCAGCTCGCGGTCGATGATCTCACGCGCAAGGCTGACCGCCTCGGTATGGCCGACCAGCGCCCGGGCATGACCGGCGGTCAGCTGGCCCTCGGCCAGCATCAGCTGGACAGACTCCGGCAGGGTCAGCAGGCGCAGGGCGTTGCCGACATGCGGCCGGCTCTTGCCGACGACCTGGGCCACCTCCTCCTGGGTGCGGCCGAACCGGTCCATCAGCGCCTTGTAGCTGAGCGCCTCCTCTACGACGCCGAGGTCCGCGCGCTGCACGTTCTCGACGATGGCGATCTCGAGCACCTGGCGGTCATCGAGATCGCGAACCAGCGCCGGCATGGCCCGCAGGCCGGCCTGCTGCGAGGCGCGCCAGCGGCGCTCCCCGGCCACCAGCTGGTACTCGCCGGGTAGACCTGGGGCCGGGCGGAGCAAGACAGGCTGCAGGACGCCCTTTTCCCGAATAGAATCGGCCAGTTCGCTGATCTCGGTCTCGCCGAACCGGCGCCGCGGCTGATCAGGATTGCGGTGGATCAGCTCGATCGGAATCTCGCGTACGCCGGCGGGCTCGCCAACCGGAGCCGCGGCGCTTTCCGCATCGGCCTCGCCGAGCAGCGCGGACAGACCGCGACCCAGTCCCCTGCGACCTTCAACCATCGACGTCGTCACTCCGTTCATTCCCTCGTCAGGCCGCCCGCAGGCGCCGTTCGCGTTCGCGACCCACGACTTCGCGGGCCAGTTTCAGATAGGCCTGCGACCCGGCGCATTTCAGGTCATAGATCAGTACCGGTTGCCCGAAGGACGGCGCCTCCGACACCCGCACATTACGCGGTATGACCGTTTCGTAGACCTTGGATCCGAAGTGGGCCCGGACATCGCGCGCCACCTGCTCCGACAGGCTGTTGCGCCGGTCGAACATGGTCAGGACCACGCCCTGGATCTCCAGCGTCGGGTTGAGGCTGCCGCGCACCAGCTCGACGGTCCGCATCAACTGTGTCAGGCCCTCGAGCGCGAAGAACTCGGTCTGCAGCGGAACGAACACCGCGTCGGCGGCGGTCATGGCGTTGACGGTCAGCAGATTCAGGGACGGCGGGCAGTCAATGAGAACATAGCCGTAGTGGCCCGCGGCGCGCAGGGGCTCGAGCGCGTCGCGCAGCCGGTAGGACCGGCGCGGCGCCTGTCCCAGCTCCAGCTCGATACCGGACAGGTCAGGGTCGGACGGCACGATGTCGAAGCCGGGCAGGGCGGTCGGCACGGCCGCCTCCGCCGCCGGCATGTCGTTCATCAGCACATCATAGAGGTTGGTCTTGCGTTGCTGGCGGGTGATGCCGAGTCCGGTGGAGGCGTTGCCCTGCGGATCGGAGTCGATCAACAGCACCTTCTCGCCCACCGCGGCCAGCGCGGTGCCGAGGTTGATGGCCGTGGTGGTCTTTCCGACGCCACCCTTCTGGTTGGCGACCGCCAGGACGCGCATCGGGGCCGGCGGCAGAACCGGGTCAGGCCTGTGGGGCACGGGAAAGTCCCTTTACTTCGACAATACGACCCCGGGGGTCGCTCAAGCTCTCGATCAGACGGCTGGAGAAGGTCCAGGAGGTGCGGGCATCCTCCAGCTCGGATGCCACATCCTGTCCCTTGAGAAACAAGCCGACGGCCCCTCGCTTCAGGTAGGGCCGGGCGTACCCGAGCAGGCGGCTCATCGGCGCGCAAGCCCGTGCGGTGACGATATCCACAGTCAGGGACAGGTCTTCCGCACGCTTGTTGTGAATCACGACGGGAAGGTCGAGCGCCTCGGCGACCGAGCCCAGGAACCGGCACCGCTTGGCCATGCTCTCGACGAGATGCACCGTCGCCCCCGGCCGGCCCTTGAACAGGATGGCCAGCACCAGACCCGGGAAGCCGGCGCCGGCGCCAAGGTCGGCCCAGCTCGCGGCGTCGGGCGCGAGGCGCAGGAGCTGGGCGCTGTCCCAGGCATGACGGTTCCAGAAGTCCGGGATCGTGGCCGGGCCGACGAGATTCATCACAGCATTCCCGGCCGTCAGCATCTCGAGGAACCGCTCGAGGTCCGCCAGTTGGGCGTCGGTGGTCTGGGTCAGGGCTTGAAAGCCTGCGGCGTCCAGCGCCGCGCCAGCCGCCTCAGGCGGCGCGGGGACGTCGGACATGGGCGAGCAGGGCGGTCAGGGCGCCGGGGGTGACCCCCTCGATCCGGGCGGCCTGGCCCAGGGTAAGGGGCCGGACAGCGATCAGCTTGGACCGCACCTCGTTGGAAAGACCGCCGATAGCGCTGTAGTCGAGATCGGCCGGAAGCCGCAGAGCCTCGTCCCGACGGAAGGCCTCGACGTCCGCGGCCTGCCGGTCGAGATAGCCGGCATAGGCGGCGTCGATCTCGATCTGCTCGCGCACCGCGGGGGACCAGGCGTTGATGTCCGGCCAGAGGGTCGCCAGCACCTCCAGCGTCACCTCGGGATAGGCCAGAAGCTGGGTCAGATCCCGCCGCTGGCCGTCAGCCTTGACCGCCAACCCGGCCTTCTTCGCGGAGGCCGGCGTTAAGGACCATGAACGGGCCTGGGCGCGGGCCTCATCCAGGGCCCGTTGTTTCACGTGAAACACTCCAGCCCTTGCAGGGCCGACAATTCCGAGATCGATCCCACGCTGCGTCAACCGCTGATCGGCGTTGTCGGCTCGCAGCAGAAGCCTGAACTCGGCCCTACTGGTAAACATCCGGTAGGGCTCGGTCACGCCGCGGGTCACCAGATCGTCGATCAGGACGCCGATGTAGGCCTCATCCCGCGCGAAGGTGGCGGCCTCGGCCCCGGAAGCCGCGCGCGCCGCGTTCAGCCCGGCCATCAGACCCTGCGCCCCGGCCTCTTCGTAACCCGTCGTGCCGTTGATCTGGCCGGCGAGATACAGACCGGGCAGCCGCTTGACCTCCAGGGTCGGGAAGAGCTCCCGCGGATCGACATAGTCATATTCGATCGCATAGCCGTAGCGGCGGACCTCCACCGACTCCAGCCCCGGAATGGTCCGCAGGAAGAGCAGCTGGGTCTCTTCAGAGACAGAGGTCGAGATGCCGTTTGGATAGACGGTGTCGTCATCCAGCCCCTCGGGCTCGAGGAAGACCTGGTGGCTGGTCTTGTCAGCGAAGCGAACGACCTTGTCCTCGATCGAGGGACAGTACCGCGGACCCCGGCCCTCGATCCTCCCGCCATAGACCGCCGATTCCGTCAGCCGCTCGGCGATGATCCTGTGCGTCTCTTCCGTCGTCCAGGTGATGCCGCAAGGGATCTGCGGGACCGCGATACGATCATTGAGGAAGGAGAAGGGGATCGGTTCTGCATCCGCCGCCTGCATCTCAAGCCGGTCCCAGGCGATGGTCGAGCCGACGAGCCGCGCCGGGGTGCCCGTCTTCAACCGGCCCATATCAAGACCGAGGCTGTAGAGCCGGTCGGCCAGCCCGATGGCCGGGGCATCCCCGACACGGCCGGCAGGGATCCGTTGCGAGCCGAGGTGAATGACCCCCTTGAGGAAGGTGCCGGTCGTAAGAACCACCCTCGGCGCGCGGTAGAGGACGCCCGAAGCGCCGATGACCCCAGCGAGGACACCGTCCTCGACGATGAGATCCTCAACGGCTTCCGCGATGATGTCGAGCCCGGCCGTCGCGGCCAGTTCGGCCTGCATCGCCTCGCGATAGAGTTTGCGGTCGATCTGGGCGCGAGGACCCCGCACCGCGGGCCCCTTGGAGCGATTGAGCATCCGGAACTGGATACCGGCCTTGTCGGCCATTCGGCCCATCAGCCCGTCGAGGGCGTCGATCTCACGAACCAGATGGCCCTTGCCCAGGCCGCCGATGGCCGGGTTGCAGCTCATCTCGCCGATGGTCTCAAGCTTGTGAGTGAGCAGCAGCGTGCGGGCGCCGAAACGCGCCGAGGCCGCAGCGGCCTCGCAGCCGGCGTGTCCGCCGCCGATCACGATCACATCCCAGGATTGGGTCATCTGGCACAGGTCCGAACGCGAACGCCCCCGGCAAGCGGGGGCGATGAGCGCTGCTTATACAGGAACCGCTTCCTGCTTGGGAGTCCGTCTGTACATCGACAGAGGCCGGCGACGTCGTCTGGCAAGACGGGGGACAGGGGCCTTCCTTTCGGGTCAGGCCGAGCGCCCCCCCCCGGCACCGGGCGTCCCGGAGGGAACAGGCCCTACCGGTGTTTCACGTGAAACATCTCACTTGCCGATACAGAAGCTGGCGAAGACGCGATCCAGAACCGCCTCGGGATCGACCCGTCCGGACACACGCTCCAGAGCACGGGCCGCCAGGCGAACATCCTCGGCGGCCAGCTCCGGCTCCGGCTGGGCCAGGGCCCTGGCCACACGGTCGGCGGCTTCGCGAAGGCTTTCAGCGTGTCTCAGCCGGGTCGCCGCCGGGAACTCGGATGCCGACAGCGCCGTCACGACCCGCGCCTCGAGCGCGGCTGACACGAGCGCGGCGCCGTCGGTCCTTATCGACACCGCGAGACACTCGAGGCCGCGCTCCGTTGCGGCCGTTCGCGCCCGGCCGCCGTCAAGGCTCTCCGGCAAATCGGCCTTGTTCACGACGCAGAGATCCCCGGGCTGAACCAGATCGAGCGCAAAGCGCCAGCTGCCGTCCGATGCGTGGCCATCGACCACCCAAAGCCGGAGGTCAGCCTCCCCGGCCCAGGCCCTCGCCCGCCGGACGCCCTCGGCCTCAACGGCCTCCTCGGTCTCGCGAACGCCGGCCGTGTCGGCGAGAAGCACCTTGTAGCCGCCGACCACGAGCGGAACCTCGATGACGTCGCGCGTCGTACCCGGGGTGGCGGTGACGATCGCCGCGTCGCGATGGGCCAGCCCATTGAGCAGGCTGCTCTTGCCGGCGTTCGGCGCCCCGATCAGCGCCACGCGGAAACCCTCCCGCACCCGGCGTCCGCGATCAGCGTCGGCCAGGGCGGCCTTCAACGCCGCCAGCAAGGACCGCAAATGGGGTCGCGCCCGGGCGGCGACATCCTCTGGCAGATCTTCGTCCGGGAAATCCACCGCCGCCTCCAGCACCGCCAGACTGGCGATGAGCGCCTCGCGCCAGGCGTCGTAGCGGCGAGACAGGCCGCCCCCCAGCTGGTCCAGGGCCTGTCGGGACTGCGCAAGCGTTTCGGCGTCGATGAGATCGGCCACCGCCTCCGCCTGGGCCAGGTCGAGCCGCCCGTTCTGGAAGGCGCGACGGGTGAACTCGCCCGGCTCGGCCAGACGAAGCCCCAGACCCGACAGGGCGATGACCAGGGCCTCGACAACCGCGAGGCCCCCATGGAGGTGGAACTCCGCGCAGTCCTCGCCCGTGTAGCTCGAGGGACCCGGGAACCAGAGGATCAGGGCCTCATCGATCGTCTCACCGTCCAGACCCGCGATCCGGCGCAGCGACGCGCGTCGGGGCGAGGGGACCACGCCCGCCAGGGCGGCGACGGCGGCGCGGGCGGTGGGGCCGGAGACGCGGACAACCGCCAGCGCCGCGCGGCCGGGCGCGGTGGCCGGCGCGAAGATTGTGTCGCTCATTCGCCCGGCTTGGTCCCGAACCCGGCCGCCGCCGGCATCGCCGCCGTCATCAGCTTGCGGAACTGCTCCTGCGCGCCTGAACCGAACGCCATCCAGCTCTTCATAAGTTCTTCCGGGGCCAGGGCCGCCATGTTGGAGTCCATGCGCTTCTGCATCTCGGCCACCATATGGTCGTTGAGGACGGTGACATCCGGCAGGCCCATGAAGGTGCGGGCCTCAACCGGGGTGCAGTCGATCTCGATGGTGACCTTCATGGTTCGATCTTTCCTTGGACGCGGGCAGGGTTACCTATGGCCGCGGGACGCGCGGCCGCGCTAACAACCACACCCTGACACATAACGGAGACCGACGATGAGCGGAGAACGCGTGACCATCAAGACGCCCGACGGCGAGTTTTCGGCCTATGTCGCCCGACCGGTGGTCGCAAAGGCCCCTGCCGTGCTGGTGATCCAGGAGATCTTCGGCGTCAACGCCGTGATGCGCGACATCACCGACGGCCTCGCCGCCCAGGGCTACCTCGCCATCTGCCCGGACCTGTTCTGGCGGATCGAACCGGGCATCGACATCACCGATCAGTCGAAGGCGGAGTGGGACAAGGCGTTTGAACTGTTCAATGCCTTCGACGCCGACAAGGGGGCGGAAGACCTCCAGGCGACGATCACCGCCATCCGCGCCGACGCCGGTTGCAACGGCAAGGTCGGATCCGTCGGCTTCTGCCTCGGCGGGAAGATGGCCTTCCTGACCGCCACCCGCACCGACATCGACGCCGCTGTCTCCTACTACGGCGTGGGACTCGACGCCCTGACGGCTGAAGCGGAAAAGATCACCCGCCCGGTCATGCTCCACATCGCCGGCGAGGACGGCTTCGTCCCCAAGGAAGCCCAGGCGGCCATCCACGCGGCGCTCGACAACCATCCGCTGGTTACGCTCCACGACTATGCGGGCCGCGACCACGCCTTCGCCCGCCACGGCGGTGAGCACTACCACGCCGCAGATGCAGAGACGGCCGGGCGACGCTCGCTGGCCTTCTTCGCCGCGACCCTGGGGTAGGGCGCATGCTGGCGATCCAGGCGTCCCGCACCGGCGGACCCGAGGTGCTCGAGACGGTCGATCTGCCCGTCCCGGCCCCCGGACCCGGAGAGATCCTCATTCGGCATGAGGCCATCGGGCTGAACTTTATCGACACCTACTACCGCTCAGGCCTCTACCCGGCGCGCCTGCCGGGCGTGATGGGGGTCGAAGGCGCAGGGGTTGTCGAGGCGGTCGGCGACGGCGTCACCCGCTTCAGCGTCGGCGACCGCGCCGGCTATGCGGGCGGGCCGCTGGGCGCCTACGCCGAAGCGCGCACCTACAAGGCCGATCGGGCGGTGAAGCTGCCGCAGGGTGTTTCTTCAGAGGTGGCCGCGGCCTCCCTCCTGAAAGGCATGACCGCGGAATTCCTGCTGCGCCGCTGCTATCCGGTGAAGGCCGGCCAGACCATCCTGGCCCATGCCGCCGCCGGCGGGGTCGGCCAGATCCTTGTCCAGTGGGCGAAGCACCTGGGCTGCCGCGTCATCGGCACGGCGGGCGATGCCGACAAGGCGGCGCTGGCCCGGACGCTCGGCTGCGACGAGGTCATTCTCTATCGCGAGGAGGACGTCGCCGCGCGGGTTCGTGAACTGACCGACGGGCAGGGGGTGTCGGTCGTCTATGACGGCGTCGGCGCGGCCACCTTCGAGGGCAGCCTTGGCGCCCTGGCCCGCCGCGGCATGCTGGTCAGCTACGGCAACGCTTCCGGACCGGCGCCGGCGGTCCTGCCGTCGCGGCTGGCCCAGGGGGGGTCGCTGTTCCTGACCCGGCCGGGCCTGTTCGACTACATCGCCACGCGCGAAGAACTGGACGAAAGCGCCGCCGCCCTGTTCGAGGTGCTGGTGTCGGGGGCGGTCAAGGTCGACATCGGCCAGACCTTCCCGCTCGCCCAGGCCCGTCAGGCGCACGAAGCCCTGGAAGGCCGGGGAACCGTCGGGTCGACGCTGCTGATCCCCTGACGACGACGGGCGCCTGCGGAAACGACAAAGGGCGCGGAGTGATCCGCGCCCTTCTTCGTTCCGGTGATCCTCGACGGATCAGGTGTTCATCGACTGGAAGAAGTCGGCGTTGTTCTTGGTCTGACGCAGCTTGTCGATCAGGAACTCGATCGCGTCCTGGGCGCCCATCGGGTTGACGATCCGGCGCAGGACGTAGGTCTTCTGCAGCTGATCCTTCGGGGTGATGAGCTCTTCCTTGCGGGTGCCCGACTTGAGGATGTCGATGGCCGGGAAGATCCGCTTGTCAGCCACCTTGCGGTCGAGGACGATTTCCGAGTTCCCGGTGCCCTTGAACTCTTCGAAGATGACTTCGTCCATCCGCGAGCCGGTGTCGATCAGGGCCGTGGCGACGATGGTCAGCGAGCCGCCCTCCTCGACGTTCCGCGCCGCGCCGAAGAAACGCTTGGGACGCTGCAGCGCATTGGCGTCGACGCCGCCGGTCAGAACCTTGCCCGAGGACGGGACCGTGGTGTTGTAGGCGCGGCCGAGACGGGTGACCGAGTCCAGCAGGATGATCACGTCGCGCTTGTGCTCGACCAGCCGCTTGGCCTTTTCGATGACCATCTCGGCCACCTGCACGTGTCGGGTCGCGGGCTCATCGAAGGTCGAGGAGATCCCCTCGCCGACGACCGTCCGCTGCATGTCGGTGACTTCTTCCGGGCGTTCGTCGATCAGCAGCACGATCAGGTAGCACTCGGGGTGATTGGCGGCGATCGACTTGGCGATGTTCTGCAGCATCACCGTCTTGCCGACGCGCGGCGGGGCGACGATCAGGCAGCGCTGGCCTTTACCGAGCGGCGAGACGATGTCGATGATCCGGCCAGAGCGATCCTTGAGGGTCGGATCCTCGATCTCCATCTTCAGCCGCTCCTCCGGATAGAGGGGCGTCAGGTTGTCGAAGTGGACCTTGTGGCGGACGTTCTCGGGCGCCTCGAAGTTGATCTGCTCGACGCTGACCAGCGCGAAGTAGCGTTCACCTTCGCGCGGCGCGCGGATGGCGCCGACGACGGAGTCGCCGGTGCGCAGGCCGAACTTCCGGATTTGCGAGGGCGAGACGTAGATGTCGTCAGGCCCCGGCAGATAGTTGGCTTCCGGGCTGCGCAGGAAGCCGAAACCGTCCGGCAGGACCTCCATGGTGCCCGATCCCGAGATCTCGATGCCTTCCTCGGCAACGGTCTTGAGGATGCCGAACATCATATCCTGCTTGCGCATCGAGTTCGCGTTATCGAGCTCGAGCTTTTCGGCCAGGGCCAGCAGGTCGGCGGGGGAGGTCTCCTTCAGTTCCTGAAGGGACATGCGGGTGACGCCGAGCGCGGCGACGACGGCGGAAACCTGGGACTCGTCGCCATCATGACCATCGTGGCCGTCGGCGCCGTTGTCCGCCGCGTCAGCGGCGGCCATGGCTTCGTTCTCGGGGGTGTTGTCTTCGGACATGGACAGACTCTGGGCGTGGGGGCCTGCGGGGCCCCTTGGGTAGACGGGCGCCGGGCTGGACGTTTGACGGTCCGGAGCGGCGGGAGACGGGCGCTTTCAGCAAGCGCGAAAGGACGTTCGGGGAGCCGGATCATGGACGCGCCGCCAGGGGGGCGCGGATCCGGCGATAAGGAGGGAACGCGGACCGAACCGGCCTGCATCACCGGCAGGGGAACCACACCGCCCCCGCCGCGTCAAGGAATCCGTTGCAGCGACGCCTGTGCGGCTCAGCGCGCCAGGAACTCGGTCGTCACAGCGAGGACCATGACGATGGCCGCCAGGAAAGGAAGCTCGTTGGTCATGCGCCAGAACTTTTCCGATCGCGTGTTCGTCCCGGCGGCGAACTTCTTCCGCGCCCCGGCGAGAAAGCCGTGCCAACCGCTGAGGAACAGCACGCCGGCCAGCTTGGTCCACATCCAGGGCTGCGACAGGACGTCCGGTCGGGCCGCCATCAAGCTGAGACCCAGCAGCCAGGTCAGAACCATCGCCGGATTGATGATGATGCGCAGGAGCTTGAGCTCCATCACCTGCAGGGCCGTATCCAGCTCCCCCGCCGGGATGGCTCCGGTGTGATAGACGTACAGTCGCGGCAGGTAGAGCATCCCCGCCATCCAGGCGATGACGGCGATGATGTGCAGCCCGCGCAGCAGGTCGTAGTGTTCCGAAAACCAGCTCATGCGGCCCTCTCCCGGCAGGGACATTGCTTGAAGCCCCGGTCACAGGGCGAACCCGACGGGGCCACGCCGGTCCGGCCCAGCGCCTCGATCGCGACCTCGGCCAGACCTTCAATGAAGGCGAGGTCAGTGCCGACGGCGGGCGCCCGGAGGTAGAAGGGCAGCCCCCGGTCCCGCGCCAGCTCGGCGTACTCGTGATCCAGCTCGACCAGGGTCTCCACATGCTCGGAGACGAAGGCGATCGGGGTGACCAGCACGCCGCGTCCGTCGCGGCCGGCGTCTTCGATAGCCTGTTCCGTCGACGGCCCAATCCACTTCAGCGGGCCAACCCGGCTCTGGTAGCAGACCCGCCAGTCCCAGTCGGGCGCCCAGTCCGGGCCCAGCTGGGCGACGACCGCCGCACAGGTGCGCTCGATCTGGCTCTGATAGGGGTCACCGCCGGCGATGACCTTCTCGGGCAGACCATGGGCGGAGAACAGCAGGCGCAAGGGGCCCGGCGCGCCCATGGCCCGGTGGGTGCGCACGATCGACCGCGCGTGCGCCTCGACAAGTCCGGGCTCCTGCGGATAGCAGCAGACGGTTCGGCTCCTGCCCGGCCCCTTGTAGCGCTTCGCCCAGGCCTTGGCCGAGGATCCCGTCGTCGTGGTCGAGAACTGCGGGTAGAGCGGCAGCAGGACGATCTCGTCGGGCGCAAAATCTGCGACCGCCCTGGCGGTCTCATCGGTCATCGGATGCCAGTAGCGCATGGCGATGAAACAGCGGACCTCATCACCCGCCAGCCGCGCGCCCAGCGCCGCCTCGAGCGCGGCCGCCTGTTTCCGCGTCTCGGGCAGCAACGGGGAGCCGCCGCCCATGATGGCGTAGTTGGCCTTGGCGGACTCTTCGCGCCGGCTGCTGATCAGCGCCGCCAGCGGGGTGCGCAGGATGCCGGGCACGCTGATAATGGCCGGATCATTGAACAGGTTGAACAGGAACGGGCGGACGGCGTCAGGGCCGTCCGGGCCGCCGAGGTTGAACAGGACGACGGCGATCCTGCGGCCGCCGGGCTTGGCGTCTGTCACTGACCGGTCACCCGCTTGAGAACCTGCTCGACGTGAGCGATCGGCGTATCCGGCAGGATGCCGTGGCCGAGGTTGAAGATGTAGGGCCCGCCCCCCCACTGGTCCAGAAGCTGTTCGACCCGGCGGTCGAGCGCCGGTCCGCCGGCCCGCAGCAGCAGGGGGTCGAGCGCGCCCTGGATCGCCTTGGTCTTCTGGATCGCCTGACCCACGTGAGCGGGACAGGCGGTATCGAGCGCCACGCCCTGCACATCGACGGTCTCTGCATAGTACTGCGCCAGGCTGGCGGCTCCGCGGGGGAAGCCTATGACCGGCGTCTCAACGCCCAGATCGCGAAGACCCTTGATGATGGTCCGGTGCGGCTTGCAGACGATCCGCTCGAACAGGTCCTCGGGAAGCCCTTCCGCCCAGCTTTCGAACAGCTTCAGCACCTGGGCGCCGGCCTCTGCCTGCATCGCCAGATAGCGAACGCTGGCCCGGGCGACGATGTCGAGCAGGCGATCCATGTCCTCGGGACGTTCATAGGCGAAGGTCCGGGCCTTGCTACGGTCCGAGGAGCCGCCCTCGATCATGTAGCTGGCCACGGTCCAGGGCGCGCCTGCGAAGCCGATCAGCGCCCGCTCAGGCTCCAGCGCGGCGCGAACCCGCGACAGCGTCTGCCCCACGGGGGTCAGTTTGAAGGTCGAGGCCTCGATCTCGCCCTCGAGGACGTCGAGCGATGGCAACTCGCCCAGCCTCGGCCCCTCGCCGGCCTCGAACCAGACCTTCTGGCCCAAGGCTCCCGGGATCAGCAGGATGTCGGCGAAGACGATGGAGGCGCTGAACGGCAGCCGGCGCATCGGCTGCAGGGTCGCCTCGGCCGCCTTCTCCGGATCGAGACAGAAGGCGATGAAGTCCGGGGCGGTCGCGCGCAGGGCGCGGTACTCCGGAAGATACCGACCGGCCTGGCGCATGAACCATACCGGCGGCCGCTTGAGGGTCTCGCCCGAGAGGACCTTCAGGAGGTCAGGTGTTGAATGCTCGCTCATCGCCCGCTTGATAGGCCTCGCGCCGCGAGAGGCAAAGCCCCCCTTACTTCCCTGATAGAAAGTTAAGAAGGATGGGGAGGTAGGCGTAGGACACAGGCGCCGCCGGGACAATCCGGCCCGCCGCAACGATCTCCCACCACGATACAGACTTCTTCCCCGGCTTGCGCACAACGGTACAACCGCCTGTGAATATCGGGGACCAATAGCCAGCGCCGCGAAATCCTTAACAAAACCCTAACGCGGGGCCGCGGGTCCGGGCAGCGCCGGCGTCTCGTCGTCCCCGCCGGGGGACGGTTAACAAATCCCTAACGGGCAAGTCTCGACGCGCCTGGGGATGAAGCCGAGCCAAACCGGGCAAGGCGTCCACGCAACCCACCGGCGTTCCGGCGCGACCGGAAAAGCGTCCCGGACCGTCCCTCAAGGGTTAAGAGAACATTAACGGACCATGCACAGGCTTGGTCGAACAGCTGACCTGGCCTTATGGAGGGGTGATGAGCACTGCGCCCCGCGTCGCCACCTATTTCCACATCCATCTCGTGTCCGACTCGACGGGCGAGACCCTGAACGCAATGGCGCGCGCCGTCTGCGCCCGGTTCAACGATATTCTGCCGATCGAACACATCTACGCCCTTGTCCGCTCGCCCCGTCAGCTGGAGCGGGCCCTCGAGGAAATCGCCGGCGCACCGGGCGTGGTCATGCACACCATCGTCGACGCCGCCCTGCGCTCGGCGCTGGAGGAGGGCTGCCGTCGGCACGAGATCCCCTGCATCGCGGCGCTCGATCCCGTGGTCGCCGCCATGTCGCGCTACCTCGGCGCGCCGATCTCCAGCCGGGTCGGGGCCCAGCACAATCTCGACACCGACTACTTCAACCGGATGGAAGCGCTGAACTACGCGATCGGCCATGACGACGGCCAGCTGGGTCAGGATCTGACCCAGGCGGACGTGGTGCTGATCGGCGTCTCGCGGACGTCGAAGACCCCCACCAGCATCTACCTGGCCCATCGCGGCGTCCGGGCGGCCAACATCCCGCTGGTGCCGGGCGTTTCGCTGCCCAGGGAAGTCTTCGAACTGAAGAACACCCTGGTCGTCGGCCTGATCGCGTCGCCAGATCGTCTGATCCAGATCCGCCGGAACAGGCTTCTGTCGCTCAACGAACAACGGGAAAGCACCTACATCGACCAGGAAGCGGTTCGCGAGGAGATCATCGCCGCCCGCCGACTGTTCGAGCGCCAGGGCTGGCCGGTGATCGATGTCACCCGGCGTTCGGTCGAGGAGACGGCCGCCGCCATCATCAACCTGCTCTCGGGAGGCCGTGGCGCGGTGGAGGTTCTCGGATGATCATATTGGCCAGCAAGAGCGCGGCCCGCACCTCGGTGCTGGGCGCCGCCGGAGTTCCGTTCGAGACCCACGTCGCCGGTGTCGATGAAGCGGCTGTAAAGGTCGGGCTCCTCGCCGAGGGCCACGGCCCCCGCGAGGTGGCCGACGCCCTGGCCGAACTAAAGGCGATCAAGGTCTCCCGCGCCAGGCCCGAGGCCCTTGTGATCGGCGCCGACCAGACGCTGGATCTGGACGGGGCGCTCTTCGACAAGGTCGAGACCCTCGATGAAGCCCGTGACCGGCTCCGTCTGCTGCGCGGCAAGACCCACAAGCTGCACTCCGCGGTGGTCGTCGCCCGGGGCGGCGAGGCGATCTGGCGTGAGATACCGCCTGCGAAACTGACCATGCGCGACGTCAGCGACGCCTTCATCGACCGCTATCTGGCCACGCACGGCGAAGGCATCCTCGGGTCGGTCGGCTGCTACCAGCTGGAGAACGAGGGCGTGCAGCTCTTCTCCCGCATCGAAGGCGACTATTTCACCATCCTGGGGCTTCCCCTGATGGGCCTGTTCGACTTCCTGCGCCTGCACGGGGAGCTTGACGCGTGAGCGGGATCACGGGCGCGGCGCTTGTCGCCGGGATCGTGGGCCGGCCGGTCACCCACTCGCTCAGCCCCGTACTCCACAACGCCTGGATCGCCGCAGCGGGACTGAACGCCGCCTACGTCCCGCTGGCGCCGGCCGCCGGGGGGTTTCCGGCCCTCGCCGAGGGGCTGCGCGGCGGCGTGATCCGGGGTGTCAACGTCACCATCCCCTTCAAGGAAGAGGCGCTGGCCTGCGCGGACGAGGCCAGCCCGGCGGCCCGTCTGGCCGGCGCGGCCAACCTGCTGCTGTTCCGCGACGACGGTTCGATCTTCGCCGACAACACCGATGGCCTCGGCCTGCTCGCCGCCCTGTCGCTCCAGGCCCCCGGCTTCGACCCCGCCGCCGGACCGGCGGTGATCCTGGGCGCGGGCGGCGCCGCCCGGGGCGCCGCGGCGGCGCTCGTCCTCGCCGGCGCCCCGGACGTCCGGATCGTCAACAGAACCGCTGATCGCGCCCACGCCCTCGCCGCGGACGTCGGCGGACCGGTGCGCGCCGTTGACCCGGGCGACGCCCTGGCCGGCGCCAATGTCATCATCAACGCCACCTCGCTGGGGCTGAACGGCGGCCAGGGTCCCGAGGCCGAGCTCGCCGACGCCCCCGCGACCGCCGTGGTCATGGACATGGTCTACAAGCCGCTGCGCACCGAATTCATCGCCCGTGCCCGGGCGCGAGGCCTGCGCACGGTGGACGGGCTCGAGATGCTGATCCGCCAGGCCGTCCCCAGCTTTGAAGCCTTCTTCGGCGTCGCACCCCCGGCCGGGATCGATGTTCGCGCCCTGGCCCTGAAGACCATCGGAGAAACCGCATGATCACCGTCGGACTCACCGGCTCCATCGGTATGGGCAAGTCAACCACGGCAGCGATGTTCGCCGCCGAAGGCGTGCCGGTCTATGACGCGGACGCCGAAGTCCACGCCCTCTACGCCAGGGGCGGCGCGGCGGTCGAACCGCTGGACGCCGCCTTCCCCGGCGTGGTCGTCGACGGCGCGGTGGACCGGACCCGCCTCAGCCAGCGCGTGGTCGGCAAACCCGAGGAGCTCAAGCGTCTCGAGGCCATCGTCCACCCGCTGGTCGGCATGAGCCGCGTCGGCTTTTTCGAGCGGGCCGTGGCGGCCGGCGCCGACGTCGTGATCCTGGACATCCCGCTGCTGTTCGAGACCGGCGGGGAGGCCCGCATGGACGCGGTCGTCGTCGTCTCCGCCCCCGCCGACCTGCAGCGGCAGCGGGTCCTGGCCCGTCCCGGCATGGACGAAGCCAAGCTCGACGCCATCCTCGCCCGGCAGACGCCGGATGCCGAGAAGCGGGCCCGCGCCCACTTCGTGATCGACACAGGCCGGGGCCTCGACCATGCCCGGGAGCAGGTTCGCGAGGTGCTCAGGGTGCTGCGCGATCCGTCCACAACCTGGCCCCCCGCCCCGCTTGTCGCTCCCGCCGAACCGGGCCAATGAGTAGGCCATGGCGCGCCACCTCGTCCTCGACACCGAGACCACCGGGCTCGATCCCCGGAACGGGCACCGCCTGATCGAGATCGCCTGCGTCGAGGTCGTCGACTTCATTCCGACCGGCAAGTCCTTCCACGAATACGTCCATCCCGACCGAGAGATCGATCCGGACGCCGAGCGGGTGCACGGCATCTCGCTGGCCTCCCTGCGCGACAAGCCGCGCTTCCCCGAGATCGTCGACCGGCTGCTCGACTTCATCGGCGACGACAAGATCGTCGCCCACAACGCGCCTTTTGACCGGAGCTTCGTCAACGCCGAGCTGAGCCGCTGCGGCCGGCCCGTCACGGCGGACGACCAGTGGATCGACACCCTGGCCCTCGCCAAGAAGAAGTTCCCGGGGATGTACAACTCGCTGGACGCGCTCTGTAAGCGGATGAAGATCTCGCTGGCGGCGCGCGACAAGCACGGCGCCCTCATCGACGCCGAACTGCTGGCGGCGGTGTACCTCGAGCTGCAGGGCGGCAAGGAGCGCGCCCTGGACCTGACGATGGGCGCGGTCGAGCGGGCCAGCCACGTCGTCCAGACCATCGTCTACGGCGCGCGGCCCAGGCCGCTGGCCCCACGCTCGACGCCGGACGAGCGCGCCGCTCACGAGAGCTTCGTGCGCGGCGTTCTCAAGGACAAGGCTGTCTGGGCGAAGTACGGCGTCTGAACAGCACCCGTTCCGGCTCTCATGACGCAAAGAGGGGCGCAACCGACCGGTTGCGCCCCTCCAGGTTCATAGACTGCGGCGGGATCGGCCTAGGCGTTGCCGACCAGTGAGCCGTCGCCCTGCGCCTTGCGGGCGGCATAGACTCCGGCGAAGTCGATCGGATCCAGCTGGAAGGGCGGGAAGCCGCCTTCCGAGGTGACGTCCGAGATCAGCCGGCGGGCGTAGGGGAACAGGAAGCGCGGGCACTCGATCATCAGCACCGGCTCGATCTCTTCCTGCGGAACGCCGCTGATCGCGAACAGGCCGCCGTAGAGCAGCTCGACATGGAAGGCGACCTTTTCGCCCCGCGTGGCCTGGGCCGACAGCTTGAGGTCGACCTCGAACAGGCCGTCAGCGCGGCCGCGCGCGTTCATCTCCACCCCGATGTCGATCTGCGGCTGCAGGCCGCCGGGGTCGGCGCGGAGCGATTCCGGCGCGAGGGGATTTTCGAAGGAGAAGTCGCGCACGAACTGCGCGAGGATGCGGAAACCCGGCTGGGCTTCGACGCCGTTCTCGGCCGGGGCGGTGAACGTATCGCTCATGGGTGGGTCAGGTTCCTGGACTTAGGAAGGGTCGCCGCCCGGACATGAGCGCGACAATAGTGAGGCGCGCTGCTATCACGCGCACCCTGCCTGTGCAACGGCAGGCCCCTTACGCGGGCGGAAGCGTGACCTATATTCGCCTGAGTACAACCGGAGCCCGGTCTGACGTGAAGTATCTTGAACTGATCATCTTCGCCGTGTTCGCCGCCGTGGTGCTGTACCAGCTCTACGCGGTGCTCGGCCGCCGCATCGGTCGGCAGCCCGAGGACGACGCGCCCAGACCCGGCGCCGCCACGCCCCCGCCGGCAGAGCAGCCGCTCAGCCCTGTCGAGCCGGCGACCTTGGACGCCCCCGCGCCGGGCGGCCTGAACGCCGTCCGCGCCCGGGACCCGGGCTTCGACGTGGGCCGCTTCCTCGACGGCGCGCGGCAGGCCTACCAGATGATCGTGGTCGCCTTCGCCGCCGGCGATCGCGCCACCCTTCAGAACCTGCTGTCGCCCGCGGTGGCCGACAGCTTCGAGGCTGTCATCAACGCCCGTGAAGCCGAGGGCCGCACCGAGACGGTCGAGTTCCTGCATCCCCCCCGGGCAGACCTCGAGACGATCGAGGTCAAGGATGACGTGGCTCACGTGATCGTTCGTTTCCTGGGCGAGTTCCGCTCGCGGACCAAGGGATCGGAAGGCGAGGGCGTCGATGACCGCCGCACTGCGGAGCTCTGGACGTTCGAACGCAATCTTAACAGCCGCGACCCCAACTGGACTCTGGTTCATGTAGACGCCGCGGAGGCGTGATGCGGATTCGGGTTCTCGGCGCGGCGGCGCTGCTCTTCATCCTGGCCGCCTGCGCCACCCCGAAGCCCGACGTCCCCGTGCTCACCCCGCCGGGCCCCGCGCCGACGCCGGGCCCGGCGCCTGCGCCCACACCACCGCCGACCCCCGCCCCGACGGTGTCCTTTGCCGATCTGCCCGGCTGGGAGACCGATGACCACGTCGCCGCCCTCGAGGCCTGGCGAGCCACCTGTCATGTCGCGAAGGACATCGACAGCGCCGCAGCCTGCCGGCGCGCCCGGGCTCTGGGGCCCGTTGATCCCGTCGCCGCCCGCGGCTTCCTCGAGGCGAACTTCCGCCCCGCCCCTCTGGAGGAGGAGGGGCTGCTCACCGCCTACTTCGCCCCCCGGTACGAGGCGCGCTTCTCACGGCGCGACGGCTTCACCGCTCCCGTCCGCGGTCGTCCCGCCGATCTGGAGATGAAGGGATCGATGGAGGTCAACCGCACGGTCGAGGGGAGGACCGAACCCTATCCCGACCGCGCCGCCATTGAAGCGACAGAACCGGAGGTGATCCTGGCCTGGATGCGGCCCGAGGATCTGTTCTTCCTGCAGATCCAGGGCTCCGGCGTCCTGGTGCTGCCTGACGGAACCCGCAAGCGTGCGGCCTTCTCCGCCCACAACGGCCGGCCGTTCGTCGGGATCGCCCGGCCCATGCGCGAGCGCGGCCTGCTCAAGGACTCCGACACGTCGGGCGACGCGATCCGCCGCTGGCTCGCAGACCATCGCGGGCCGGAAGCCGACGAGATCATGCGGCTGAACCCCCGCTACGTCTTTTTCCGGATGAGCGACGACGACGGCAAGGAGGCCGCCGGCGCCGCCGGTGTCCCTCTGCCGGCCGGCCGCGCCATCGCCGTTGATCTGACCCGTCACGCGGTCGGGGAACTGTTCTGGATCGATGCCAGCGCCCCGATCCTCACCGGAGCCTTCCCTGTCTATCGCCGACTGACCGTCGCCCTCGATACCGGCGGTGCGATCCGGGGAGAGGTCCGCGCGGACCTCTATATGGGCAGCGGCGACGCGGCCGGGGTCGAGGCGGGTCGCGTCCGCCACACCCTTCGCATGTGGCGTCTCGTCCCGCTGCCGGCCGGCGGCTGAGGCGATGGCGCGGAAGCTGAAACCGGACGAGGCGCGGCTGTGGAGCCATGTGGCCTCGACCGTCAAGCCGCGCCCGGGCATGGCGCTCCCGTCCGTGGAGGCGGATGCAGACCGCCCGAAACCCGATCCCCATGCCGCGCCCGCCCACCTGCCCGTAGCGCCCGCGGCCAAAAAGCCTGTGCGCCCCCGGCCGCCGCCGCCGCCCGACCCGATCGAGCCCGGGCGCAAGCGCAGGATCGTGCGTGGTCACGAACCGCTCGAAGCCCGTATCGATCTTCACTTCATGACCCATGACCGGGCGCGGGCCGCACTGGAGGCCTTCCTGCTGCGCGCTCATGCCAACGGTGTGCGCGAGGTGCTGGTCATCACGGGGAAGGGGACCCTGGGCGAAGGCATACTTCGTCGACAGACGCCGGAATGGCTGGCCGCGCCGCCGCTCCGCGCTATCGTTGCCGGTGTGTCAAAGGCAGACCGCCGACACGGGGGCGAAGGCGCCCTCTATGTGGCCCTGAAGGCGAAGGCGCGGACCTGACCTCGCGTCATACTGGCAGGGTCTTCCGCCGCGGGTCATAGTCCGCGCGGATCCAGGGGTTCGACGATGACTGAGCGTGTTTTGGTGGTGGGCGCCGGGATGGCCGGCCTCTTCTCGGCCCTGGCCCTCGCAGGTTCTGGCCGTCAGGTCGACGTGCTGGAGCGTGATCCGCCCGCGCCGGAAGGGGGCGCCGACGACGCCTTCGAGAACTGGGGTCGTCGGGGCGTGGGTCACCTGCGTCACAGCCACGCCTTCCTGGCCCGGTTGCGGCGCGTGATCTCGGACAACCATCCCGGCCTGCTCGATGATCTGCGCACCGCCGGCGTCCAGGAGCTGAACTTCGTCGACGGCCTGACGCCCCATGCCCGCGAGGCTTACCGGCCCATGCCGGGCGACAGCGAACTCACCGTGCTGACAAGCCGGCGCACCACCCTGGAGCTGGTCATCCGTCGCTACGTGGAACGCATGAACAGCGTCCGCATCCATAGCGGTGTGAATGTGGTCGGGCTGATCGGCGATCTGGACGAGGAGGGCCGCTACGTCTGTCGCGGCCTGACGCTCGAGGACGCCGCAGGGCGCCGGGAGGAGCGCGCCGACATCGTCGTCGATGGGGCTGGTCGCCTGTCTCAGACCTTCGAATGGCTGGAAGAGGCCGGGGTCAAGGTCCCCGAGGAGAGCGAGGACGCCGGGATCCTCTACTACACCCGACACTGGCGGCTGCGGCCCGGTCAGGAAGAGCCGCCGCGCGGCGGTCCGCCGGGGGCCGGCGATATCGGCTTCATCAAGTTCGGCGTCTTCCCGGCCGACAACGGCTGCTTCTCGATCACCCTGGCTGTGCCCGAGATCGAGGAAACCCTGCGCCAGGCCGTCATGCGGCCCGAGACCTTCGACCGCATCTGCCAGTTGATCCCGGGGGTGGCCCGCTGGACCGATGCGGCGCGCGCCGAACCGATCAGCAAGGTGTTCGGCATGGGCGACCTGAAGAGCCGCTGGCGCGAGACCGTCAGTGACGGCAAGCCGGCGGCGCTCAATCTCTACTGTGTCGGCGATGGCCTGGTGCGGACCAATCCGCTCTACGGTCGCGGCTGCTCCTTCGCGGCGGTCGAGGCCCATCTGCTGCGTGATGTTCTGGAGGCCCACAGCGAGCCCGCGGCGCGGGCCGTGGCCTATCGCGACGCGGTCGAGCGCGAGTTGCGCCCCTTCTATGACGGCATGCGCGCCCAGGACCGCCAGGCGATCAAGCGGGCCAGGGAAACCCTGACCGGCGGTCAGCAGCCGGGCCTCAAGGCCCTTATGGCGCGCAGCTTCGCCAACGACGCCCTGACCCCCGCTCTCCGATCTGACCCGGCCCTCCTGCGGGAGTTCATGCGCGGGTTCCACATGCTGGAGCCCAGCAACGACTGGCTCAAGCGGCCCGCCAACATCGCCAAGGTGCTGAAGGTCTGGGCCACGCCGAAGCCGGCGAAGGCGAAGCACTATCCGCCGCGGCTCGGGCCGCGCCGCCCGGAGATGTTCGAGGCGCTCGGCCTCAGCGCGACGGCGGACGCCGAACGGCTCGGCCTCGCGCCAGCGGGGCCTTAGCTCCGGCTCGCCTTCTCCGCGACGCCGGACCGGCCCTCGCGCGCTTCCAGCTTGGCGGCGACCTCATCGAGCGACACCCCGCTCGCCGCCAGCAGGGCCAGGAGGTGGTAGAGGACGTCGGCGCTCTCGGCGGCCAGGGCGTCCCCGTCCTTCAGGGCAGCGGCCAGCACCGCCTCGACGGCCTCCTCGCCCAGCTTTTTCGCCGCCAGGGTCGGGTCGGCGAGCAGTTTCGCCGTCCAGGACGCCGACGGATCAGCGCCCTTGCGGGCCTCGATCGTGGCGGCCAGGCGTTCGAGGACGTCGGTCAACCGGCTCATGCGACGACGTCCTCGACCAGCCGGACCGGCACGCCTGCCGCGGCCATGGCCTGTTTGGCCCGGGCTATCGACACCTCGCCGAAGTGGAAGATCGAGGCCGCCAGCACCGCGTCGGCATGGCCGTCGGTCACCGCCTGAACCAGGTGGTCGACATTGCCCGCCCCGCCGCTGGCGATCACCGGCACGCTGACCGCGCCGGTCACCGCGCGCAGCAAGCCGATGTCGTAGCCGGTCTTCGCCCCGTCGCGGTCCATCGAGGTCAGCAGGATCTCGCCGGCGCCCTTTGCGACCGCCCGCTCGGCGAACACGACGGCGTCGATGCCCGTGTCGTTGCGGCCGCCGTAGGTGAAGATGTTCCAGCCCCCGTCCGGGCGGGCCTTGGCGTCGACGGCGACGACCACGCACTGGCTGCCGAAGGTGTCGGCCATCCGGCTGATCAGGTCGGGATCCTCGACGGCCGCGGTGTTGACCGAGACCTTGTCGGCGCCGGCCCGCAGCAGGGCCCGCGCGTTCTCGACGGTCCGCACGCCCCCGCCGACCGAGACCGGCATGAAACAGACATCGGCCGTTCGGGCGATGACGTCGAGGATGGCGCCCCGGCCCTCGTGGCTGGCGGTGATGTCGAGGAACATCAGCTCGTCAGCCCCGGCGGCGTCATAGGCCCGCGCCTGTTCCACCGGATCGCCGGCGTCGCGCAGGGCCACGAAGTTGACGCCCTTCACCACGCGGCCGTCCTTGACGTCCAGGCAGGGGATGACGCGGACCTTGAGCATCAGCCGGCGATCTTCAGGGCCTGGGCCGGGTCGACCGCGCCCTCATAGAGCGAACGGCCGAGCACCGCGCCGGCGATCGGCACGCCCGGCCGGGCCTTGAGCAGCTCGATATCGCGCACCGAGGCGATGCCGCCCGAGGCGATGACGGGAATGGACACGGCGTCGGCGACCTCGCCGACCTGGTCGACATTGACCCCGACCATGGCCCCGTCGCGGCCGATGTCGGTGACGATCAGGGCCGCGACCCCGGCGTCCTCAAAGCGTCGCGCCAGTTCGATGACGCCAAGGTCCGAGGCGCCGATCCAGCCTTCGGTGGCGACCATGCCGTCGCGGGCGTCGATGGCCACCGCGATCTGCTCGGGCCACTGGCGCGCGGCGGCCTTGACCAGCGCCGGGTCCTTCACGGCGACGGTGCCCAGGATCACCCGGTCGATGCCGGCCTCGATCCAGGCCTCGATGGCTTCCATCGTCCGCACGCCCCCGCCCAGCTGCACCGGGATCGAGATGGCGTTCATGATGTCGGCGACGGCGGCGGCGTTGACCGGCCGGCCCTCGACCGCGCCGTTCAGGTCGACGACGTGCAGCCAGGAAAAGCCCTGCTTCTGGAACTGCTGCGCCTGGTCGGCCGGCGAGGTGTTGAACACCGTCTCCTTGTTCAGGTCGCCGTGCAGCAGCCGCACGCAGCGGCCGTCCTTAAGGTCAATGGCGGGATAGAGGATCACGCGCGCGTCTCCAGGAAGTTCTGCAGCAGCCTCAGGCCGGAGCCCTGGGACTTCTCGGGGTGAAACTGGACGCCCATGACGTTGTCCCGCGCCACGGCGGCGGCGAACCGGCCTCCGTGGTCGACGTAGGCCGCCACATGTGACGGATCGGACGGCGTGAACGCAAAGGAATGGGTAAAATACATGTGCGGGTCGGCGCCCAGCCCGGCCATCAGCGGGATGGCGCGGACCTCGGTCAGCGGGTTCCAGCCCATGTGCGGGATCTTGGCGGCCGGGTCGGACGGGGTCAGGCGGGCGACCTCGCCGCCGATCCAGCCCAGGCCCGGCGTGCTGCCGAACTCCAGCCCACGGTCGGCGAGCAGCTGCATGCCCACGCAGATGCCCAGGAAGGGCGCGCCACGCGTCAGCACCGCCTCGCTCATGGCGGCGATCAGGCCGTCGCGCGCCGACAGCGCCGCCATACAGGCCGCGAACGCCCCGACGCCCGGCAGCACCACGCGGTCGGCGCGGACCACGACCTCGGGATCAGCGGTCACGACGATGTCGGCCGGCGCGGCCTCGGCCGCCTTGCGGAGGGCCTTTTCGGCCGAGCGAAGGTTGCCCGACCCATAGTCGATCAGGGCGACGCTCTGCATGGGGTTTCCCTAGAGCACGCCCTTGGTCGACGGTGCGCGGCCATGGGTCTTGGGGTCCAGCTCCACCGCCTCGCGCAGCGCCCGGGCCAGGGCCTTGAAGCCGCTCTCGGCGATGTGGTGGGTATTGTCGCCGTACAGGGTTTCCAGGTGCACGCAGGCGCCGCTGTTCATGGCGAAGGCGTGGTGGAATTCCTTGAACAGCTCGGTGTCCATCTCCCCGACCTTCGGCCGCGCGAAGGCGACCTTCCAGATCAGGTAGGCGCGGTTCGAGAGATCCAGCGCGCAGCGGGTCAGGGTCTCGTCCATCGGGATATAGGCGGTCCCGAAGCGGCGGATGCCTTTGAACCCGTCCAGCGCCTGTTTCACCGCCTGGCCCAGCACGATGCCGGTGTCCTCGACGGTGTGGTGCATGTCGATGTGCAGGTCGCCCCTGGTCTCGACCTTCAGGTCGAAGCCGCCGTGGCGGGCGAAGCCCTCCAGCATGTGGTCGAAGAAGCCGATGCCGGTTGAAACCGTCGACTCACCGGTCCCGTCGAGATCGATCCAGACGCGGATCTGCGTCTCCTTCGTCTCGCGAACCACTTCGGCCGTCCGGGCCATCAGATCAGTCCTTCCGCCTTCGCCAGGGTCTCGAGCGAGACCTGCGGTCTGGGGCCGTAGTGGCCGATGACTTCCGCCGCCGCCAGGGCGCCGAGCCTGCCCGCCGTCGCCAGCGGCAGGCCGCGCGCGATCCCCAGCAGGAAGCCCGCTGCGTATTGGTCGCCGGCGCCCGTCGTGTCCACGACTTTTTCGACCGGGAAGGCCGGGATCACCGCCGAGTCCCGCCCGGCGAGCACCAGCGAACCGGCCTCGCCCCGGGTGATGGCGCAGACGCTGGTCATGGCGCCCAGTTTCGCGGCGGCCGCGTCGAAATCGTCGGTCTCGAACAGCGCCTTCACCTCGGCCTCATTGGCCAGGACGATGTCGCACTGGCCCTCGATGAAGCCCAGCAGGGCGCCGCGGTGACGGTCGACGACGAAGGCGTCCGACAGGGTGATGGCGATCTTGCGACCGGCCCCGTGGGCCAGGCCCGCCGCCTTGGCGAAGGCGCGGCGCGCCTCGCTGGGGTCGAACAGATAGCCTTCGAGGTAGACGATGGTCGACCGCTCGATGATCTCCGGCCTGACGTCGTCGGCGGTCAGTTCGACCGAGGCGCCCAGATAGGTGCACATGGTCCGCTGGCCGTCGGGGGTGACATTGATCATGCTGCGCGCCGTCGCCGGGCCGCCGGTCAGGCGCGCGGTGTCGAAGGCCACGCCGATGGCCTTCATGTCGTGCTCGAACACGTCGCCCAGCTGGTCGGCCGCCACCTTGCCCAGATAGGCCGCCCGACCGCCGAAGCTGGCGACGCCGGCGACCGTGTTGCCGGCCGAGCCGCCGGAGGTCTCGATGCTCGCCTTCATCCGCCCGTACAGGGCGATGGCCTGGGCTTCATCGACCAGCTGCATCGAGCCCTTGGCCAGGCCCTCCGTGGTCAGGAAGGTCTCTTCGCAGGGGGCGATCACGTCGACGATGGCGTTGCCGATGGCGGCGACGTCGTAGAGGGCGGTCATGGGGCAGGGGATCTCGCGCGGAAACAGATGGCGGTCGTTACGGGAAAAGGCCTTTCGGGGCAATGAACGCCGCGCCGCACAGGCGGCTCGACTTCCCTTCCGGCAGCGCCGCCAGGGTCCGCCCCTGCAATCAAAACAGGGAGCGAAACCATGGCCGCCTATCTGATCTTCACCCGCGACAGGACCACCGACGCCGCCGAACTGGCCACCTACTCGGGCCTCGCCGGCCCCAGCATGGCCGGCCACGCGGTGACCCCGCACGTGGTCTACGGCCAGCACGAGGTGCTCGAGGGCCCCGAGGTCGAGGGCGTGGTCGTGGTCTCCTTCCCGACCGTGGCCGAGGCCAAGGCCTGGTACGACAGCCCGGCCTACACCGCCGCCCGCGCGCACCGCTTCAAGGGCGCCGAGTACCGCGTGGTCCTCGTCCAGGGGGTTTGACGACAAGGGGCGGAGGGCGGTACCCGGCGTCGCATGACCCGGATCGCCCTCCTGACCCCCGCCGCCGACAGTCCCTATGTCCGTTCCTGGGGCGACGCCCGCGACCGCTATGCCGCGGCGCTGTCCGGCCAGGGCCTTTCCGTCGAGACGATCGACTGGCGTGACGCCGCCGCCAGCGACGCCGAGGTGATCATGCCGTTGCTGGCCTGGGGCTATCACCTCGAGGCCGACCGCTGGCTCGCCCTGCTGGACCAGCTGGCCGCCGACGGCCGCCGCATGCTCAACGGCGTCGGCCTGCTGCGCTGGAACACCGTGAAAACCTATCTCGATGACCTGGAGCAGGCCGGCGTCCCGGTGGTGCCGACCCTGTTCGTCGAGCGCGCCACCCAGGCGGTGGTCGAGGGCGCCCGCGACCTGCTGGGCGGCGGCGGCGAACTGGTGATCAAGCCGCAGGTCTCCGGCGGGTCCAACGCCACCGTCCGCCTTGCCCCCGGCGCGCTGCTGGAGGGTGGCCCCGCCGGCCCGGCGATGATCCAGCCCTTCCTCCCCTCGGTCAGCGGCGAGGGCGAGCTCTCCATGCTGCATTTCAACGGCGTCTTCAGCCATGCGGTCGGCAAGGTGGCCCGGGCCGGCGACTTCCGGGTCCAGCCGCAGTTCGGTTCGACCATCGGTCCGGCGACCCCCTCGGACGAGGCTGTCGCGGTGGCCGCCGCTGTTTTCGCCGCACTCGACGAGACCCCGGTCTACGCCCGCATCGACCTGATCCGCCATCTGGACGGCACGTTGCGGGTGATGGAGGTGGAAGCCATCGAACCGGACCTGTTCTTCGAGCACGACCCGGAGGCCGGGGCGCGGTTCGCGGCGGCGGTGAAGGCGGCGCTGTAGCGTCCCCGGTGTCTTCAGGGCGTTGTGCGCCGCCCGGGCGCCGGCGCCGCCAGGGGGACAGAGGGCGGTCTCGGCCGGCTGTGGGGCGACGCGATGCGCCGGCGCGGTCATGCCCGGCCGGTGGCTGATCCCTTGCCCGCAAAGGCGTCCGCCCGCCGCAACGCTGTGAAGTTCACCCGTCATCCCAGCAGTATGACGCCGTGTGCGCGGGTGGGGACGGATGGCCGGGCGCGATGTCTCGCAAAGGGGTCGAATGTCCCGCCTCGTCCCGGGAGTATAGGTCTCGGGAGTCTCGCTTTGGGGTCAGCGGAGAAGCGGAGCGGGCGGGGTGGCAACCCCTCTCTATCCCCTTCTCCGTCATGGCCCGACTTGTTCGGGCCACCCATGAACACTGCCCATGCGGTGCGTCCTTCGACACGCCGCTCCGCGGCTGCTCAGGATGACCGAGAAAGAAGGCTACCCACCCACGTCATGCTGAGCAGCGCCGCAGGCGCGTGTCGAAGCACGTACAGCTTCCCGGCCCACCCCGCATGGC
Organism: Caulobacteraceae bacterium; assembly: GCA_027487945.1. Lineage (GTDB taxonomy): Bacteria > Pseudomonadota > Alphaproteobacteria > Caulobacterales > Caulobacteraceae > Caulobacter. The sequence goes on from JAIYCQ010000008.1 coordinate 53,217, forward strand.
TGGCCCTAACAAGTCGGGCCATGACTAAGGGAGTGGAAGGGCTGGGGTGATGATGCGCGCACCGAATGCAGAACCAGCCCCGACCACACCTGCCCTTAGGCCTTGATGGAATGGGAGCGCGAGCGGTCGCCCTGGTCAAGGACGGCCCTGCGGGCCGCCGCGGAGCGGCCGGCTTCGCCGGTCCTTGAGCAGGACGCCCGCTCGCGCAAGGCTCCGCCAAGGCATCAGGGCGGGGACCGCCGGAGGTGCCCCCCCCCACACTCCGCTGATCCTCGCGGAAGCGAGGACTCAGGTTTACGGGGGGCGCACTCAACGCGAGGGATTGCGAGCGGCCAGCCCCTCACAATGCGTGCACGTTCAACAAACCTGGGTCCTCGCTTCCGCGAGGATGAGCGGGGAGAAAGTGGGGCGTAGGGTCAGCTCAGTGTGAGAAGCGGTAGCTGCTAGCGGCTCTGCAGCTTCGTCCCGCACCAAGGGCAATAGCTGATCTCTATCGTGCTGCTTCCGCCGTCATGGATCATGATGCCGTAGGCAGGTGCGTCGGGCCAGAAGTCGATCAGGCAGTCCGGACAGTCGTATCGGTCTGGATGCTGCTCGCAAACAGACTCCACATTCGATCGCATCATTTCGCAGCAGTGGTTAGCCATCGGGTGATCTCGCATCGAAACGCGACGGTCCGCAACGGGCCGAGAGCGAACATCCCGCACAGGCCGCTCTAGCCCCCCACAAACAACTCCCGCGACGGGCACAAATCCCCAACCCGGCACTCCAGGCACTTCGGCTTGCGCGCCACGCACACATACCGCCCGTGCAGGATCAGCCAGTGGTGGGCGCGCGTCAGAAACGGCTCCGGCACGATCGCCATCAGGTCCTGCTCGACCTTGTCGGGCGTCTTGCCGGCCGACAGTTTCAGCCGGTGCGAGACGCGGAAGACGTGGGTGTCGACGGCGATGGCCGGCTCGATGCCCAGCTCGTTCAGCACCACGCTGGCGGTCTTGCGGCCGACGCCGGGCAGGGCCTCGAGGTCGGCGCGGTTCAGCGGCACCTCGCCGCCATGCTTCTGCAGAATGATCTCCGACAGGGCGATGACGTTCTTCGCCTTGTTCCGGAACAGGCCGATGGAGTTGATGTAGGGGATCAGGCCCTCGACCCCGAGTGCGGCCATGTCGGCGGGGGTGTCGGCCACCGGGAACAGCTTCGCGGTCGCCTTGTTGACCCCCACGTCGGTCGCCTGGGCCGACAGGGCCACGGCCACCACCAGGGTGAAGGGGCTGGTGAAGTGCAGCTCGGTGCGCGGGTCGTCCGACAGGGTCGAGAAGCGGTCGAACAGGTCATCGACGCGGGCCCGCTCTTTGGGCGTCAGGCGTTTACGGCGCGCGGCGGGCTTTTTCATCGCCGGTGAAGATGGCGTGACCCGGCGCGCTCGCCAAGGCGGGGGTCGCGACCTATGTTCCCGCCCATGTCCGGCCGGCTCTACATGGATGCGGAAATCCGCCAGAACGCCTCGCTGAGCCCGCTGGGGTTCAAGGTCATTCTCGGCGTCGTGGCGGCGGCGAGCACGGTGTTCTCGATCTTCTTCTTCGTCATCGGCGCCTGGCCGGCGCCGATCTTCCTGGGGCTGGACGTGCTGCTCGTCTGGCTGGCCTTCCGCGCCAGCTTCCGGGCGGCGGCGCGCAAGGAGCGGGTGAGGGTCAGCGCCGAGCAGGTGGAGATCTGGCTGGAGTCGGAGGCCGGCAAGCGCACGGTCTGGACCTCGCCCACCGCCTTCACCGGCCTGGATGTCGAGCCCTGGGGCCAGGACGACACCAAGGTGCGGCTGCGCATGCACCGCAAACGCTACCTGGTCGGCCGGGCGCTCAGTCCCGAGGAACGGGCCGACCTCGGCCGGGCGCTGGACGACGCCCTGAGGGCGGCGCGGGCCGAGCGGTATCCGACCGGCGCGGCGCTGCCGGCCTGACCGCAAGAAGCGGGTGGAGCGGTCGGCCGCCGGTTCCTAACTTGCGTTCATGGCCCGCGACATGATCGATGACCCGATGACCGCCACCCTTGTCCAGCTCGAGGACCGCGCCCGCGACTATCACCGCATGGAGCGGGCGCTCGGCTGGCTGGCCGACCACTGGCAGGACCACCCCTCGCTGGACGAGGCGGCCGAGGCGGTGGGGCTGTCGCCCTTCCACTTCCAGCGCATCTTCACCCGCTGGGCCGGGGTCAGTCCCAAGACCTTCGTCGGGGCCATCGCCCATGCCGAGGCGCGGCGCAGCCTGGAGCAGGGCGCCAGCGTGCTGGACGCCGCCTTCGACGCCGGCCTGTCGGGGCCCTCGCGGCTGCATGACCTGTTCATCGCCCAGGAGGCGGTGACCCCGGGCGAGGCGCGAAGGCGCGGCGAGGGCCTGACCCTGCGCTGGGGTCTCGCGCCCACCCCTTTCGGCCGCGGCCTGTTCGCCATCGCGCCGCGCGGACTGGCCGGGCTGGGTTTCGCGGGCGAGGGCGAGGAGGACGCGGCCTTCGCCGACCTGCACCGCCGCTTCCCGGCCGCCGACTGGGTCCGCGACGACGCGGCTGCGGGCGAGATGGCGCTGGCGGCCTTCGGCGGCGCGGGCGGGCCGGTGCCGCTGGTGCTGATCGGCACGCCCTTCCACATCCAGGTCTGGAAGGCCCTGCTGCGCATCCCGGCCGGTCACACCGCCACCTATGGCGAGGTCGCCGGCTGGGCCGGCAAGCCCCGCGCCTTTCAGGCGGCGGGCGCGGCCATCGGCGCCAACCCCGTCAGCCTGCTGATCCCCTGCCACCGCGTGATCGCCCGCGACGGGCGGCTGACCGGCTATCACTGGGGGCTGGGCCGCAAGGCGGCGATGCTGGGTCTGGAGGCGGTGGCGCGGGCGGGGTGAGGCGGTGCGCTTCCCCAAACACCGTCATGGTCCATGGCGGACCCAGGGGGATGCGGGAGAGAGCGGGCGCTACAGAATAAACCGGCTCAGATCCACGTCCGCCGCCAGCGCCCCGATCCGCGCCTTCACATAGGCCGCATCCACCGTCACCGTCTGGCCGCCGCGGTCGGCGGCGGTGAAGCTGATCTCCTCGACGACCTTTTCGAGGATGGTCTGCAGGCGGCGGGCGCCGATGTTCTCGAGGCTGCCGTTCACCGCCACGGCGGCGTCGGCCAGGGCGTCGATAGCGTCCTCGGTGAAGACCAGCTCGACGCTCTCGGTGGCCAGCAGCGCCTGGTGCTGGCGGATCAGGTTGGCTTCCGGCTCGGTCAGGATGCGGCGCATGTCGTCGCGGGTCAGGGCCTTGAGCTCGACCCGGATCGGCAGCCGGCCCTGCAGCTCGGGCAGCAGGTCGGACGGCTTGGCGACATGGAAGGCGCCCGAGGCGATGAACAGGACGTGGTCGGTCTTCACCGGCCCGTACTTGGTGCTGACCGTGGTGCCCTCGATCAGCGGCAGCAGGTCGCGCTGCACCCCCTCGCGGGAGACGTCGCCGCCGCCGGGCCGGTCCGACCGGCTGGCCACCTTGTCGATCTCGTCGAGGAAGACGATGCCCTGGTTCTCGGCCAGTTCGAGGGCCTCCTGGGTCAGGGCTTCCTGGTCGAGCAGCTTGTCGCTCTCCTCGGCGATCAGCGGCGCGTGGGCCCCGGCCACCGTGGTCTTGTGGGTGCGGGTGCGGCCGCCGAAGGCCTTGCCGAACATGTCGCCCAGATTGAGCATGCCCATCGAAGCGCCCGGCTGGCCCGGGATGTCCATGCCCTGGAACGGCGAGGCGGTGTCGGCCAGCTGCAGCTCGACCTCCTTGTCGTTCAGCTCTCCGGCCCGCAGCTTCTTGCGGAAGGCCTCGCGGGCGGCGGTCGAGCCGGGGCCGGTCAGGGCGTCGAGGATGCGCTCCTCGGCGGCGGCCTCGGCCCGGGCCCGCACGGCGGCGCGGCGCCGGTCGCGGACCATGGCCATGGCGCTCTCGACCAGGTCGCGCATGATCTGGTCGACGTCGCGGCCGACATAGCCGACCTCGGTGAACTTGGTGGCCTCGACCTTGAGGAACGGCGCCTGGGCCAGTTTCGCCAGCCGCCGGGCGATCTCGGTCTTGCCCACGCCCGTCGGGCCGATCATCAGGATGTTCTTGGGCGTCACCTCGTCGCGCAGGTCGTCCGGCACGCGGCGGCGGCGCCAGCGGTTGCGCAGGGCCACGGCGACGGCGCGCTTGGCCTCATCCTGGCCGACGATGTAGCGGTCGAGCTCGGAAACGATCTCGCGCGGGGAAAACTCGGTCATACGGACCCTGTGCTGCTGTCCTAGTTGGGCCTCGGCGGCGGGGTGAGCAGCAGGTCGTCGAAGACGATCCGCCAGCCCTCGGCGCGGCGTTGCCACACGCGCACATAGTGACCTTTGGTCTCCCCACCAATGCCGGACCAGTCCATCACGCCATAGGTCCAGACCAGGTCGCCGGCCGCCGAGGCCTCGCCGCCCAGGGTCGTCAGCCGCGCCGCCGCCGGACGGGTGGCCATCTCGACCTCGCCCGGGTCGCGGTCCCGCGCCGGCGGTTCGACCGCGCCCCGCATGCGGCCGTCGTCGGCGTAGACCGTCAGGAATCCGGACTTCAGGTCGGTCTCGGCGACGGCGGCCAGAGCCGCCTCGACCGCCAGGACCTGGGCCAGGGCCTCGCCGCTGTCCATCGGCGGCAGGCCCGTCACCGCGCTCAGCCCGCCGTCCTCGAACAGCCAGGCCCACTGATCGTTCATCATCCTGCCCCGACCGCGGCTCAGCCCAGGCTTTCCACCGTCAGCGATCCGTTGGTGTAGACGCAGATCTCCGCCGCGATCGCCATGGCCTTGCGGGCGACGTCGTCGGCGGAGAGGTCGGTGTGCTCGGCCAGGGCCTTGGCGGCGGCGAGGGCGTAGTTGCCGCCCGAGCCGATGGCGGCCACCCCGCCCTCCGGCTCCAGCACATCGCCGACGCCGGTGACGGTGTAGATGGCGCTCTCGTCGGCCACGAGCAGCATGGCCTCCAGCCGGCGCAGGTAGCGGTCGGTGCGCCAGTCCTTGGCCAGCTCGACGCAGGCCCGGGCCAGCTGGCCGGGGAACTGCTCCAGCTTCGCCTCCAGACGCTCGATCAGGGTGAAGGCGTCGGCGGTGGCGCCAGCGAACCCGGCGATGACCTTGCCGCCGGCCAGGGTGCGCACCTTTCGGGCGTTGCCCTTGACCACGGTCTGGCCCATGGAGACCTGACCGTCGCCGGCCACCACGGTCTTGCCGTTCTTGCGCACCGCCAGGATGGTGGTGCCGTGCCAGTCAGGGAAGTTCGTCGCGCTCTGCATGGCTTTCGATGTGGCCGCGCCGACATGTGAGGTCAAGGACATGGCGTTTTCGGACAGCGAGGTCGAACGCTACGCCCGCCATCTGGTGCTGCGCGAGATCGGCGGGCCGGGGCAGCAGAAGCTGAAAGGCGCCAGCGTGCTGATGGTCGGGGCCGGGGGGCTGGGCGCGCCCGCCGCCCTCTACCTCGCCGCCGCCGGCGTCGGCCGCATCGGCCTGGCCGACCCCGATGTCGCCGCCCTGTCCAACCTGCAGCGCCAGGTGATCTACGCCACCGCCGACGTCGGCCGGCTGAAGGTCGAGGCGGCCGCGGCGCATCTGTCGGCGCTCAATCCCGAGATCGTGGTCGAGACCCACGCCGTCGCGGTGACGCCGGACAACGCCCGCGCGCTGGTCGCCGGCCATGACCTGATCCTCGACGGCACCGACGATTTCGCCACCCGCTTCGCGGTCTCGGACGCCTGTCTGGCGGAGGGAAAGACCCTGGTCAGCGGGGCCATCGCCCGCTGGACCGGCCAGGTCGGGGTGTTTCCGGGCAGGCCCTGCTACCGCTGCCTGGTGCCGGACATCCCGCCCGACGCCGACACCTGCCAGACCGTCGGCGTGATCGGGGCGCTGGGCGGGGTGATCGGCTCGATGATGGCGTTGGAGGCGGTGAAGCTGCTCACCGGGGCCGGCGCGCCGCTGTCCGGGCGCCTCCTCATCTACGACGCCCTGGCCGGCGAGACCCGCACCGTCCGCGTCGGCGCCGACCCGGACTGCCCCGCCTGCGCTTGACCTGCGGCGTTTCGCGCCATCTCATCCCCGGCAACGAAAAGGGGCGGGGGAACGCGAAATGAAGACGCTGGGCAAGGTCCTGATCGGACTGCTGGTCGTGGTCGCCGTGGTTCTGGTCGGCGGCTGGCTGGCCATGCGGCGTCCGGCCATTCCTTACGAGACGCTGGAAGCGAAGTACGCCACCCCGGCCTCGCAGTACGTGACCCTCAAGGACGGCGTCCGCGTCCACTACCGTGACCAGGGCAAACGCGACGGCCCGGTGCTGGTCATGGTCCACGGCTTCTCGGCCAATCTCGAGACCTGGGAGCCCTGGGTGAAGCGGCTGGGGGCTGAGTACCGCATCATCAGCCTCGACCTGCCGGGCCACGGTCTGACCAGCGCGCCAGAGGGCTACACGCTGAAGCGCACCGGCTTCGTCGACATCGTCGACGAGACGGTGAGCAAGCTGGGGGTCGAAAAGTTCGTGCTGATCGGCAACTCGATGGGCGGCGGGGTCACCTGGGCCTACACCCTGGCCCATCCGGACAAGGTGCAGGGCGCGGTGCTGGTCAACGCCGCCGGCTGGCTGGAGCCGCGCGCGGAGGGCGACGAGGGGCCGTTCATCTTCAAGGTGCTGCGCAACCCGGTCGGCCGGGCCATCGTCAAGGACCTCGACGTCAGCGCCATGACCCGCGCCGGCCTGCGCGACGCCTTCGAACCGACGCCGGACATGGCCGACGACGCCATGGTCGCCCGCTACGTCGAGATGGCCCGCGCCCCGGGCCACAAGGACATCATCCTGGGCCTGATGGGCAGTTTCGACCCGAAGGACGCGGCGACGAAGGAAAAGCTGGCGGCCATCACCGCCCCGACCCTGGTCCTGCACGGCACGGAAGACCGCCTGATCCCGGTCTCCGCCGCCGGCAGGTTCGGCGACGCCATCCCCGGCGCGCAGGTCATCATCTACGACAAGGTCGGCCACGTCCCCATGGAACAGATCCCCGACCGCTCGGCGGCGGACCTGGCGGCCTGGCTGAAGGCGAAGGTGTTCGTGGCCGGGCGGTGAGGGGCGGGGGCCTTCAGCCTCTCGTCGCGCGCCAGGCGGCGATGTCGCGGGCCATATGGGCCTTGCGCAGGCCGCGTCCTGAGACCAGCCGGCGGAAGTCCGCCGCGTTGTCGAAGTGCTGCAGCTGGATCCGGTAGTAGTTGACGTATTCGAGGACCGCGAGCGCCGCCAGTGCGGCGGCCCCGATCCGCGACGGGGTCCAGCCGCCGCCCGGCAGCCAGTCGAGCGCCACAGCCGCCAGGGCGGCGAGGACCACAAGGCCCGACCACAGCTCGGCCCGCGCCAGCCCGGGCAGCACGCGGTCGAGCGCGGCGGACTCCCCCTCCATGCGATGCAGGACCGCGCGCCAGTAGATGGCTCCAATCACCAGAAGCGCCGCGCAGGCCAGGGCGGCGAGGCAGAAGGCGACCGTGAAGCCGCCGCCCGACTGCCAGACCAGCAGGCCCGCCACGCCGGGCACCAGGATCACGTTGCCGGCCTCGAGCCGCCAGTAGGACCGCAGCCGCCGGACGACCGCATTGTCGGACCGAGCCATGATGTCTGCCTTCGTCGCCGGGCTGCCGTGCGCCTAGAGCATCGACGGGATGACCCGGTCGGGCGGCCTGTGCCCGTCCATGAAGGTCTTGATGTTGACGATGACCTTCTCGCCCATGTCGATGCGGCCCTCGACGGTGGCCGAACCCATGTGGGGCAGCAGCACGACGTTCGGGAGCTTCAGCAGCTTGGGATTCACCGCCGGTTCGTGCTCGTAGACGTCCAGGCCGGCGCCGGCGATCTCGCCCCGGGCCAGCATGTTGGCCAGGGCCCCTTCGTCGATGATCTCGCCCCGCGCCGTGTTCACGATCACGGCGTGCGGCTGCAGCAGCTTCAGGCGGCGGGCCGACAGCAGGTGGTAGGTGGCCGGGGTGTGGGGGCAGTTGACCGAGACGATGTCCATCCGGGCCAGCATCTGGTCGAGGCTCTCCCAGTAGGTCGCCTCCAGCTCCTCGGCCAGGCGCGGGCTGATCGGCTTGCGGTTGTGATAGTGGATCGACAGGCCGAAGGCCTTGGCGCGACGGGCCACGGCCTGGCCGATGCGGCCCATGCCGATGACGCCCAGCCGCTTGCCCCACAGGCGGCGGCCCAGCATCCAGGTCGGCGACCAGCCCTGGAAGCCGCCGGACTGCACCACGGCCGCGCCTTCGACGATGCGGCGGGTGCTGGCCATGATCAGGCTCATGGTCAGGTCGGCGGTGTCCTCGGTCAGGACGCCCGGGGTGTTGGTGACGATGAAGCCGCGCTGGTTGGCGGTGGCCACGTCGATGTTGTCGACCCCGGCCCCGAAGTTGGCGATCAGCTTCAGCCGCTCGCCGGCCCGCGACAGCAGGCGCGAATCAAGCCGGTCGGTGATGGTGGGCACCAGCACGTCGCAGCGCCCCATGGCGTCGACCAGCTCGTCGGCCGTCATCGGACGGTCGTCGACGTTCAGTTCGGTGTCGAAAAGCTCCCGCATCCGGGTTTCAACCGGGTCGGGCAGCTTGCGCGTGACGATGACTTTCGGCTTCTTGGCGGCCATGGACGCTTTCGGTGCGGACGTTGGGCCCTTGAAGGGCTCGGCGAACCCTTAGCAAAGGCCCGGCGGGGGGCCAAGGGAAGGCTGGATTGTGATGCGTTCAGAAAAGCTGGCGCCGACAAACAATGCGCTGCTGCTCGCGGTGATGGCTACGGCCATTGTGCTCGCCGGCTGCAATCGCCAGGGCCAGGCCGAGTGCGACACCCCCTCCCGCCAGCCGGTGCCGCGCTTCGTGGCGCTGGAGTACAACGAGATCAACGCCCGCAACGGCCCCGGCGAGGATCACCGCATCCTCTGGACCTGGCGGGCCAGGGGCATGCCGGTCGAGGTGATCGCCGAAACCAGCGACTGGCGTCGCGTGCGCGGGCCCGACGGCGCCCCGGCCTGGGTCCACAAGCGCGGCCTGACCGGCACGCTGGCGGTCATGCGGGTCAAGCCCGGGCAGGCGGCGCTGCTAGCCGAACCCGAAGCGGGCGCGAAGGTCGTGGCCTGGCTCAATCCCCAGGCGGTGGCGACTCTGGAGAAGGCGCAGGGCGACTGGCGGCAGGTCAAGGCCGGCGGCCGCAAGGGCTGGGTCCAGGCCTCCGAGGTCTGGGGTGCGGGCGGACCGACGCCCTGCCTGCCCCGGGAACATTGAGGCCGCCTGCCTTAAGTGCTACCCCGACACCTTGTTCGGTCGCCTCCAGGGCGGCGAAGACCCGGTGACGCATGACCTCGACGACCCCGCCGCCCATGGCCCAGTCCAGCTACAGCTATGACGAACTGATCGCCTGCGGACGCGACGAAACCTTCGGGCCCAACAATGCCCAGCTGCCGATGCCGCCGATGCTGATGTTCGATCGCATCACGGAAATCACCAGTGACGGCGGCGCCTATGGCAAGGGTCAGGTTCTGGCCGAGCTCGATATCCACAAGGACCTGTGGTTCTTCGCCTGCCACTTCAACAACGACCCGGTGATGCCCGGCTGCCTCGGCCTGGACGCCATGTGGCAGCTGGTCGGCTTCTACCTGGGCTGGATCGGCGGCCCCGGCCGCGGCCGCGCCCTGGGCGTCGGCGAGGTGAAGTTCACCGGCCAGGTCACCCCGGCGATCAAGCAGGTCCGCTATCGCGTCGACCTCAAGCGCGTCATCAACCGCAAGCTGGTCATGGGTATCGGCGATGCGGTTATGGAGGCCGACGGCAAGGCCATCTACGAGGCCAAGGACCTGCGGGTCGGCCTCTTCGACCCGAAAGACATGGTCTGATCCAAAGGACCGGCGCGGGCGGCCGCTCCATGGCGGAGCGGTCACAAGGGAAAAACCTGGGGAAAAGCTATGCGGCGCGTTGTCGTCACCGGTATCGGTATCGTCTCGTCCATCGGCGCCAATGCCGATGAGGTCATCGCCTCGCTGCGCGACGCGAAGTCCGGGATCAGGTTCACCCAGGAGTATGCCGACCTCGGCTTCCGCAGCCAGGTCCAGGCCTCGCCCGACTGTGACTGGGAGGCGCTGGTCGACCGCCGCGCCGCGCGGTTCCTGGCCCAGGGCACCGGCTGGGCCCATGTGGCCATGGAACAGGCCATCGCCGACTCCGGCCTGGAGGAGACCGAGGTCTCCAACGACCGCACCGGCCTGATCGTCGGCGCCGGCGGGCCCTCCACCAAGGTGATCATCGAAGCGGCGGCCACGACGCGCGAAAAGGGCCCCAAGCGCATCGGCCCGTTCGCGGTGCCCAAGGCGATGAGCTCGGGGGCCTCGGCCACCCTGGCCACCTGGTTCAAGATTCGCGGCCTGAACTTCTCGATCAGCTCGGCCTGCGCCACCTCCACCCACTGCATCGGCTCGGCCTACGAGCAGATCGCCTGGGGCAAGCAGGACGTGGTCTTCGCCGGCGGGACCGAGGAGCTGGACTGGTCGCTGTCCAACCTGTTTGACGCCATGGGCGCGATGAGCAGCAACTTCAACGACCGCCCGGAAACGGCCAGCCGCGCCTATGACGCCAACCGCGACGGCTTCGTCATCGCCGGCGGCGCGGGCATCGTGGTGCTGGAAGAGTACGAGCGGGCCAAGGCGCGCGGCGCGAAGATCTATGGCGAAGTCGTCGGCTACGCGGCCAACTCGGACGGCTTCGACATGGTCGCCCCCTCGGGCGAGGGCGCGACCCGCTGCATGAACCTGGCGCTGGCCGGGGCCGGCGGCCGGACCATCGACTACCTCAACCCGCACGGCACCTCGACGCCCGTGGGCGACATCAAGGAAATGGAAGCGGTTCGCGCCGTGTTCGGCAAGACCGCCCCGGCCATCTCCTCGACCAAGTCCCTGACCGGCCACAGCCTGGGCGCCGCCGGCGCGCAGGAGGCGATCTATTCGATCCTGATGATGAACAACGGCTTCCTGGCCGAGAGCGCCCACATCGAGACCCTCGACCCGGCGTTCGAGGACATGCCGATCCTGCGCAAGCGGGCCGACCGACAGGTCGAGACGGTGATGTCCAACAGCTTCGGCTTCGGCGGCACCAATGGCTGCCTGATCATGGCGCGGGTGTAGACCCCGCCGCCGCCTCCCAAGAAGACACGGAACACTCCCGATGGCCGACGACTACAACTTCCCCAAGGGCGAGCTGATGAAGGGCAAGAAGGCCCTGGTCACCGGCGTCGCCAACCATAACTCCATCGCCTGGGGCATCGCCTCGCAGCTGGCCGCCCAGGGCGCCGAGCTGGCCTTCGCCTACCTGCCGGACATGGAAAAGCGCGTCCGGCCTCTGGGCGAGAGCATCGGGGTCAAGACCTTCGTGCCGATGGAAGTCACCGACGACGCCTCGATGGACGCCGCCTTCGGCCAGCTCGAACAGGACTTCGGGACCCTCGACGCCTTCGTCCACTCCATCGCCTTCGCCAACAAGGACGAGCTGAAGGGCTCGTTCGTCGAGAACACCACCCGCGAGGGCTTCCTGCGGGCCATGAACATCTCGGCCTTCAGCTTCGTCGACTGCGCCAAACGGGTCTCGAAGATGATGCCGAACGGCGGCTCGATGATCACCATGACCTACCTCGGCGCCGAGCGGGTCATCCCCAACTACAACACCATGGGCGTGGCCAAGGCGGCGCTCGAGGCGGCGACCCGCTACATCGCCCGCGACCTCGGCCCCAAGGGCATCCGCGTCAACGCCATCTCGGCCGGGGCCATGCGCACCCTGTCGCTGGCCGGCATCTCCGGCGGCCGCGGCATGCTCAGCCAGGGGCGGGCGTTCAGCGCCCTGAAGGAAGACACCTCGATGGAGGGCGTGGCGGGGGCGGCGCTGTGGCTGCTGTCGGACCTCGGCTTCTCGACGACCGGTGAAGTGGTCCACGTCGACGCCGGCTTCCACATGATCGGCCTGCCGGATCCGGAGACGGCCGAGGGGTAGGCGCTAGGCCGAATAGGCCCGCATGAAGATCCGCGCCGCCTCGGCGGCCAGGGTCTCGACCTCGTCCTCGCTCAGGTCCGGGCCCAGGTTCATCAGCGCTTGGGTCTGGCGCTGACCCAGCACCATGCCGCTGAAGAACTCGGCCGCCTGCAGCGGATCGGGGACGTTCATGCGGCCGGCGCGCGTCTCCATCTCCAGGAAGGCGGCCAGCTGAGCGCGCGAGCGCATGGGGCCGGCCTCGAACACCGTGCGGGCCAGGTCGGGCATCTCGCCGGCGCTCTGGATGGTGACCCGCATCAGGCCGTAGTTGCGGCCGTTCACCACCTTCAGCACCGTCCGGGCATAGGCGCAGAGCGCGTCCTGCGGATGCTCCTGCGCGCCCGGCTCGCGCAGCGGCGCGGTGATGCCGGCCACCCGGCGGTCGACCAGGGCGCGGATCAGCTCGGCCTTGCTGCCATAGTGGTTGTAGACGGTCTGTTTGGAGACCCCGGCGCGTCGGGCGATCGCCTCCATGGGCGCGGCCAGCCCCCGCTCGCCCAGCACCTCGGAGGCCGCGTCGAGGATGGCCTCGGTCTTGGCGAGATCGATCTGTCCTGCCAGCCTGGGCATCTAGTGATCCCCTCCGCCGCCCGATCCCAGCTGCGGGATCGGCGTGTTGCCCGGCGAAGTCAGCAGCGACAGGGCCGCCGCCGCCAGGGCGCCGATGGTCAGCAGCGCGAAGCCGTCGCCGAAGGCCAGCACCTGGGCCTTCTGGTGGATCATGTACTGGAAGGCCTTCATCGCCGCTCCGTCCGGGTCGATCACCCCCAGCTGCTGCATGCGCGCGGTCAGACCGGCCAGCATGCCCTGGGCCTGGATCGAGTCGACGCCGACCTTGGCCGACAGCTCGTTCATATGCACAGCCGTTCGGGTGGTCAGGCTGGTCGACAGCATGGCCATGCCCACGGCGCCGCCGACATTGCGCGACAGGTTCACCAGCCCTGATGCATCCTTGATCAGGTCCGGGGTCAGGGTGCTCATGGTCAGCTGGGTCGTGGCGATCATGGCGATCATCACCCCCACCCCGCGGAAGGCCTGCAGCCAGGCGAACTCCCAGAACCCCCACTCGTCGGTGATCGCATGGCCCATCCACATGCCCCAAGCGATCATGCTGAAGCCGCAGAACATCGGGACGCGGGCGTCGATCTGGCGCACCCACCGGCCGGCCAGCGGTCCGGTGATGAACATGGCCAGCCCCGACACCAGCATGGTGGTTCCCACCTCCGAGGCCGAGAACTGCCTCACCCGGCCCAGGTACAGCGGCATCAGGAAGGTGCCCCCGTAGAGCGCCGCGCCCGACACCGTCGACATCATGATGCCCAGCGCGAAGTTGCGGTCGGCGAAGGCCCGCAGCTGCACGATCGGCCGGAAATAGTTGAGCTGTCGCCAGACGAAGATCGCCCCCGCCACCGCCGACAGCACGGTCAGCCACAGGATCATGTCGTCCTCGAACCAGTTCTCCCTGGCGCCCTCCTCGACCACGTACTGCATGGTGATCAGGAAGGTGGCCATCATGGCCAGGCCGAACCAGTCGAAGCTGTGGGCCAGGTCCTTGTCGCCCTTGTCGAAGTTCCCGAAGCGCCAGACCAGGCCCAGGCTGAGCAGGCCCGGCAGCACATTGATGAAGAACAGCCAGCGCCAGCTGAGCAGCTCGGTCAGATGGCCGCCCAGCGTCGGTCCGATCGTCGGCGCCAGGGTGACGATCATGCCGGTCACCACATTGGCCGTGATCCGCTTGTCCGGCGGGAAGGCGGTGAAGGCTATGGCGTAGACGGTCGGCACCATCGCCCCGCCGACAAAGCCCTGCAGCGCGCGGCACAGGATCATCATGTCGATGCTGGTCGACATCCCGGCCAGCACGCTCATGACCAGGAAGCCGCCACAGCTGAACAGGAACACCCGCTGGGTCCCCCACAGCCGCGACAGGTAGGCCGACAGCGGGATCATCACGACTTCGGGGATCAGATAGGCGGTCTGGATCCAGCTGACCTGGTCGGCGCTCGCGCCCACCCCGGCCTGGATCTGCGGCAGGGAGGCCGCGACGATCTGGATGTCGAGGATGGCCATGAACTGGCCGATGGCCATGCCGCCGAAGCCGAGGAACAGCTTGGGCCAGTCGACGGCCGCGGCCGTCGATCCGCCGGTGTGGGTGGCGGCGGTCATCGGCCCTACCGGGACTGGCCGGTGCGGACGTAGCGCGTCGGGGCGGCCCCCGACTCGGCGAAGCTCATGCCGGTCCTGTCGCGCACGTCGACGCGGACCTCGACCGACAGGCCGGGCCGCAGGGCCCCGGCCAGCGGCGCGCCACGGTCGACGGCCACCCGGACCGGGACGCGCTGGGCGATCTTGGTGAAGTTGCCGACCGCGTTCTCGACGGGGATCAGCGCGAACTCCGCGCCGGTGGCCGGGGCGAAGCTCTCGACCCGCCCGGCGATGGTCTCGCCGCCGAAGGCGTCGGCCTTGATCTCGACCGCCTGGCCGATGCGCAGCCGCCCCAGCTGGGTCTCCTTGAAGTTGGCGACCACATAGGTCCTGCCCAGCGGCACGATGCTCATCAGGGACACCCCGGGCTGCACCAGCTGCCCGGGCCGCACGGCGCGCGCCCCGATCACCCCGGCGGCCGGGGCGCGGATGATGGTGCGTTCCAGGTCGATGCGGGCCTGGGCGACGGCGGCGCGGGCGGCCTGGGCCTGGGCCACGGTCTGGGCCCGGGCCGAGCCCAGCGAGGCGGCGCTGCGCCGTTCGGCCTCCAGCGCGGCCTGGGCCTGGGTCACCCCGGCGCGGGACTGGGCGGCCCCGGCCCGCACGGTCTGCAGCTTCTGGTCCGAGACCCAGCCCTGACCGGCCAGGTCGCCGTAGCGTTTGAGGTCGGCCTCCATGCGGCCCGCCTCAGCCTGGGCGATGCTCACCCCCGCGGCCCGCTCGGCGATCACCGCCTGCTCCAGCGCGGCCTTGTCGTCGACGGCGGTGACGGCGGCCTCCAGCGCGTTGGCGTTGGCGATGGCCTGGTCCAGCCGGGCCTGGAAGCTGGTCGGGTCGATCCGGGCCAGGACCTGTCCGGCCTCGACATGGGCGTTGTCGGCCACCAGCACCTCGACCACATAGCCTGACACCTGGGGACTGACCTGCACGGTGTCGGCCTGGATGAAGGCGTTGTCGGTCTTCTCCCAGGCCTGTTTCTCGATCCACCAGGCGCCGCCGCCGATCAGGATCGCGAGGCCCGCGATCACCGCGACCGTGGCCGGAAGGATCTGGTTCCGGGGGATGACTGGCATGGAGACGGCCTCCGCATGACGCGAGCGCGCGGACGACGATCCGCCCCTCGAACGCTAGGGGTATCGCCACGCCCGGGTCGCCGCAAGCGTTAATTGGACCGAACCGTCCAGTCTTCGGCGCTCCAGGGCGCACGACCCCGGACGGCAGACGCAAAAGGCGGCTTGCCGCGCTTTCGCAGCCCCGCGCGGCGCGGTAGTCTGCCCGTATGGAGACCGAACGAGCCGCCCCGCCCGCCCTGCGCTGGGTCGTCGCCTTCCTCGCGATCTGCGGGGCCCTGGGCCTGTGGCTCGGCTTCAAGGACCAGATCCGGCGCAATCCGCCGGCCTGGTACACCGGCGCGCCCGATCCGGTGACGCCCGGCGCCGGACCCGGCGACGCGGTGATCCGCGACGCCACGGCTTTCGATCCCGATGCGGCGGCTCGACCGGACCCGGCCACGACGGCGGCGCGACCGCAACCGAAGGCGTCGGAGACCGGGGAAACCGCCGAGGCCGCAGAGGCAGATACGGCGGTGACGCCGGCTCCGGCGAGCCCGCCCGCCTCGACCCCGGCGACCTCGCCCGCCGCGACGCCCGCCGCCCAGCCGGCGCCGCCGCGCCCCCGTCCGGCCCCGGCCCCCCGGCCCGCCCCCTCGGAAGATCCTGTCGGCGACCTTCTCGAATCGCCGCCCGCGCAGAGCGCGCCCCCGGTGCCCTACTGACATGACCAGACCCCATGACGCGGACGTTGTGATCGCCGGAGCCGGCGTCGCCGGCGCGACCCTGGCGCTGGCGCTGAAGAGCGGCGGCCTCGAGCCGGTGCTGGTCGATCCCGCCCCCTTCGACGCCCAGCTGGCGCCCGACTTCGATGGCCGCTCCTGGGCCATCGCCTATTCCTGCTTCCGCCAGTGGCGGGCCCTGGGCCTTGCCGATGATCTGGAGCCCCACGCCCAGAGGATGGACCACATCCTCGTCACCGACGGCCGGTCACCGGGCGCGGCGACTCCCGGCCAGACGCCCTTCTTCCTGCATTTCGACGCCGCCGAGATCGCCGACCGCGTGGCCGGCGAGCCGCTGGGCTACATGCTGGAAAGCCGCCATGTCCGCGCCGCCGTGGCCAGGGCTGTGATCGACGCCGGCATCCGCGTCATCGCCCCGGCGCGGGTGGCCGGGGTGGAGATCGGCGCGGCGTTCAGCAAGGTCACCCTGTCGGACGGCGCCGTCCTGACCGCGCCGCTGGTCGTGGGCGCCGAGGGGCGGGGATCGACGGTGCGCCAGGCGGCCGGCATCGAGGCCGTGGGCTGGGACTATCCGCAGACCGGCGTGGTCTGCACCGTCAAGCTCGAGCAGCCGCACGGCGGGGTGGCCCACGAATACTTCCTGCCCGGCGGCCCCTTCGCCATCCTGCCGCTCACCGACAACCGCGCCAGCCTGGTCTGGACCGAGAAGCGGGATCGGGCGGAGGCCCTGCAGACGGCCCGGCCCGAGGCGTTCAACGCCCACCTGCACCGGCGCTTCGGCGAGTTTCTCGGCGGCGTCGAGGTGGCGGGGCCGGTGTTCACCTACCCCCTGACCCTGTCGATCGCCGAGCGGTTCAGCGGACCGCGGGTGGCCCTGCTGGGCGACGCCGCGCACGGGGTGCACCCCATTGCCGGCCAGGGCCTGAACCTGGGGCTGAAGGGCGCGGCGGCCCTGGCCGAGGTGCTGGTCGAGGCCTCGCGCCTCGGCGAGGATATCGGCTCGGAGCTGGTCCTCGACCGCTACGCCGCCTGGCGACGGTTCGACACCATGACCCTGGCGGCGGGCACCGACGCCTTCGTCTGGCTGTTCTCCAACGACCATCCGCTGCTGCGGCTGGCGCGGGGCGTCGGCATGTCGGTGGTCAACCGCATCGGCCCGGCGAGGCGGTTCTTCATGCAGGAGGCCGGCGGCGCGGTCGGCGATCTGCCGCGGCTGCTGCGCGGTCAGGCGCTTTAGTCACGAGGTCCTCCCGGGCTGCCGCAGGGTGGTCCGGGACCCGGCCCATGCCGTGCGCCGGCGCTACGGAACCCGCCTCCGCCTCGGCCGGGATGACCGTAAGGTCCTACCCCTCCAGCACCCGCGCCTCGTCCGGCAGCATGATCGGCACGCCGTCGCGGATGGGATAGGCCAGCTTCGCCGAGGCGCTGATCAGTTCGCCCTTGTCGCGGTCATAGGTCAGCGGACCCTGGGTGACCGGGCAGACGAGGATCTCCAGCAGGCGGGGATCGACCTTGGGGGTGGCGGCTTCGTTCATGATCCGGTTCTAGCCCCGGTTGGCGGCGTCGCCAATCACTGCATCGTGCCGTGGCCGTCGTCGCCGCCCGCCGCATCGATTTCCAGCAGGGCGGTCAGGGTCGCGGCGCGATCCTCCATGGTCACCGCCTCCAGCAGCGCCTGCTTCTCGGCGGCGTCGAACGGCAGGCCCATGGCCAGGCTGTTGACCAGGGCGTCCATCGGCGCGGCCTCGGCGGACTCCCATTCGATGCCCAGGCCCCGGTGCTCGAGATAGCGGCCCAGGGCGGCCAGGAAGCCGGTCCGGTCCAGGCTGTCGGGGGTCTCGTCCTCGCGCAGGTCGGCCTCGAAACGGTCGAAACGGGCCCGCACCTGGCGATAGGGGGCGCGGACCGGCAACTCTTCGGCCACATCGAAGCGGCACAGGCCGGTCAGGGTGATCAGATAGCGGCCGTCGGCGGTCTCGGCGAAGCTGGTCACCTTGCCCAGGCAGCCCACGGGGGCGAGGGCCGGCAGGTCGCGCTGCCCGCCCCGGGTCTGGACCATGCCCAGCAGACGGTCTCCGGCCATGACGTCGTCGATCATGTTGAGATAGCGGGGCTCGAAGATGTTCAGCGGCAACTGCCCGCCGGGCAGCAGCAGCGCCCCGTCCAGCGGAAAGACGGGGATCGCCAGCGGCAGGTCCACAGCCTTGCGGTATCCCGTGGCCATAGCGGCCTCCTAGCTGAAGAGGATCGACGACAGGCGTCGTCGTCCCTGCCGCGTCACATCCGACGTCGCGCCGGCGGCCTCGAAGACCGTCAGCAGCTGTTTGCGGGCCGCCTCGTCGTTCCAGGTCCGGTCCCGCTCGATGATCCTGAGCAGATGGTCGGCGGCGTCCGCGAACCGTCCCTGGGCGGCCATGGCCCCCGCCAGTTCAAAACGCGCCTCATGGTCATCCGGATCACTCGCCAGCCGTTGTTCGAACGGCGCGGTCTCCGAGCTGGCGCTGTCGGCCAGGGCCAGGGCGGCGCGGGCGGCCTCCAGATCAGGGTCCTTCGCGTCGGCCGGGGCCATGGCGACGATCGCCGTCGCCTGCTCGATATCGCCGCCGAGCAGGCAGCAGCGGGCCAGGCCGCCGAGCGCCTTCACGTTCTGCGGATCCATCTGCAGCACCTCGGCATAGCCCTGGGCCGCGCCGCCGATATCGCCCAGCTCGAAGGACTCCTTGGCCTGGGCCAGCACCTCGTCGACCTCCGAGGCGGGCGGCGGTCCGGCCAGCCGGTCGACGAAGCGGCGGATCTCGCTCTCCGGCTGGGCGCCCTGGAAGCCGGTCACCGGCTGGCCGTCGACGAAGGCGTAGACGGTGGGAATCGACTGGACGCGCAGCTGGCCGGCGAACCCGGGATTTTTGTCGACATCGATCTTGACCAGGCGCACCGCGCCCTTCGACTCCCGCACCACCTTCTCCAGCACCGGCGTCAGCTGCTTGCAGGGGCCGCACCAGGTCGCCCAGAAGTCGACGAGCACCGGCGTCGTCTTCGAGGCCTCGATGACATCGGTCATGAAGGTGGCGTCGGAGCCGTCCTTGATGAGGTCTTCGCTCGCGGTGGTCTCGCCGATCAGGGTCATGCCGTGTTCCGTAGGGGGGCGCGGCGCGCGCGGCGCCGGGTCAAACGTCTGTCCGCCAAGATGGTCGCAAGCGGCGCGGTCTTCAACGTGTCAGACGACTTCCATCGCCTCGAAATCGACGATCAGGGGGGTCACCCCCAGCGCCGCCAGGAAGGCCCGCAGGCCGGCCTGGGACACGGCGGTCGTGGCGGTGTTGGTCAGGGGGTGGAAGTTCACCGGGTCGGCCGCGGCCAGGGCGGCGTCCAGCACGAACCGTACGCGCCGGCCGGTGTCGTTGATCAGCCCGAAGGCCGTGACCGAGCCGGGCGTCACGCCCAGGGTCTCGAACATCAGCTCGGGGCTGCCGAACGACAGCCGGGCCGAGCCGATGACCGGGTGAAGCCTCTTGAGGTCGATGGTCGTCTCGCCCAGGGCGGAGATCAACCACAGCTGCCCCTTCGCGTCCTTCAGGAACAGGTTCTTGGTATGGCCGCCCGGCATCGCGGCCTTGATGGCCTCACCCTCACCGACCGTGAAGACGGCGGGGTGGTCGGTGGTGGCGTGGGCGATCCCCTCGGCGTCGAGGAAGGCGAAGAGGTCGGCGCGTGTCTTCATCCGTCTCCCATAGCCGAAACCCCGGGTCTTGCGGAACCGGCCTCGCCGCGCCACAGGATCGGGACATCCGTCAGCGTGAGGACCGGCCATGGACATGGAACTGGAGTGCTACCCGACCAGCCTGCGTCCGCCCGACATCGTGCCGGGCCGTCCGCAGCGCGCCTGGATGGAGGGCTTCCTCGATCGCCACGCCTATCGCTGCCTGCCGCTGACCATGGCCAACACCAGCGGCTGGGAGATTCTCTGCCCGGTCGGCTTCACGGCCGAGTGGAACGGCGGGCCGGACCAGGCCGACATCACCTTCAAGGCCGACCACCCGCACCCGGACTTCCACGACCTGGTGAAGAGCCATTTCTCGCGGGGGATCATCACCTTCCATCCGGGCTACCTGTTCCGCACGCCGCCCGGCTGGTCGATGTGGGTCCAGGGCGCGCCCAACCATGTGAAGGACGGCATCCAGGCCCTGCAGGGGCTGGTGGAGACCGACTGGCTGCCCTTCCCCTTCACGATGAACTGGATCTTCACCCGCCCGGGCAGGGTGCGGTTCGAGAAGGGCGAGCCCTTCTGCTTCATCACCCTGCAGCAGGACCGCGAACTGGGGCAGGTGCAGCCGGTCACCCGGTCGCTGGAGGCGAACACCGCCCTGCGCGACCAGTACGACGCCTGGTTCCGCCAGCGGCAGGACTTCAACACGCGCCTGGCGAAGTCCGACCCCGAGGCGATGCGCGACGCCTGGCAGCGCTACTACTTCAAGGGCGAGCTGCCGGAAGACACCGGTCCGGCCCCGGCGAGCCATGTCAACAAGCGTCGTCTCAAGCCGCCGAAACTGGGGGTCTGAGGCGGCGGGCGGACGGGCGGTGAGAATCTCGCCCGACGCCGCTTGCCAAGGCTTTGGCCCTCTGCCATAAGCCGCCTCTCGATTTTCGGGGCGTTTCTTCAAGCGTCTCTGGAGCGCGGGCGTAGCTCAGGGGTAGAGCACAACCTTGCCAAGGTTGGGGTCGTGAGTTCGAATCTCATCGCCCGCTCCATTTAGAAGATCGATTTCGTCAAAGGCCGGGCCCAGCGCCCGGCCTTTCGCGTTCCGGCCCGGGGCCCCGTCCGGCCCCGTCCCGCCATGAAACGCTTTCTTTGGAACTCCGCCGCATAGTGACGACCTGTGAATTCTCCAGAATGGGGAGTGGGGCGTTGTTCAAGGTCTTCTCGTGTCTCGTCAACGAGCACGACTACGGGGTGGTGGCCTTCGCGGCGCTGGTCTGTCTCTGCGCGTCGCTGACGGCGTTCAGGCTCTACTCCCGTATGAACGGCGCCCGGGGCGTGGCCCGCGCCGCCTGGCTCCTGTTCACCGCCTTGGTCGCCGGATCGGGCGTCTGGGCGACCCACTTCCTCGGCATGCTGGCCTACGATCCCGGCATGCGGACCGGCTTCTCGCCGACCGGCACCATCCTGTCGCTGATGGTCGCGGTTCTGTTCATGGCCGCCGGCTTCTTCGCCGCCGCCGCCAATCGCGACCGTGACGTCGTCAACCAGCTGGCCGGCGGCCTGCTGATCGGCCTGGGCATCGGTGCGATGCACTACACCGGCATGTCGTCCTTCGTGACCCAGGGCCACATCGTCTGGGAGGCCGCCACCATCGGCGCCTCGGTGCTGCTGGGGGTGGTCGGCGCCTCGGCGGCCCTGCTGCTCTGCGGCGACGCCCGCGGCATCGTGCGCCAGCTGATCGGCGCGGGCTGCATGACCCTCGCGGTCTGCGCGCTGCACTTCACCGGCATGGGCGCCATCACCATCGTCCCCGACGCGAGCATCGTCGTCCCCGAGCAGCTGCTGTCGGGCGGGCTGATGACCCTGGCGGTGACCAGCATCACCGGCCTGATCGTGCTGGCGGGCCTGGGCGCGGTCTTCATCGAATCCCAGACCACCCAGTCGGCGCTGGAGCGCATCCGCACCCTGGCCAACGCCGCCTACGAAGGCATCGTCGTTGTCCAGCAGGGCACCATCAAGGACGCCAACGCCGCCTTCTGCGAAATGGCCGGCGCGTCGCTCGAGGCCCTGGTCGGCAAGCCGCTGATGGACGGGATGCTGACCTTCGACGACTTCCGGGGCGTGCACACCGACGGCGCCGAGCGCGCCGAGGGCCGCATGCAGCCCGTCGACGGCGGCCGCTCGATCCCGGTCGAGATCTTCGCCCGCCTGATGGACGACGGCGCCCGCGCCGAGACCAGCGGCCTGACCGTCCTGGCCATCCGCGACCTGCGGGAGCGGCGGTCGGCCGAGGAGAAGATCCGCTATCTCGCCGAACACGACGGCCTGACCGGCCTGCCCAACCGTAACGCGCTGCAGGCGCGTCTGGCCGCCACCCTCGACCGCGTCGAGGCCTCCGGCGAGCGGCTGTCGCTGGTCTGTATCGACCTGGACCACTTCAAGGAAGCCAACGACCTGCACGGCCACCTGGCCGGCGATGCGGTGCTGGTGGAAACCGCCCGCCGGCTGCAGGAGTCGGTGGCCTCGCCCTCCTTCGCGGCCCGGCTGGGCGGCGACGAGTTCGTCATCGTCCATGTCGCCGACCAGGACCAGGACCAGGCCACGGCCGCGGCCGAGCTGGCCGGCCAGCTGCTCGAGACCCTGCGCGAGAGCGTCCAGTACGAGGGCCAGGAGCTGGCCATGGCCGCCAGTCTCGGCGTGTCGCTGTTCCCTGACGACGGCCGCACCGGCGAGGCCCTGCTGGCCAACGCCGACATGGCCCTCTACCGCGCCAAGGAAAGCGGCCGCGGCGCCTATCGCTTCTTCAAGCGCGAGATGGACGAGTCGATCCGCGAGCGCCGCAACCTGGCCCGCGAACTCCGTCAGGCGATCATCGACGAGGAGCTGGTCGTCCACTACCAGCCCCAGGCCCGCGCCTGCGACGGCGAGATCTGCGGCTTCGAGGCCCTGGTGCGCTGGAAGCACACGACCCGCGGCATGATCCCGCCGATCGATTTCATCCCGCTGGCCGAGGAAACCGGCCTGATCGTCCCGCTGGGCGAGTGGGTGCTGCGCAAGGCCTGCGCCGAGGCGGCGCAGTGGACCAACCCGCTGAGCATAGCGGTCAACCTGTCGCCGCTGCAGCTCAACCAGCCCAACCTGCCGATCCTGGTCCACCAGATCCTGATCGAGTCCGGCCTGTCTCCGGCCCGACTGGAGCTGGAAGTCACCGAGAGCGCGCTGTTCAAGGACTACCAGCGGGCGCTGGACAACCTGCGCCGGCTCAAGGCCCTGGGCGTCCGCATCGCCATGGACGACTTCGGCACCGGCTTCTCGTCGCTGTCGACGCTGCAGTCCTTCCCGTTCGACAAGATCAAGGTCGACAAGAGCTTCGTGGAGAACATCCACCGCGACGAGCGCGCCACCGTCATCGTCAAGGCGGTGCTGGGCCTGGGCCGCAGCCTGGACATCCCGGTGGTCGCCGAGGGCGTGGAAACCGACGAACAGCTGCAGTTCCTGCGCGGCGAGGACTGCGCCGAGGTGCAGGGCTACGCCATCGGCCGCCCGGCCCCGGCCGACACCCTGTCCGCCTGGACCCATGGCGACGCGGTCGGCTTTGTCATCACCGACCCGGCCGTGGTGATCGCCAAACTGGACGAGGCCAAGGCCCCGCGCCGGCGGAAGAAGGCGGCCTAGACCCCCCGGGACCTCCGCCCATCCGGGCATTCGCCGGGATGGGTGGCGCAGAGGGCGACCCCTAGCGCCGCTTCTTCAAACTCCCCAGAACGCCGCGCAGGATCTCGCGGCCGACCTGGCTGGCGATGGTGCGGACCAGGGTCTTGCCGAAGGCCTCGCCCATGGTCTGGCGGCTTGATGAGCGCCGCGGCGCGGGGGCCCGGTCGTAGCGGTCGCGGCGGTCCTGTTCCTTCTCCCAGGCCTTCTCGTCCGCCTCGCGCCGTCTGGCGGTTTCGGCCTCGGCCTCGGCCGCTTCCGCCTGGCGGGTCGCCTGTTCGGCCCGGACCTTCAGGAGCTCGAAGGCCGACTCGCGGTCCTTCGCCGTGTCGTAGAGACCGCGGACGGGGCTGCCGGCGATGATCGCGCCGCGCTCGGCCTCGGTCGCCGGGCCAAGCCGCGAGGCGGGCGGCCGGATCAACGCCCGGGCGGTGACGCAGGGCGCGCCCTTCTCGTCCAGCACCGAGACCAGCGCCTCACCCACGCCCAGCGCCTGAATGGCCTCGGCGGTGTCGAAGGCGGGGTTGGGCCGGAAGCTGGACGCCGCCGCCCGCAGACCCTTCTGCTCGGCCGGGGTGTAGGCGCGCAGCGCGTGCTGGAAGCGGTTACCCAGCTGGGCCAGCACGGTGTCGGGGATGTCGGCCGGGTTCTGGGTGACGAAATAGATGCCCACGCCCTTCGAGCGGATCAGCCGCACCACCTGCTCGACCTTCTCCAGCAGGGCCTTCGGCGCATCCCGGAACAGGAGGTGGGCCTCGTCGAAGAAGAAGACCAGCCGCGGCTTCTCCGGATCGCCGATCTCGGGCAGTTCCTCGAACAGCTCGGCCAGCAGCCAGAGCAGGAAGGTGGCGTAGAGCCGGGGGCTCTGGATCAACCGGTCGGCGGCCAGCACCGAGACGACCCCGCGCCCCGACCCGTCGACCCGCATCAGGTCGCTGAGCAGCAGGGCCGGCTCGCCGAACAGGTTGGCGCCGCCCTGGGTTTCCAGGGTCAAGAGCCCGCGCTGGATGGTGCCGATCGTCGCCGCCGAGACGTTGCCGTACTCGGTGTCGATCTCCTTCTCGTTGTCGGCCACGTATTTGAGCGCCGCCTGCAGGTCCTTGAAGTCGAGTAGCAGCAGCCCTTCGGCGTCGGCCACCTTGAAGACGATGTTGAGCACGCCCTCCTGGACGTCGTTCAGCTCCAGCATCCGCGCCAGCAGCAGCGGGCCCATTTCAGAGACCGTGGTGCGGACCGGATGGCCCTTCTCGCCGAACAGGTCCCAGAACACCGTCGGCGGGGCGTCGGGCCGCAGCTCCAGGTTCATGCCGGCGGCGCGGGCCAGCATCTTCTCGTTCGGGGTTCCGGGCTGGCAGATGCCGGACAGGTCGCCCTTCACGTCGGCGGCGAAGACCGGCACCCCGGCGTCCGAAAAGCCCTGGGCGAGGATCTGCAGCGTCACGGTCTTGCCGGTGCCGGTCGCCCCGGCGACGAGGCCGTGGCGGTTGGCGCGGTCCAGCCGCATCGTCTCGGGCTTGTCGGAGAAGCCGACGAACAGAAGCCCCGGATCGTTCGCGCCGTTCATTTCGTTCTCCATGCCGCAGTGAGGCCGAAGCTAGGCCGGGCCGCCTGCTTCGCCAAGCAGGCGCATTGACGACCGTTCGGGCGACCGCGACAGTCCCGCCGACTCACGAGGATTCCATGGCAAAAGCGCCCGCCCAGCCCGCCGCCGCCCGGTCTGCAGCCGCCAGGCGCGCCCCGATCGCCAAGCCGGAACCCGCGCCGGTGGCCACCGCCGCGACGACCAGCGACAAGATCACCCGCAACGCCGTGGTGATCATCGCCGTCATCGCCACCGGCTGCGCCCTCTGGCTGCTGCGCAGCATTCTTACGCCCCTGGCCCTGGCCCTGTTCCTGGCCATCATGGTCGACAGCTTCGCCCGCCGGCTGGAACACCAGTGGCCCCGGCTGCCCGACGCCCTGTCGCTGCTGGCCGCCATCGTACTGTCGCTGGGGATCTTCGGCCTCACCGTCCTGGTGGTCGCCGACAACGCCCGCAGTTTCGTGGACCAGCTGGTCAGTTATGGCCCCCGGCTCAACGGCCTGATCGCCCAGGTCTACGGCCTGTTCGCGATGCAGGCGCCGCCCTCCCTGACCGAGGTCATCACCGACCTCAATCCGCAACAGTACCTCGGGGAGTTCGCCACCGGCCTGCAGGGCGTGGCCTCCGACGCCTTCTTCGTCCTGATCTACCTGGGCTTTATCATCGCCGCCCGGCGCGGCTTCCGGCGGAAGGTCGTCGCCCTGTTTCCGAACAACCGTGATCGGGACGAGGCCATCCTGGTCTTCTCCCGCATCCGCGACGGCGTCGAACGCTACCTCTGGGTTCAGACGGTGACCGGTCTGATGATCGCCGGCGGCTCCTGGCTGGTCATGGTCCTGCTCGGGCTCGAGAACGCGCTGTTCTGGGCCTTCCTGATCTTCCTGGCCTCCTACATCCCGATCATCGGCGGCTTCATCGGCGTCATCCTGCCGCCCGTGTTCGCGCTGGTTCAGTTTCCCGGCCTCTGGCAGGCGGTGGTGATGCTGGCGGCGCTGCAGGCGATCCAGTTCACCGTCGGCAACATCATCCAGCCCAAGATGCAGGGCGACAGCCTGAACATCGATCCCGTGGTCGTGCTTCTGGCGCTGGCCGCCTGGGGCCTGCTCTGGGGCCTGCCGGGCATGTTCCTCTCCACGCCCCTGGCGGTGATGGCGATGATCATCCTTGCGGAGTTCGACGGCTCGCGCTGGATCGCCATCCTGATGAGCGAGAACGGCGACCCCCAGGGGCTGGACGAGCACGGCCGGCGCCGCCGCGGGCGGATTTTCGCCGATTCCCGCGAGAACTCTTGAACCCTCCGTAAGGGCGCCTATCTGAAGTTCAGTCCGGGGCGCACTCCCCTGCCCCCCGGACCCCCCGGCGCCCCGCCCTCCCCCGAAAGGGCGCCGCGAAGAAAGCGCCGCGTCATCCCCCCTGACGCCGCGTTCGGAGCGCCGCCGGACCCCCCCTCCGGCGGCGCATTCCGTTTCGGAACCGGAACGGTCGGGCCATAGCCTGGACGACAGGGGCGACGTAACGGAAAGTTCTTGCCTAAACCGCCGGGTCACGGTTGATCCGCAACCCAAGCGGGCTAGGCTCGCGGGAACGATCCACGGGGAAACGCCATGAAAGGCGAAAGCCTTCACCCTGCCGCGCAGGGCCTCGACGCCGCCGGCTTGACCACCGCCTTCGCAACCGCCCTCGGTCGAAAGCCCGGCGCGCTGAAAGCCGACGAAGCCGCCTTCATCGGCCAGATCGCCGCAAACGCCCTCGCCGAGGAATTGCCGCAGAACGCGCTGGCCGACATCGCCGTCGCCCTTGCGGCGTTCTGGACCTTCGGCGATGCCGTGCGCGGCGACGCCCCCGCCATCCGCATCCGCCCCTGGACCGGTCCCGGCGGCGCCTGGGGCCGCGATCTCCTCGAGATCATCCAGCCGGACAGGCCCTTCCTCGTCGACTCGATCATGGGCGAGATCGCCGAGGCCGGATTCCCGATCCGCGCCCTGTTCCACCCGGTGGTCGAACGCGACGGCCGCCGGCTGTCGATGATCCAGGTGCATCTCGACCCGCTGGGCGCCGACCGCGAGCAGGCGCTGATCGCCGCGCTGGAGGTCACCCTCGCCGATGTCCGCCGGGCGGTCGAGGACTTCGACGCCATGCAGGCGCTGATGCGCCGGACGATCGAGGAGCTGGCCGCGGCGCGGGTCACGACCTCGCCGGAGGCCCTGGCCGAGGATATCGCCTTCCTCGAGTGGCTGGAGGGCGAGGAGTTCGTCTTCCTGGGCGCCCGGGTCTACGAGTACCCGCGCACGGCCGACGGCGGCTATGCGTCGGAGGAGCCGCTCTATCCGGCCGAGGGCAACCTCGGCGTCCTTCGGGACCCCGAGCAGCGCGTGCTGCGCCGGGCCAGCGAGCCCGCCATCCTGTCGAAGACGCTGCAGCAGCATCTGGAAAGCACGCCGCCGCTCACCGTGGCCAAGTCCAACCTGCGCTCGCGCGTCCACCGGCGCGGCTACATGGACTATGTCGGGATCAAGCGGTACGGCCCCGACGGTCGGCCCTCGGGCGAGGTCCGCTTCGTCGGCCTGTTCACCGCCGAGGCCTATGACGCGCCCGCCCGTGACGTGCCCCTGATCCGGCGCAAGGTGGCCGGCGTGCTGGCCCGCGCCGGGGTGACCAGCGGCGGCCACAGCGAAAAGCGCCTGCGCAACATCCTCGAGACCTGGCCCCGCGACGAGCTGTTCCAGACCTCGGAGGAGGAGCTTCAGGTCCTGGCCCTCGGCGTGATGCACCTGCACGACCGCCCCCGCGTGCGCATCTTCGCCCGCCGCGACCCGTTCAACCGGTTCGTGTCGGTGCTGATGTTCGTACCGCGCGAACGCTATGACTCCGGCGTCCGGGAGCGGGCCGGCCGCATCCTGGCCGAGGCGTTCAACGGTCGGGTCTCGGCCTGGTATCCCAGCTTCTCCGACGCCCCGCTGGCGCGGGTTCACTTCATCCTGGGGCTGGAGCCCGGCGCCCCGGCCGAGCCGGACCTGGCGGTGGTCGAGGCGGAGATCGCCGAGACGGCCCGCACCTGGGGCGACCGCTTCGACGCCGCCGTCCGCGCCGCGCCGCCGACCGGCGGGGTCGCCGCGACCCTCGCCCGCTGGGCCGGCGGCTTCAGCACCGGCTACCGTGAATACTACCCCGCCGACGAGGCCCTGATCGACCTGGCCGAGATCGACGCCATGGGAGACGTGGGCTTCCGCACCCGCGCCTTCCGCAATGTCGGCGACCCGGCGATCCGCTTCCGGTTCAAGATCTACCGCCGCGGCGGCTCGGCCCCGCTGTCGGAGGTCATGCCGATCCTCGAGCACATGGGCCTCAAGGCCCTGATCGAGGACGCTTTCGAACTGACGCCCACCGTCGCCGACGGCGGCCGCGAGACCGTCTGGGTCCATGAGTTCCTTCTCGAGGACGAGGGCGGCGAGCACCTGGTCTTCGCCGATGTGCAGGACGCCTTCGAGTCCGCCTTCACCGCCGTCTGGACGGGCCGGACCGAGAGCGACGGCTTCAACCGGCTGGTGCTGGAGCTGGGCGTGTCCTGGCGCGACGCGGCGCTGATCCGGGCGCTGGCCCGCTATCGCCAGCAGTCCGGTCTCGACCCCAGCCAGGCCGTGCAGGAGCAGGCGCTGAAGGATCACCCGGGCGTGGCGCGGCTGATCCTCGACCTGTTCCGCATCAAGTTCGACCCGGCGATCGCCGTCGACATCAAGGCCCGCGAGACCCAGGCTGTGGCGGTGATGGACGAGATCACCCAGGCGCTGCAGGCGGTCGAGAGCCTCGACCACGACCGCGTCCTGCGCCGCCTCGCCCTGCTGGTCGGGGCGGTCAAGCGGACCAACTTCTACCAGACCGGCGAGGACGGACGGCCCAAGCCCTACATCGCGTTCAAGGTCGCCAGCCGCGAGCTGGACGACCTGCCGGCGCCCAAGCCCTATCGCGAGATCTTCGTCTCCGCCCCGCATGTCGAGGGCGTGCACCTGCGCTTCGGCCCCGTAGCCCGGGGCGGGCTGCGCTGGTCGGACCGCCGCGACGACTTCCGCACCGAGGTGCTGGGCCTGGTCAAGGCGCAGCAGGTCAAGAACGCGGTCATCGTGCCGGTCGGCTCCAAGGGCGGCTTCTATCCCAAGCATCTGCCGCGGGGCGGAACGCCGGACGCGGTCCGCGCCGAGGGTGTCCGCGCCTACCGCACCTTCCTGTCGGGCCTGCTCGACATCACCGACAACATCGCCGTCGACAACAGCGTCGTGCGCCCGCCGGCGGTGATCGCCCACGAGGGTGACGACCCCTACCTGGTCGTGGCCGCCGACAAGGGCACGGCCACCTTCTCCGACATCGCCAACAGCCTGGCCGAGGACTATGGCTTCTGGCTGGGTGACGCCTTCGCCTCCGGCGGCTCGGCCGGCTACGACCACAAGGTCATGGGCATCACCGCCCGCGGCGCCTGGGAAGCGGTCAAGCGCCACTTCCGCGAGGCCGGCAAGGACATCCAGACCACCGACTTCACCGTTGTCGGCGTCGGCGACATGTCCGGCGACGTGTTCGGCAACGGCATGCTGCTCAGCCGCCACATCCGGCTGATCGCCGCCTTCGACCACCGGCACATCTTCATAGACCCGAACCCCGACAGCGCCTCGTCCTTCGAGGAGCGCCAGCGGATGTTCCTGCTGCCGCGCTCGTCCTGGGACGACTACGACCGCAGCAAGATCTCCGCCGGCGGCGGCGTCTTCGCGCGGAACCTGAAGTCGATCCCGCTGACGCCCGAGATCAAGGCGGCGCTGGAGATCAAGGCCGACGCCGTCTCCCCGGCCGAGCTGATGACCGCCATCCTGAAGGCGAAGGCCGAGCTGCTCTATCTCGGCGGCATCGGCACCTATGTGAAGGCGAAGGGCGAGACCAACGCCGACGCCGGCGACAAGGCCAACGACGCCCTGCGCGTCAACGGCGCCGACCTGCGGGTCAGCGTCGTCGGCGAGGGCGCCAATCTCGGCCTCACCCAGGCCGGCCGCATCGAGTTCGCCCGCGCCGGCGCCGGCGGGCACGGCGGCCGGATCAACACCGACGCCATCGACAACTCCGCCGGGGTCGACAGCTCCGACCATGAGGTCAACATCAAGATCCTCACCGGCATGGTCGAGCGGGCCGGCAAGATC
Source organism: Caulobacteraceae bacterium (assembly GCA_027487945.1). Lineage (GTDB taxonomy): Bacteria > Pseudomonadota > Alphaproteobacteria > Caulobacterales > Caulobacteraceae > Caulobacter. The sequence continues at coordinate 83,481 of JAIYCQ010000008.1, forward strand.
ACCAGCCGGGAGGACCGAAACCTCCTGCTGGCCTCGATGACGGACGAGGTCGCCGAGCATGTGCTGGCTCACAACTACGACCAGACCCTGGCCATCTCCCTGCTGGAGCAGGACGCCGCCGCCGAGCTGGAGAACCACGGCCGGTTCATGACCGAACTGGAGGCCAGCGGCCGTCTGAGCCGCAAGGTCGAGGGTCTGCCAGACGTCGCCCAGATGGCCGAGCTGGCCTCGGGCGGCGCGGGCCTGACCCGGCCGGAGCTGGCGGTGCTGCTGGCCTACGGCAAGCTCGATCTCTTCGACGAGATCGTCGCGTCCAAGGCCCCGGACGATCCCGCCTTCGAACAGGTGCTGGAGGCCTATTTCCCAGTGCCGCTCGGCCGCTTCGACGACGAGATGAAGCGTCACCGGCTGCGGCGCGAGATCATCGCCACCGTGATCGACAACGAGCTGATCAACATCTGCGGCCCGACCTTCCCCTCGCGCCTGCGGGCGGCGGCCGGCTGCGACACCCGGGCCCTGGTCACCGGCTTCGAGGCCGCCCGGCGGATCCTCGGCTTCGGCGAGACCTGGGATGCGGTGGCCGCCCTGGACGGCAAGGCCCCCGCCGAGGGTCAGCTGGCGCTGTTCCGCGCCCTGACCCACACCCTGCGCAGCCAGACCTACTGGATGGCGCGCCGGGCCGGCGACGGCGGCGTCGACGCGCTGACCGCCCGCTACGGCGCGGGTATGGACGAGCTGCGCGCCCTGACGCCCGGCATCCTGTCCGGCTTCGAGCAGAAGAATGTGGCCCGGCGGGCGGCGCTGTTCGTCAAGGACGGGGCCCCCGAGGCCCTGGCCCAGAGGATCGCGGCCCTGCAGCCGTTGACCACGGCGACCGAGCTGGTCGATCTGGCCAGCGGCCTCGGCTGGCCGGTGGCGGCAGCCGCCCGGCTGTACCACCAGGTCGGCGCGGCCTTCAGCTTCGACCGCCTGCGGGCGGCGGCGGGCGAGAAGCGCGGCGGCGACCACTTCGAGCGGATGGCCGTCCGTCGCCTCGTCGAGGACATGCTGGCCGAGCAGGCCCAGGTGACCCGGGCGGTGATGACCTTCGCCGGCGCCGCCGACGCGGCGGGCACGCCGGAGCAGGCGAAGTCGACCGTCGCCTCCTGGGCGCAGCTGCACTCCGGCCCCGGCCGGGCGGTCAAGCGCACCATCGAGGAGATCGAACAGGCCGGCGGCGGCTGGACCTTCGCCAAGCTGACCATCGCCAACGCCGCGTTGCGTGAGCTGGCGACGGTGGCGGCGGGGTAGGCCGTCAGACCACCGCCGCCCGCAAGGCCGTCACATAGAACCCCCGCGCCTGGGCGCTGAGGTCGGGGCGGTAGCGGGTGCGCGGGTCATTGGCGTCGTCGTCGTCGAAGGCGTGGGTAGCGTCCGGGAACAGCAGGGTATCGACCGACAGGCCGTCGCGCTTCAGTCGCTCAAGCGACCTCTGGGGATGGCGCACCCCGACCACGGCGTCCCTGCCGCCCAGCACCGCGAAGACCTTCGGCCGCGCGCCTTGCCAGCCCCGGGCCGAGGTCAGGGACGGGAAGGCCGCGTAGGGATAGACGAGGAAGGTCCCGCGAACGCCCTTGAGGAGCTCCGGCCCGGCGTCGCCGAGGCCGGTCATCCGGGCCGCGCCGTCGCCCTGGGCCATGGCGTCCATGATCGTCCAGCCGCCGTGGCTCCAGCCGGCCGCCACCACCCGCGAGGCGTCGGCCCAGCTCTGGCCGCGCAACCAGTGCATGACCGCATAGAGATCCGCCACCCGCTGGGCCCCGCGCAGGGTCGCGCCGGTGCAGACCAGCAGGCTGCCGTCCATCCGCGACATCCCGCGCGGCCGGAAGCTGTCGACGATCACCACCGCGAACCCGGCCTTAACCGCCTCCGCGGCGTAGGCCTTCTGGAACGGCTGGGCCCCGGCGCAGCCGTGCAGCTGCACCGCCACTGGAAACGGCCCCGGGCCGAACGGCTTGCTGACCGTGAAACCGGGCGAGATTCGCTCTGCGTGGCCGGCGACGGTGGTGGGGAGGGCTGCCATGGCGGCCAGTATGTGAGCGCTCGCTCACATGGTCAAGCGTGTTGGTGCTGGCTCCTCGGCCCCGCCTGCTTCGACACGCGCCTGACGGCGCTGCTCAGCATGACTATGGTGGGTGCTCTACTTTCCAGTCATCCTCAGCAGGCCCGAAGGGCCGTCTCCAAGGACGCCCGGCGCCCTAGTGCCGGAACACCCGCACGCCGGTGAAGGCCATGGCCAGGCCCCGCTCGTCGGCGGCGGCGATCACTTCCTCGTCGCGGATCGAGCCGCCCGGCTGGATCACCGCCGTGGCGCCCGCCTCGGCCGCCTGGATCAGGCCGTCGGCGAACGGGAAGAAGGCTTCCGAGGCACAGGCGCTGCCCTTGAGGTCGAGGCCAAAGTCGCCGGCCCGCATGGCGGCGATCCGGGCGCTGTCCTTGCGGTTCATCTGACCGGCGCCGACGCCAAGGGTCTGGCCGGCGCGGGCGAAGACGATGGCGTTGGACTTCACATGCTTGCCGACGGTGAAGGCGAACAGCATGTCGCGGACTTCTTCATCGGACGGCGCGCGCTTCGTCACGATCTTCAGGTCGGCGGGCCTGATCAGCGACGTGTCGCGGCTCTGGACCAGGAAGCCCCCGGCCACCGAGCGGAACACTTCGCCCGGCGCATGGGCGTCGGGCAGGGCGCCGGTGACGAGCAGCCGCAGGTTCTTCTTGCCCGCGAACACGGCGATGGCCTCGTCGTCGGCGTCCGGCGCGATCACCACCTCGGTGAAGGTCTCGACGATGGCCTCTGCGGCGGCGCGGTCCAGCCTGCGGTTGACGGCCACGATGCCGCCGAAGGCGCTGACCGGGTCACATTCCAGCGCCCGCTGGTAGGCGCTCAGCAGGTCGCCGCCGGTGGCCACGCCGCAGGGGTTGGCGTGTTTGACGATGACGCAGGCCGGTTCGCTGAACTCTGCGACCAGCTCGAAGGCGGCGTCGGTGTCGGCGATGTTGTTGTAGCTGAGTTCCTTGCCCTGCAGCTGGCGGGCGTTGGCGACGCCCGCCCGCGCCGGGCCGGCGGCGTAGAAGGCGGCCGACTGGTGCGGGTTCTCGCCATAGCGCATGGTCTGGATCAGGGTCCCGGCGATGGCCTTGCGGGCCGGCTGGGCGTCGCCCAGCTGCTGCGCGAACCAGGTCGAGATGGCCGCGTCATAGGCCGCCGTGCGGGCATAGGCGCGTGCGGCCAGTGTCTTGCGCAGGGCCAGGCTTGTGGTTCCCGTCTCCTTGAGCTGCTCCAGAACCTCCGCCATGTCGGCCGGGTCGGTGCAGACGGCGACATAGCCGTGGTTCTTGGCCGCCGAGCGGATCATGGCCGGGCCGCCGATGTCGATGTTCTCGACGCAGGCGGCGTAATCGCCGCCGGCCGCCACCGTCGCCTCGAACGGGTAGAGATTGACGTACAGAAGGTCGATGCCGCCGATGCCGTGATCGGTCATGGCCTTCGCATGCTCGGCCGCGTCGCGGACGCCCAGCAGCCCGCCGTGCACGATGGGGTGCAGGGTCTTGACCCGCCCGTCCATCATTTCGGGAAAGCCGGTCAGGTCGCTGACGTCCCTGACCGGCAGGCCCGCCGCCGCGATCGCCGCCTTGGTGCCGCCGGTCGAGACCAGCTCGACGCCCAGCTCGGCCAGCACCTTCGCCGCCTCGACCAGACCGGTCTTGTCGGAGACCGACAGCAGGGCGCGCTTCACCGGCGCGGCGTCGGGGGCGGCGGGATAGTCGGGGGCGGCAGGCATGGTTCGGCTCTCCGGAGGATCAGAAGGAGCCCAGGCGCGCGGCTGTTGAGGTCCGCGCTCCCCGGTGGTGGGCCACCTCATGCGCCAGTCACGCGAACGGGCGGAAAATACGGGGAGGCGGCCGGGAGTCAACTCGCGCGCGACAGTCCTCCCCGCGAGCAGGGAGGAAGGCGGTTTCACCCCTCGGCCCGCGACAGCTTCCACCGCACACGCCCGCCCTTGTCGGCGCTGGCCTGGCCCTTGAGGACCACCTGGACGGTGCGCCGGGCGACGCCGCTGTCGATATGCAGCGACGGTTCGATCGACACCTCCATGGCGTCGTTGCGCAGCCACCAGCCCTGGTCATGCGGGCCCTTGAGCAGCACGCTCTTGCGGTCCCGGGCGAGAGAGGCGCGGGCGTCCGGATGCAGGTGGAAGCGGACGGTGAAGGGGTAGTAGCGGCGCGGGCCGTCGACCTCCTTCTCGACCCTGGGCCGGAAGTTGTCCTCGCCCCGCAGCTCCTCGGTCGCCCGGTCGAGATAGAACTTGCGCTCGTGGATCAGGCCGAAGCGCTTGACCCAGCCCTCGTGACTGACCTCCAGCCAGGCGGCGGCCTCGGACTCGTGGCGGCGGGCTTCCACGGCGCGGGGCGCGCCCACCAGACGGGGGCCCAGCGCCCCGGCGGCGATCCCCCGCAGCGGCTGTCCCGTCGACAGATCGGCCAGGTTGGCGGTCGAGGCCGCGTCGGTCAGCCGCAGGGCCTGGGCCGCGCCGGAGGCGGCGCTCCAGCCGCAGCCGACGATGATCGGATCCGGCCCGCAGCAGATCTCCATCGCCAGCGGCTGGGCGCAGGCCGTGACGCTCCAGCGCCCCCGCGCCGGCGCCCCGGCGTCGACCATGATGGTCAGGGCCTCCGACTCGAGCCGCTCATAGCCGCCGTGCGGGGCGCGGCGCCGGATGCGGTCCTCGCCCTCTTCATGGGCCAGGGCCGCCGAGACCCGGCGTGCAGAGGCGGCTTCCCCCCCCTGGAAGGCCGCCAGCCGTCCGTCGGGCAGGGTGAAGAAGCGGGTCGCCGCGCTGAGCCGGTCGATGGCGCGTGGCAGATCGTCGGGCCCCGCCTGGCCGCGCTGGTGCAGCGCGTCGTCCAGGGTCAGCAGGTCGAACAGCAGCTCCAGCCCCGCCTGGGGCGAGCGCGAGGCGTGGACGCCGTCGGGCCCCACCGTCAGCGGCAGGTCATGCCGCAGCCGCGCCATGGACACGTCGATGAGCAGCTCTCCGGCCTCACCGGCCAGGGCGCAGCCGGCGATGCCCGCGACCGCGGCCCGCTCCAGCGCCCGGTCCGGTGACTGGCTGATCCGGGTGAGGTGCCTTGCCTGGCGGGCGAGGTCCTGCAGGAACAGCGCCCGTTCGGCGTCCGAGGCCGGGGCCGTCAGCCGCCGCGCCGCGCAGGCGAGGTTGAACACCCGGCGCTCGAGGATGTCCGGGCCCCAGGAAAAGCCGTTCCAGCGGCCGAAAACCCGCCGCCAGTCGCCGATCAGCCGCAGCCCGGTCTTGGGCCCGGCGTCGCCGGCCGCCAGCAGGTCGCCCAGCCAGTCCATGCGGTGCAGCGCCACGGCGAAGCGTCGATCAGGGCTGGCGCGGTCGAAGGGGTCGCCCTGGGGCCCGATGGGCAGCTGCGTCCCGGCCAGATCGAAGACGCCACCGAGGATCTTGCGGCCCCGCTCCGGCTCGACCGGCCGCAGGTCTCGGGGGTTGGCGGCCAGGCCCTCGGGCCTGGGGCCGGCGATGGCCATCCGGTGGAACGGCGTGCCGAACCATTCGCGCTCGATGAAGCGGCGCGCACCCTCGCCCGCGGCCTGTAGGGCAAGCGCGGCGGAGGACGGGGAGGGCAGGCGGGGCGCGTCCACGGCGCCGGTCAGCCGCCCTTGAGGGCGCGGATATTGCCCGCATAGGCGTCCGGACCGCCCTTGAACACGGCCGAGCCCGCGACCAGCGCGGTCGCGCCGGCGTCCATGCACTGCGGCGCGGTGACCGGGGTGACGCCGCCGTCGACCTCGATGTGAATGTCGAGGCCCGAGGCGTCGATCATCTTCCGCAGCCGTTCGATCTTGCGCAGCTGGCCCGGGATGAAGCTCTGGCCACCGAACCCCGGGTTCACGGTCATGACCAGCATCAGGTCGATGTCCTCGAGGATCCACTCGACATGCTCGACGGGGGTCGAGGGGTTGAACACCACCCCGGCCCTGGCCCCGAGCTCGCGGATGCGCTTGAGGGACCGGTGCAGGTGTGGCCCGGCCTCCGGATGGATGCTGACGATATCGGCCCCGGCGGCGATGAAGGCCTCAAGATAGGGGTCGACCGGCGCGATCATCAGATGGACGTCGAACGGGATCGAGACGTGAGGCTTCAGCGCCTTCACCACGTCGGGACCGATGGTGATGTTGGGCACGAAGTGGCCGTCCATCACGTCGATGTGCAGCCAGTCGGCGCCGGCCGCTTCCACGGCGCGGCATTCCTCGCCGAGCTTCGAGAAGTCGGACGCCAGGATGGACGGGGAGATGATCGGGGTGGGCATGCCCTGATCTAACCGGGCGGGCGCCGCGGAACAAGGACGCGGCGCCGCTTCAGAACCGCCGGACCAGCCTTGCCGCGAAGAAGCCGTCGACGCCGCCAGGCAGATGTTGCGGCAGGAGGCGCAGCCAGCCGTCAGGCACGGCCGCTTCCGGGGCTCCGCCCTCGCCGGGCTCGATGGGGTCGAGATCGAAGTCCGGACGCCGGGCGAGGAAGGCGCGGACCTGGCCCTCGCCCTCTTCCGGCTCCAGCGAGCAGACGCAGTAGACCAGCCGGCCCTTCGGCTTGACCCGGTCGGCGGCGGAGTCGAGCAGCCGCTTCTGCACCGCCGCCAGCTTGGCGATGTCCAGCGGCGAGGCGGCCCACAGCACGTCCGGGTGACGGCGGAAGGTGCCGGTGGCCGAGCAGGGCGCGTCGAGCAGCACCGCGTCGAACCTGCGCGCGTCCTTCCACAGGATGCCGTCGGCGGCGACGATCTCGGCCTCCAGGTTCAGGCGGGCAAGGTTCTCGGTCACCCGCTTGAGCCGGTCGGCGGAGCGGTCCAGCGCCACGACGGTCGCGCCGGCGGCGGCCAGCTGCATCGTCTTGCCGCCCGGGGCGGCGCAGAGGTCGAGGGCGGCTTCGCCTGCCTGGATGTTGAGCAGCCGGGCGGGAATGGCCGCCCCGGCGTCCTGCACCCACCAGCGGCCTTCGGTGAAGGCCGGCCACTCGGCGACATCGCCGCGCAGCGGGGTGCGTACGCTGCCGCCGGCCAGGACCTCGCCCTCCAGCAGGGCGGCGACGGCCGCGGCGTCGGCGGGGTCGCGGACGGTGAGGTCGGTCGACGGCTCCAGCGCGATGGTCGCGGCGAGGGCCCGGGCGTCCTCCAGCCCGAAGGCGGCCTTCCAGCGGGCCATCAGCCACTCGGGGGCGAGCGCCTCCGGATCATCGGCCGGCGGTCCGTCGCGCAGCAGGCCGCGCAGGATGGCGTTGACCAGGCCCTTGAACGGCCGGGTGGCCTTGGTCTTGTCGGTCAGGGCGACGATGGTCGAGACCGCCGCGTGGTCGGGCACGCCCATCCAGAACAGCTGGGCCACGCCCAGCCGAAGCAGGGTGCGCACCCGCTCGGGCGGCTCGCGGGTCAGTTTGCCGCCGATGGCCCGGTCGATGGGGCCAAGCCGCCGCAGCGTGGCCATGGTCAGGGCCCGGGCGAAGGCGCGCTCGCGGGGGTCCAGCCGCGTCGAGGCCGGCGCGGTCAGGGCCTCTTCGAGGCCCGCGCGTCGGGCCAGGGCGGCTTCCAGGAAATGTACGGCCGCTTCCCGCGCGGGAAGGCCTGCGTCTTCGATCTCGCTCACACCGCGCCCCGTGCCCGTTTGCGGGCCGTGGCGCAAGAGGCCGTCACCCGCCGGACGGCCGGCGCAGGCCGGTGACGACCGCGGTGATGAACAGCAGCATGCCCAGAATGGCCGGGGCCTCGGCGGGCATCATCACCTTGCCGCTCATCTTGCCGGTCAGCACCTGGGGCAGCAGCACCCCCATCAGGATCGCGCCGGTCGCGGACAGGACGAGGTTGGCCCAGGGCAGCCAGCCGCTCCGGGGCGACAGGGCGTAAAAGCCGCCCATGATGCTGAGCGTGACCCACCCGAGCAGGTTCAGGTGGGCGTGGGCCGGCGACAGGCTGTGGTCGCCGGACATGCCCATGTGCGTGCCCCAGGCCATGCCGGCCAGGCCGCAGAGGGCGGCGACGAGAAAGAAGGCGCTCGAGACGCGTGGCATGGTTCGAAATTCCCTGAGATAGCCCGTATCCCCACGGGCGGAGGGTAAAAAACCAGCGTTCGTCGAACGGATCAAGCGGCGGCGAGGCTTGTCGCGGGCATACCGCGCCCCACCTCCCTGCCTGGTGATTGTTCGCGTCCGGGAGCTCGGTTAGACCTTGTCCATGCACAGTGAGAGCGACGGCCCGCTTCCCCCCGGAGCCAATCCCGACAAGCGCCTGACGCCGGCCGCCCGCCGCGCGCTGGAGGAGGCCGCCGCCCGTCGCGCCGCGGCCGATGCCGAGGTCCGCCCGGCCGAGGAGGGCGGCCCCGCCGGGCCGGAGCCGACCCGCTACGGTGACTGGGAACGCAAGGGCATCGCGGTCGACTTCTGACCAGCCCGGGCGGCTGCGTCGTGACGCGCGAACTTTGACCCCGTTGCTCTCGCCCGTCAGGCGCAACCGGTCGCGTCGCGCGGGGCCAGGGGCCAGGGTCGATGCCTCGCAATCCGGAGCCGCGTCATGACCTGGTTCACAAGGCTGACCCTGGCGGTGCTGGGCCTGCTCGTCCTGGCCCGCGCCGCTTCGGCGCAGACGCCGCAGTACCAGATCTATTTCGTCGAGGACGACGGCACGGTGATCCCGGCGGAGGCCTATCAGCCGCAGGGCTACGGGCCCGGGACCGGATACGCCGCGCCGGCCTCTCCGCCCCAGGGCTACAGCTATGCCCAGGCCGGTTCCGCGGCGGCGACGCCCTGCTGCGCCGCGGGCTACCGCCCCGCGCCGCCGCCGCCGCCGAGCTACAGCTACGGCTGCTGCACGCCCCATCCGCAGCCCCAGCCGCTGCCGCCTCCGCCTCCGCCGCCGACCTACAGCTACGGCTGCTGCGCGCCGCAGCCGCCCTGCCAACCGCACCCGCCCCACCCGCCGCAGGGCTGCCCGCCGCCCGCCTGGGACGAGGTGCGACTGAGCGACAGCTTCTTCTGGGGCGGCGGCGGCGTCGGGCCGGAGTACATCCCGGCCGGTGGCGGCGGCGGTTACGTCTACGTCGGCGCCGCCTCCTATGCCTACGCAGGTGCCTCGGCCAGCGCCAGGGTCAGCGTCGGCGGCGGCTATCGGCCGCCTCACAAGCCGCCTCACAAGCCCCACAGGCCAGGTGGCGGCGGCAAGGGCTGCGGCGGCTGCCACTAGACGGCGTCAGGCGCCCGCCATCTCCGCGCCGATCCTGAGCGCCGCCTCGCGGGGATCGTCCGCCGCCGTTATCGGGCGGCCGACGACCAGATGGCTGGCGCCGGCGCCCAGGGCGTCGGCGGGACTGGCCGCGCGGGCCTGGTCGTCAGCCCCGGCCCAGGCCGGACGGACGCCGGGGGTCACCACCAGAAAATCCGGACCGCCGATCCGCCGGGCGAGCGCCGCCTCGTGCGGGCTGGCCACCACGCCGTCGACCCCGGCGTCCACGGCCTGGCGGATGCGCCGCTCGACCAGCTGCTCCACGCCCATGCCGTAGCCGATCTCGGCGAGGTCCTGGCCGCTCAGGCTGGTCAGGACGGTGACGCCGAGGATCTTCGCCGACGTCGCCCCGCCGCGACCCTTCACCGCTGCCTTCATCACCTGCGGCTGGGCGTGGACGGTCAGCAGGTCGCAGGCGCCCTCGCCGACGATGGCCGCCGTGGCCTTCTCCACCGTCGCCCCGATGTCGTGCAGCTTCCAGTCCAGGAACACCTGGCGGCCGCGCCGCTTCAGGTCGCGGGCCATGTCCATGCCGCCGACCGCCAGCATCTGCAGCCCGATCTTGTAGAAGGAGACGCTGTCGCCCAGGGTCTCCACCATCGCCTCCGCCTCGGCGCGGCCAGGCAGGTCGAGGGCGACGATCAGGCGCGGGTCGGCGACGGGCATGGGGTCTTTGTCCTTCCTGGAGACGCGACGAGCGCGGTCCGGGCGCGAATCTGGCGCGAAACGACGGGATTTGGGCTAAGACGGCTGAATGACCCTCACGGAATACGCCGTCAACTTCTTCGTCGCCCTGTTCGCCCTGCTCGACCCGATCGGCAATGTGCCGGTGTTCGCGGCCGCGACCGCGGGCGCCCTGGCGGCGGGGCGGCGCTGGGTGGCGGTCTACATCAGCCTGTTCGCCTTCGTCTTCATGACCTTCTTCTTCTTCAGCGGCCTGGCGCTGCTGGAGTTCTTCGGCATCTCGCTGCCGGCCTTCCGAATCGCCGGCGGGGTGATCCTGTTCCTCATGGGCCTGGAGATGGCGCGCGACGACTTCACCGCCATGTTCGCCGACGCCGCCGAGGGCGCCGAGACCGAGGGCGCGCGCGCCTATGCCCGCCGCCGGTTCGAGCGGCTGGTCGTGCCCTTCGCCATGCCGTTGCTGATCGGACCGGGCGCGATCTCCAGTGTCGTCATCTTTGCCAGTGAGGCCAAGCAGTTCGGTCTGCAGGGTATGGCCACCGGCATCGGCGTCATGGCCGCGATCAGCCTGGTGACCATGCTCTGCTTCTGGCTCACGCCGGTGATCAGCCGCCTTCTGGGCCGCATCGGCCTGACCATTATCGTCCGGGTGCTGGGCCTGATCCTGTGCGCCATGGCGGTGCAGTTCATCATCGTCGGCGTGTCCGACGTCGCGCGGGGCGGCATCATCAAGTCCGACGTCCTCGCCCCCTACGCGGCCGAGAAGTAGGTCACACCTTCCGGAAGCGGCTGCCCTGGCTGGCCATCAGCGCCAGCGCCCAGTCGTCGGGCAGCAGCTTGGCGACCGCCGCGATGGCCTTGTTCGGCACGCCCGTTACGCAGACCGGCCGGTTGGCCTCCGCCGCCTCGTAGCCGGCGGCCGCAACCTCGTCGGCGCCGAGCCACAGCCAGTCCGGCGTCGACTGCGTGACCTGGGCCCGGGTGGCGTTGACGTCATGGAATTCCGAGAAGGTGAAGCCCGGGCACAGGGCGCTGACATGCACGCCCGTGGCCAGATTCTCCAGGTGCAGGCTCTGGGAGAACTTGATCAGGAAGCTCTTGGTCGCCGCGTACTGGGTGTGGCCGGACGAGCCGGGCACCAGACCGGCCAGGGAGGCGACGTTGACGATGCGTCCGAACTTCCGCTCGATCATGCCCGGCAGCACCTTGTGGATCATCTCGCAGGGGGCGACCAGCATGACCTGCAGCATGTCGCGCTGGGCGGTCCAGTCGCTCTCGCCATAGGTGCCGGGCAGGCCGTAGCCGGCGTTGTTGATCAGCGCGTCGACCACACGCCCGTGTCCGGCCAGGTCGGCCAGGATGGCGTCGGTGGCGCCGGTCTCCGCCAGGTCGGCCGAGAGGGTCAGGGCCTCGACCCCGAATCGCAGGCGGATTTCGCCGGCCAGCGCATCCAGCCGGTCGGCGCGGCGGGCCGTCAGGGCGACGTCGTAACCGTGGCTGGCGTAGATGCGGGCGAAGGCGGCGCCGATGCCGGCGGAAGCGCCGGTCACCAGCGCGAGGCGGCGGGCCATGCGGGCGGACCTTTCAGGACCTTGAGGAACAGGACCCCGAGAGTGGCCCGCCCGCCGCGCCGGTTCAAGCCGCCCGGGCGACGCCCGCCTCGGCGCCGCGCGTCCAGCGCAGGGCGGCCCGGGCCACCCGTTCGCCGAGCAGGCGGGCGGTCTCCCGGTCGCCGGCCGGGGGCGAGACCTCGGGCGATGCGTTGTCGGCCTGGGCGGCGAGACCGTTGAACGACCCGACCCGGTTGAGCGTGTCCGGGCCCCGCTCGGCGGCCGGGACGGCGGGCGGCGGGACGCCAAGGTTGATCCAGTTCATGCCGTGCTGGGCGGCGAGGATCGCCAGGCTCTCCAGGGCGTGCCCCTTGTCGCCCGAGAAGCTGTGCGAGACCGTGAAGCCGGCCGCCAGCTTGTCCCGCCAGCCGCCCACGGCGAAGATCTTCGAGGTCGCCTCGGCGAAGGCTTTGAAGGCCGCCGAGACATCGCCGATGTAGGTGGGCGAGCCGAAGATCACGGCGTCGGAGCGGGTGATGGCGGCGAGGATCGCCTCGAAGTCCTGGCCGGGGTTCTCGATCTTCAGCAGCTCGGCCTCGCCGCCGGCGTCCCGGACGCCCTGGGCCACGCTGTGGGCGAGCACTTCGTTGTGGCCGTAGCCGGAGTGGTAGGCGATGGCGATGCGGGGCATGGGGCCCTCCTTCATATAAAACCGTAACAGTTACGATTACATATGGTGGTGCGAGCCGACCGCAAGGGATCCGTCACGGCATCCGTTACAGTTTTTGCGGATCAGCGCTCAGAAGGTCTGCGACGGTGATCGTCGACAGCCGCGCGGCGGCGGCCCGGTCCGCGGCGGTGATGGCCGCCATGACCGCCGCCGGAATCCGCTCGCCCACAGGACAGCCGGCGACGCCCGGCGGGGGCACGCCCAGGTGGGTGCAGCCTTCGACCGCCCGCAGAACCTGCTCAAGGCTGATGTCGGCCGGGGCCTGCTTCAGCCAGGCCCCGCCGCCCGCTCCGGCCCGCGTGTCGATCAGCCCGGCCCGGGCCAGCATCGCCGTCACGCGTCGTACGACGACCGGGTTGGTCGGCATCGACGCGGCCAGCTCGGCGCTGGAGACGGCCCGCTCCGGCGTCGTCGCCCCCTGGTGGGCGAGGTAGGCCAGCGCGTGCGCGGCGACGGGAAATTTCTGGCTATCGGACATGGTGTGGCCGAAAGGTAGGAACGGACCGGCTCGCGCGCCATTAAATTCGACGTGGGTCACAGTACCGGCCCCGATTGAACCTGTCCTCGATTGGGTGTATCGCGCCCGCCGCAGTCGCTTGGGAACTGGCGCGGGGTCCCCCCGTCGCGATCCCGGAGGGATCTCATGGTTTCCGACGCCGCCGGCGCCTCCGTTCCGGACAAGGCCAATCCGGCCAATGGCCACGACGGCCACAAGCCCCAGGGATTCCTCGCCCTGGTGCTGGGCTCCATCGGCGTCGTCTTCGGCGACATCGGGACCAGCCCGCTCTACGCCATGCGCGAGGCCCTGCATCACACCCGCAGCGGCGTCGAGACCGAGCTGGCCGTGCTGGGGGTCGTCTCGCTGGTCATCTGGGCGCTGATCCTGATCGTGACCCTGAAGTACGTCGTCCTGCTGATGCGGGCCGACAACAAGGGCGAGGGCGGCACCCTGGCCCTGATGGCCCTGGCGCGCCGGACCCTGGCCAAGCCCAGCGGCAAGCGGTCGGCGACCGTCTTCTTCCTCGGCGTGATCGGCGCGGCGCTGTTCTACGGCGACGGCATCATCACCCCGGCCATCTCGGTGCTGTCGGCGGTCGAGGGCCTCAAGGACGCGCCCGGCATGGCCGGCCGGGTCGACAACTGGATCCTGCCGATCTCGGCCGGCATCCTGATTGCCCTGTTCATGGTCCAGTCGCGCGGCACCCACCGGGTCGCCGCCTTCTTCGGTCCCATCACCCTGGTCTGGTTCCTGGTGCTGGGAGGCCTCGGCCTCTACCACCTGTTCGACGACCCCTCGATCCTGCGCGCCGCCTCGCCGCACTACGGGATCGTCTTCCTGTTCGAGAACGGCTTCCTGGGCTTCGTGATCCTCGGCAGCGTCTTCCTGGCGGTGACCGGGGCCGAGGCCCTGTACGCCGACATGGGCCATTTCGGCAAAAAGCCGATCCAGGCCGGCTGGCTGTGGATCGTCTTCCCCTGTCTGGTGCTCAACTACCTCGGCCAGGGGGGGCTGATCCTCGCCAACCCCGCCGCCCGCGAGAACCCCTTCTGGGAGATGGTGCCGCAGATCGCCTACTGGCCGGTGCTGATTCTGGCCGCCGTGGCCACGGTCATCGCCAGCCAGGCTGTGATCACCGGCGCCTTCTCGGTCACCCAGCAGGCGGTTTCGCTGGGCCTGCTGCCGCGCATCGACATCCGCCGCACCAGCGAGACCCAGGCCGGCCAGATCTATGTGCCGCAGGTCAACACCCTGCTGCTGATCGGGGTTCTGGTGCTGCTGTTCAGCTTCAAGACCTCCAGCGCCCTGGCCGCCGCCTACGGCATCGCCGTGACCGGCTCGATGTTCGTCGACACCCTGCTGGCCTTCGTCATCGTGCGGGTGCTGTGGAAGTGGCGCTGGTCCGCCACCCTGGCGGTGCTCGTGCCGATGGTGGCCATCGACCTGACCTTCATCTCGTCCAACCTGCTGAAGATCCCGCAGGGCGCCTGGATGCCGCTGGTGTTCGGTGCGGTGCTGGTGCTGATCATGTGGACCTGGACCAAGGGCGCCCAGATTCTCTCCGACAAGACCCGGCGGGACTCGGTGCCGCTGGTCGACCTGATCGACATTCTGAAGGCCCGGGCCCCGCACCGCGCGCCTGGCACGGCCATCTTCCTGACCAGCGATCCGGACATGACCCCGGTCGCGCTGATGCACAATCTCAAGCACAACAAGGTGCTGCACGAGAAGAACGTCATCGCCACGGTGCGCACCGCCGAGACGCCGCGGGTGTCGGAAGCGGAGCGGGTGCGGATCGAGGTGGTCAATGACGACTTCAAGAAGCTGATCATCACCTACGGCTTCATGGAAACGCCGAACGTGCCCAAGGCCCTGACGCTGCTGCGCAAGCAGCAGGGTCTGAAGTTCGACATCATGTCGACCAGCTTCTTCCTCGGCCGCCGCTCGGTGATCGCCTCGGCCCACAGCGGCATGCCGCTCTGGCAGGACAAGCTGTTCATCTTCCTGATGAAGAACGCCGCCAACCCGACCGACTTCTTCAAGATTCCGCCGGGGCGCGTGGTCGAGCTGGGCGCCCAGGTGACGGTGTGATCCGCGCCATCTCCATCGGCGGCGACGTCCTCTGGATCCTCGCCCTGGCCCTGATGGCGTCCTTCACCCTGGCGGCCTGGAAGCGGATCGGCGCCGGCGTCCGCGTGCCTGTCCTGTGGCGGGCGGGCGCCCCGCTGCTCCGGGCGCCGCGCTGGGCCGCGCTGCTGGCGCTGCCCCTGATCACCTTCGCCATCGGCGCCTGGCTGCAGGTCGAGAGCCGTGAGCCGGGCCGGGACCTGACCGGCGCCCTCGTCGTGCTCGGCGTTCGCGCGACCCTGGCGCCGCTGTTCGCCATTCTGCATCTGGGCCGGGTCCAGAAGACGCTGGCGATGCTCGAGGTCGAGGGCGCCCTCCCCCCACCCCGCTGAGGGCGCCCGCCGCGTCCGTCTGGCGCCGGTTTTGGGTTGACCGGCGGGCCGGAACGCCGTTGAACGCCCGCGACTTTTGCTTCCCGTCGCAGGATACCGCCCGTGCCCGCCCACAAGTCCGTCAAGAAGGTCGTCCTCGCCTATTCGGGCGGCCTCGACACCTCGATCATCCTCAAGTGGCTGCAGACCGAATACGGGGCGGAGGTCATCACCTTCACCGCCGACCTGGGCCAGGGTGAGGAGATCGAACCGGCGCGCGCCAAGGCGCTGGCCGCCGGCGTGAAGCCGGAGAACATCTTCATCGAGGATGTGCGCGAGGAGTTCGTGCGCGACTACGTCTTCCCGATGTTCCGCGCCAACACCGTCTATGAGGGCCAGTACCTGCTCGGCACCTCCATCGCCCGGCCGCTGATCGCCAAGAAGCAGATCGAGATCGCCCGCAAGATGGGCGCCGACGCCGTCAGCCACGGCGCGACCGGCAAGGGCAACGACCAGGTCCGCTTCGAGCTCGGCTACTATGGCCTTGAGCCCGACATCACCGTGATCGCCCCCTGGCGGGAATGGGACTTCAAGTCCCGCGAGGCGCTGCTGGACTTCGCCGAGAAGCATCAGATCCAGATCACCAAGGACAAGCGCGGCGAGGCGCCGTTCAGCGTCGACGCCAACCTTCTGCACAGCTCCTCCGAGGGCAAGGTGCTGGAGGATCCGGCCGTCGAGGCGCCCGAGTTCGTCCACATGCGCACCATCGCGCCGGAAGACGCGCCGGATACGCCGCAGGTCTTCACCATCGACTTCGAGAAGGGCGACCCCGTCGCCATCGACGGCGTGGCCATGTCGCCCGCCACGCTGCTGACGAAGCTGAACCAGCTGGGCCACGACAACGGCGTCGGCCGGCTGGACCTGGTCGAGAACCGCTTCGTCGGCATGAAGTCGCGCGGCGTCTATGAGACCCCTGGCGGCACGATCCTGCTGGCCGCCCACCGCGGCATCGAGTCGATCACGCTGGACCGCGGGGCCATGCACCTGAAGGACGAGCTGATGCCGAAGTACGCATCGCTGGTCTACAACGGCTTCTGGTTCTCGCCGGAGCGCGAGATGCTGCAGGCGGCGATCGACTACAGCCAGGCCAAAGTCACCGGCCGGGTGCGGGTCAAGCTCTACAAGGGCAATGTCTCGATCATCGGCCGCGAGAGCGCCTTCAGCCTCTACGACCAGGACCTGGTCACCTTCGAGGAAGGCAAGGTCGCCTACGACCACCGCGACGCCGGCGGGTTCATCAAGCTGAACGCCCTGCGCCTGCGGGTGCTGGCCAAGCGCGACAAGCGGGACGCCGGCTAGGGCGCGCTGGCCAGTCCATCGCCCGCCGGCGCCGAGGGTTCCGGCGGAGGGCGAAGCATGAGAGGCTTCCGGCTCGGGATGGCGGCGCAGACCGCCTGGGGCCTTCGGGAGTTATCGTTCAATGCAAGCCTATGCCTTTGTCGCCATCGTTACGGGCCTGGCGCTCCTCGCCTATGTCTGGATGGGGATGCGCGTCGGCGGCGCACGCAGCAAATGTGGCATCGCCGCGCCGCAGATGACCGGCGATCCGGTGCTGGAGCGCCATATCCGCGTCCAGGCCAACACCCTGGAGTGGCTGCCGATCTTCCTGCCGTCTCTGTGGATGTTCCACCTGTTCTGGCAGCCGCAGGACCCGATGGGCGTCATCGCCTTCGCCCTGGGCATGGTCTGGATCGTCGGCCGGATCCTCTACGCGCTCGGCTACGTCGCCGATCCCGGCAAGCGTGAAGCCGGCTTCGTCATCCAGATGCTCGCCGCCGCCGCCCTGCTGTTCGGGGCGCTGGGCAAGGCTGTGTGGGTTCTGGTGGCCTGACGCACTGCGCGTCGAAGGACGCTGGCGGCCGCAGCGCTCCGGATCAACCTGGCAGGGCTGAGGGGCTAGACCTTCAGCCCTGCCAGGACCACGGCCTGCCAGATGGCGAGGCCAGTCACCAGCAGGCCGACCAGCCAGGTCAGGGCGCGGACCGGCAGGACCTTGGTCATCCAGCCGGCGAACGGCGCGGCCAGCACCCCGCCGGCGATCAGGCCGCCTACCGACCAGGCGTGGTCCGCCAGGCCCGTGGCGTCCCAGTGACCGGTCAGGATGGCCGACACGAAGGTCGCCGAGATGGCCGAGGCGACGAAGAACTCCGCCGCGTTGGTTGTGCCGATCGCCTGGCGCGGCTCTGCGCCCGAGCCCAGCAGGGTGCTGGTCACCACCGGCCCCCAGCCGCCGCCGCCGATCGCGTCGAAGAAGCCGCCGATGAAGCCCAGCGGGGCAGGCCGCTTCCAGCTCAGCACCTTTGGCCGCGTGCCCTTCCAGGCGCGCCACAGGATGATCAGCCCCATCAGGCCAAGCCAGGCCACGACCCAGGGCTTGACCACATCGCCGTCGATCGAGGTCAGGACAAAGGTGCCCATCACCCCGCCCAACACGCCGCCGCTCGCCAGCAGGCCCAGCAGCTTCCAGTTCACGTTGCGATAGATGATGTGCGACACGGCCGAGGCCGCGCCGGTGAACACCTTGGCCGCGTGGACGCTGGCCGAGGCGTTGGCGGGCGGGACGCCCAGCGCCAGAAGCACGGTCGAGGAGACCACGCCGTAGGCCATGCCCAGCGCGCCGTCGACAAGCTGCGCGGCGACCCCGACGGCAAAGAAAATCCAGAAATCGGGATCCATGTCCACCTGGCGAACTGAACGACCCGACAGGCATCGCAGGTAATCCCACCCGCGTCACTCGGGATTCACTGAGGTGAGGCTCAGGAAATCTGCCGCTCACGCCCTCTTGTCCGTGGCGTGAAGGCCATGCGATGGGCCGCCGATGATCCTTCCCGTCGATCCCGCCCGCTACGGCGCCTTTCTGGCCATCATGTCGGTGATGGCGGTGACGCCCGGTCCGGCCAACCTGTTCGCCATCGCCGCAGGCATGCAGCGCGGCCGCCGACAGGCCCTGATCGGCGTGGCCGGCATGAACGCCGCGACCCTCGTCTGGTTCGGCGGCGCGGCCCTGGGTCTGGGCGCCCTGGTCGCCGCCTTCCCGGCCGCCTTCCGGCTGCTGGCGGTCGCCGGCGGCCTCTATGTCGCCTGGCTGGGCCTCCGCTCGCTGTGGTCCGGCCTGCGCGACCAGGGCGCCGGTCCCTCGGCGGCGCCCGCCGTCCACCGCGCCCGCTCGGCCTTCCTCGACGGCTTCTCGGTCCAGATCGCCAACCCCAAGGCGCTGCTGTTCTTCACCGCCGTCCTGCCGCCCTTCATCGACCTCGACCGTCCGATCGTTCCACAGCTGCTGCTGTTCGCGGCGGCCACCATCGGTTTCGACCTCATCGCCATGAGCGCCTACGGCCTCGGCGGCGCGGCCCTGTCGGCCCGGATGAACGAGCCGGCCTTCCGGCGTGGCTTTGCGCTGCTGGTCGGGACCCTGCTGATCGCGGCGGCGGTGCTGATCCTGACCCGCTAGCAGCCAGGACGCCGGAGTGCTGCTGCCAACATATTGAGCACCAAGGGGAATTCGCGCCGTCAACCCTTGTGGGCGCCTCATCGGATCACGCAGCCTGCCGATCCAGACGAGGAGGTGATCATGACGGACGACTTCGAACGCCAGCTCCGCGGCGAGCGGCTGACCACGACCGAGGTGCTCTACTACATGCCCGACTGTCCGGCCCTGCTGCAGCGGTTCCTGTGGCAGACGCTCGATCTCGCGCCCCGGTTTCCGCGCGTGCACCGGTTCCTCGACTTCTGGCGACGGGAAATCGACGCCACCATCCATTCGGTCACCGTCGCCTCGCCGGCCCTCATCCAGCCCGCCCGCCTGCGCATCGCCCGCCACATGGAGAGTCTTCACTAGCCCTTGGCGCAACCCCCGCCCGGCGCCATGTGTTGAGGTGAAGGACAAACAGGGCCTGTCCGCGTCGCCCGGCGCGGGCGCCGCCGCGCGGGAGTGGATCACCATGACGATCAGAGCCGTCGCTACGGCGGGGCTGCTTGCGGCGAGCCTGGCGCTCACCGCCTGCGCCACCGCCACGCCTTACCAGCCGAACCGGCCGGGACAGTCGGTCTCGGGGGGGTTTTCGGAGTCGCGGCTGGAGGCGAGCCGCTTCCGCGTGAGCTTCGCGGGCAACAGCCTGACCTCGCGCGACACGGTCGAGCGCTACCTGCTCTATCG
This sequence comes from Caulobacteraceae bacterium, assembly GCA_027487945.1. Taxonomy (GTDB): domain Bacteria; phylum Pseudomonadota; class Alphaproteobacteria; order Caulobacterales; family Caulobacteraceae; genus Caulobacter. The sequence continues at coordinate 102,931 of JAIYCQ010000008.1, forward strand.
CGCCGCCGAGATCACCGTCGGCGAAGGCCATGACTGGTTCAGCCTCGTCGAGCGCGACACCGACCGCAAGACGCGCACCTACGTCGACCCCCAGCCTTATGGCGCCTATGGCTGGTGGCGTCCGTCCTGGCGCTTCTACGGGGCCTCCTGGGGCTGGCGCCGCTGGGATCCCTGGTACGGCGATCCGTTCTGGGCCGACCGTATGGACGTCCGCACGGTCGAGAAGTTCGAGGCGACGGCCGAGATCGTGCTGGGCAAGGGCCCCAAACCCCCCAACGATCCGCGCGCCTTCGACGCCCGCGACGTCATGGCCAACCTCGGCCCGACCATCCAGCGACCGGTGAGCAACTGACCGCGCAAAGAAAAAGGGCGGCCCTCGCGAGCCGCCCTTCGTCGTCGATCCTGCGTCGCGTGTTAGCGCGGCGCCATGCGGATGGAGCCGTCCAGGCGGACGTCTTCACCGTTGAAGTAGCCGTTGCGGATCATTTCCAGCGCCAGCGAGGCGTACTCTTCCGCCTGGCCGAGACGCTTGGGGAAGGGCACCTGGGCGCCGAGGGCGGCCTTCACGGCCTCCGGAGCGGCGTTCAGCAGCGGGGTGTTGAAGATGCCCGGCAGGATGGTGTTCACCCGGATGCCTTCGTTGGACAGGTCGCGGGCGATCGGCAGGGTCATGCCGACGACGCCGCCCTTGGACGCCGAATAGGCCGCCTGGCCGATCTGGCCGTCCTCGGCCGCCACGGAGGCGGTGTTGACGATGGCGCCGCGGTCGCCGTCCGGCAGGGGCTCCAGGGTCAGCATGCCGGCCGCCGACTTGGCGATGCAGCGGAAGGTGCCGACCAGGTTGATCTGGATGATCATGTCGAAGTGCGACAGCGGGAAGTGCTTGATCTCGCCGCTGTTCTTGTCGCGGCTGGCCGTCTTGGCGGCGTTGCCGGTGCCGGCGCAGTTGACCAGGATACGCTCCTGGCCGTTGGCGGCGCGGGCCTTCTCGAAGCCGGCGTCGACCTCAGCGTCGCTGGTGACGTTGACGGCGCAGAAGGTCACGCCCAGTTCTTTCTCGAGGGCGGCGCCGCGTTCGGCCTGGCGGTCGAGGTCGAAGATGGCGACCTTGACGCCGTGGGCGACCAGGGCGCGGACAGTGGCCTCACCGAGGCCGGACGCGCCGCCGGTGACGACGGCGGAAATGGAGGAATCAAGCTTCATGGACGGCTCCCCGTGCGTTGTGTTGAACTACAGTCGAAGAGCGGTTTAGTCCTATGAGCGCCAATTCCAAGCCGTCACCCGACGTCAACTCGATCATCGACCCCGCCAAGGCCCTGGTTCCCGAGGTCGTCAAGGTCAATGAACAGCGGGTGGCGCAGGGATTCTGGCCCAAGATCCGCAAGGTGGCGACGCGGATTCCGTTCGCCGCCGACGCCCTGTCGGTCTGGTGGTGCGCGCGCGATCCGGACACGCCGAAGGCCGCCAAGGGCATGATGCTGGCGGCGCTGGCCTACTTTGTCCTGCCCACAGACGTGATCCCCGACCTCCTGGCCGGCGTCGGCTTCACTGACGACGCGGCGGTGTTCGCCGCCCTGATCGCCGTGGTCGGCAAGCATCTGAAGCCGGCGCACAAGGCCTCGGCCTCGGCCTTCCTGCGCAAGGTCGCCGGGGACTGACATGGGCCCGGGGGGGACGCCGAGCATCGAGGATCCGGCCGCCATCGCCCTGTCGGTGATGGCCCTGGCCATGCTGGTCTACGGCCTTGTGCTGGTCGGCCGGGAGCCGTCGCCGTTACGTACCGGGATCAAGACGCTCGCCGTCGCCGCCCTGGCGGTCGCCGCCGCCCTGCTGCAGGCGCCCTGGGTCCTGGTCGCCGCCCTCGCCCTCTGCGCCCTGGGCGACGCCTTCCTCGCCCTCGACCCCAAGCGTTGGCTGCCCGCCGGGATGGTCGCCTTCCTAGTCGGCCATGCCCTCTACATCGCCCTGTTCGCGGCGTGGAAGGATCCGCTGCTCGAGCCGGGTCCCGTGCGGCTGATCGCCTTCGCCGCCCTGGCGGCCCTGGCGGTGACGCTGCTGGCCTTCCTGTGGAAACACCTGGGCGTGCTTCGTCCGGCGGTCGTCCTCTATGTGATCGTCATCTCGGTCATGACGGGCTTCAGCTTCATGCTCGACCCGGGCTTCTGGCCGGCCATGGCCGGGTCGGTCGCCTTCCTGGCCTCCGACGCGGTGCTGGCGGTCAGCCTGTTCCGCGGCGAGGTGCTGTTCGGCTCGACCCGCATCACCAACTGGACCGTCTGGTTCCTCTACTGCGCGGCGCAGATCGGGATCACGGCGGCGTTCCTCGGGCTCTAGGCCCCCGCCCTTTTCGACAGCTGGTGCTCGCGCAGGGTGATGAACAGGGTCGAGACCACCACGATGGCCGCCCCGGCGATGGTCGCCCAGGTCGGCACCTCGTTGAAGATCGCAAAGCCGATGGCGGCGGAGAACACCAGCCGCGTGTAGTCGATGGGGGCCATGGCTGCGGCGTCGCCGATCTGCATGCCCTTGATGTAGCAGCCCTGGGTGATGGTCCCCATCACGCCCATGGCGGCCAGCAGGGCCAGGTCGACCGGCGCCGGCCAGCGCCAGACGAACAGGGCCGGCGGCAGCGAGAAGGCCAGCCCCAGCACCGCCGACCAGACCAGCAGGGTGAAGGGGCTGTGGTCGCGGGTCATCACCTTCATGCCGGTGATGGTCATGGCGAAGCCCAGGGCCGCGCCCAGGGCGGCCGCCTGGCCCCAGCCGAAACCATGCCCCGGCGCGCCCGGCTGCAGCATGACCAGGACGCCGGCGAACCCGACCAGCGCCGCCCCGATGCGCAGCGGACCCAGCGGCTCGCGCAGCACGAAGAAGGCCAGCGGCACCAGCCACAGGGTGCGGGTGAACGACAGGGCGTTGGCCTCGGCCAGCGGCAGGACCTGGAAGGCGTAGAAGCTCATGATCATGGCGACGGTGCCGACCGCCGACCGGAAGAACAGGATGCCCGGCCGCGTGGTGTGGAAGGCCCCGCGCCAGTCGCGCAGGATCATCGGCGCCAGCACCAGCAGGCCCGCCGCCTGGCGATAGAAGGTCTGCAGCGCCGCCGGATAGTCGTCGCCGAGGAACTTGATCAGCGTCGTCATCACGGTGAAGCCGAGCGCCGAGGCCAGCATCCACAGCGCGCCCCGGACGTTGGGGGCCAGGGTCGGCCGCTGCGGCAGCGGCGCGACGGGAGGAACCTCGTCCGGCACCCGTCAGGTCTTCTGCTGGGCCGCCATCGCCAGACGCATCTGCTCGGCCTGCTCCGGCGTGATGCCAAGGGCGTCGAGGATCGGGTTGGCCGCCTGCGGATCCCAGGAGCCGCGGCCCCCGATGGTCAGGCCGCCGTCGACGACGATGTGGGTGCCGGTGACGAACAGCGAGTCGTCGCAGGCCAGGTACAGGGCCGCGCGGGCGATGTCCTCGGGCATGCCGGCCTTGGGGATCGGCTGGATCTTCGGGGCGATCTCCTCCATGCGCGCGGCCATCTGGTCGGCGACGTCCCGGGGAAGCCCCATCGAGGCGCCGAAGATCGAGGTGGCGATCAGGCCCGGGCAGATGGCGTTGACCCGGATCTTCAGCGGCGACAGCTCAGCCGCCGCGCATTTGGACATGTGGATCACCGCGCACTTGGCGGTCGAGTAGGCCAGCGGTCCGAACCCGGCCTGCAGGCCGGCGATCGAGGCGGTGTTGATCACCGAGCCGCCGCCGCGCTTCACCATGTGCGGCAGGGCGTGCTTCATGCCCAGCGCCGGCCCGCGCACCAGCAGGGCGAAGGTGTGGTCCCAGCCCTCGACGTCGATCTCCGAGACATTGCCCGGCGCGCCGCCGTGGCCGGCGTTGTTGAACAGGATGTCCAGCCCGCCGAAGCTGTCGACGGCCAGCTGCACCGCCTTCGCGATGTCGGCTTCCACCGTCACGTCGCAGTGGGCGTAGCGGACACGGTCGGGGAACCGCTTCTCGAGCATGGCCCCCTTCTCGTCCTGCAGGTCGGCGGCGACGACGCAGGCGCCCTCGGCCACGAACAGTTCGACCGCGCCCAGGCCGATGCCCGAAACCCCGCCGGTGATCAGGGCGATCCTGCCCTCAAGACGTCCCGCCATCTGTCTCTTCCCCTTGCTGTGTTGTCCCCGGTGAGCGGGGGCTTTGGCCGGGTCGCCGTGTCTCCGGCGGCTCCCGGCCCTGCGTCAGTCTTCAGATCCCCGCCTCCGCGGGAGCGCCGCGCGTCCTTACGGAAGCACGACCACCTTGCCCATGGCCTTGCGGCTGGCGAGGTGGGCGATGGCCTCGCCGGCGCGGGCCAGCGGGAAGGTCTCGGAGACGTGCGGCTTGATCTTGCCTTCCGCGTACATCTCCATCAGCTGGCGGACGTTCTCCTGATGCGCCTTGGGATCGCGCGCCACGGCCGCGCCCCAGAAGACGCCGACGATGTCGCAGGACTTCAGCAGGGTCAGGTTCAGCGGCACGGCCGGGATGCCGGCCGGGAAGCCGATGACCAGGAAGCGGCCGCCCCAGCCGCTCGCGCGGATGGTCGCCTCGGCGTAGTCGCCGCCGACGGCGTCATAGGCCACGTCCCAGCCGTTGGGGCCGCAGGCGTCCTTGAACAGGTTGGCCAGCGCCTTCTTGCCGTCCTTGTCGAACGGTCCGGTCGGATAGACCACACCGGCGTCGGCGCCGCGGGCGATGGCGAGGTCGACCTTCTCCTGGCTGGAGGCGGCGGCGATGACGCGCGCGCCCATGGCCTTGCCCAGCTCGACCGCGGCCAGGCCCACGCCCCCGGCGGCGCCCAACACCAGCAGGGTCTCGCCGGCCTTCAGATGGCCGCGGTCCTTCAGGCCGTACCAGCTGGTGCCGTAGGTCATCATGAAGGCCGCCGCCTCGTCGAACGGCATGGAGTCGGGAATGGGGGTTACGCGGTGGGCCTCCAGCGCCAGCTCCTCGGCCATGCCGCCCCAGCCGGTCGAGGCCAGAACCCGCTGGCCGACCTGCAGGTGGGTGACGCCCTCGCCGACCGCCTTGACCACGCCGGCCACTTCACCGCCGGGGGCGAAAGGCCGGTTCGGCTTGAACTGGTACTTGTCCTCGATGATCAGGACGTCCGGGTAGTTCACGCCGCAGGCCTTGACCGACAGCACCACCTGGCCGGGGCCGGCTTGCGGGCTCGGAAGCTCCTCGAGGACCAGGGTCTCGGGTCCGCCCACGCTCTTGCTCAGCACCGCCTTCATGCCGTCTCTCCCATGCTCTTTCATTGATCGGCCCACAGGAGTATCGCGGGCCTGAGATCAGTCTACAGGGCGGAGCCCGGCGTTGGCGAACAATTGTTTGAGTCTGGCGGTCCACGGCGGCGCCGGCGCGCGCCCCGGCCGCGACTACAGTCGCGAGATCGTCCACATGCGCGACCTGGTGGAGGCCGGTCGGGACCGCCTGACGGCCGGCGCGGCCGCCCTCGACGTGGCCGAGGAGACCGTCCGGGCGCTGGAGGCGAGCGGCCTCTATGTCGCCGGGCGCGGCGCCTCGCCCAACACGGCCGGCGCCTATGAGCTCGACGCCTGCCTGATGGACGGCGTGACCGGTCGGGCGGGGTCGGTGGCCGCGTTGCAGGGGTTCGAGAGCCCGATCGCCGTGGCCCGGGCCGTGATGGAGCGGACGCCGCACGTGATGCTGGCCGGGGAGGGCGCCGCCCGGTTCGCCGCCGACCAGGGCCTGGCCGCCATCGCCGACGCCGCCCGCTGGTTCACCCATGCCGGTCGCGGCGAGGCCAACCATCCGCCCGGAACCCTGGCCCATGGCACCGTCGGCTGCGTCGTCCGCGACGCCGAGGGCCGGCTGGCGGCGGCGACCTCGACCGGCGGCGTGTTCGGCAAGCTGCCCGGCCGGATCGGCGACTCGCCGCTGATCGGGGCGGGGGCCTGGGCTGACGAGCGGGTCGCGGTCTCCTGCACAGGCCAGGGCGAGTATTTCATCCGCGTCGCCGCCGCCGTCCAGATCGCTCACCGCATGGCTTTCGGCGGCGAGTCTCTGGCCCCGGCGGCCGAGGCGGTGCTGGCGAAAATCCGCGCGCTCGGCGGGGACGGGGGCCTGATCGCGGTCGACGCCGCGGGCAATGTCGCCATGCCGTTCGTCTCGGCCGGCATGAAGCGCGCGGCGCTCCTGCCTGACGGAAACATCGTCTCGGCGGCCTTCTGAACGGGGCCTAGTGGCCGGTCAGTTTCTGCAGGAGATTGATCGGGAAGCCGAAGCGGGCCTGACCGAAGCTGACCGCCAGGGCGTAGCAGACCTCGCCCGGCTCGGCCCGGGGCTCGTGGCTGAAACCCGGACGGCCGACGTTGACGTCCCCCGGGCCGTAGCGGTCGTGACCGTCATGGAAGGCGCCGGTGACGACCAGGGTATATTCCTCGCCCTCGTGATCGTGCTCGGCGACATTGGCGCCCGGCTCGATGCGCAGCAGCTGGGTCTCGCCCCCGCCCGCGACCGGCAGCCGCAGCGATCGGATGCCGAAGCCGAGGAATTTCCAGCGCTGACCCTCGCCCATCGCCTCGAACACCGCTTCGCGCAGGGGATCGGGCAGCGTGAGCACCTCGCCCAGCTCGCGGCCGGCGGCGCCCGCGGCCGTCCGGGCGTGGCTGTCGATCGTCTGCAGCGCATCGATCCGGGCGAAGGCCTGCTCGGCCGCGTTGGCGGCGAGGGCGGCCGGCGCCTCGTCCTCGAGGAACGCCCCGCCCACGACGTCGCCCGGCATAACCGGTGCGCCGCGAAGGACAGCCGCGGTCGCTTCCATCAGGCGAAGGCCCGGGTGGCGGCTGGTGTCCGGCGTGGTCGTCTGGAGGGTCATGCGGCCATGTAACTCCTTGAAAAGAGCCGATATGGATCGAAGCCGCGTCCGGTCAAGACGCGCCGGCTCATCGCATCGACTCCAGCCGGACCCGCAGCTTCTCGAAGGCCAGCCGCATCCGCGACTTGACCGTACCGAGGGCCAGACCGGTCCGTTCGGCGATCTCGCTGTGGCTGAGGTCCTCGTAGAAGGCGGCCCGGATCATGTCGCGCTGTTCGGGCGGCAGCTCGGCCATCGCCCGCGCGATCAGGGTTCCCTGCTGGCCGGCCAGCAGGGCCGCGTCGGGGAGAACCTCCGCCTCGGGGGTGAGCATGGGCTCATCCGGGTCCAGGGTCGCAGTGCGCTCCCGCCGGAACAGGTCGATGCGGCGGTTGCGGGCGATGCGGTAGATCCAGGTCGAGACGCTGGCCTTGCCCCGGTCGAAGCTGGCGGCCTTGCGCCAGACGGCGACCATCACGTCCTGGGTCAGGTCCTCGGCCCGCGCCGGTTCCAGGCCCAGCCGCCCGAGGTAGCCCTTCACGCGGGGGGCGTAGTGATCGAACAGCTCGGCGAACGCGGCGCGATCGCCGTTGAGGGCGATGCGCTCGATCAGGTCAGCAAAGGCGTCGGCCCCGGGGTCTTTCACGGTCCAGCCATAGCGGCGCCCCGGCGGATTGGTCCAGCGCCGCATTCCCTGCTATGGTGGACGCTTCACAGCTTTCCGGATCCAGAACCTTGGGCGCGACCCTCGACCTTGCCCGCGCGACGCCCGCCGTCGCCCCCGTAAATCTCGCCGGCCTGACCCGCGGGCAGCTGGCCGCGGCCCTCGTCGAGGCCGGCGTCGTGCCGGCCCCGAAGGCCAGGATGCGCGCGGGCCAGATCTTCCGCTGGGTGCATTTCCGGGGCGTCACCGACTTCGAACAGATGACCGACGTCGCCAGGGAGACCCGCGCCGCCCTGGCCGGGGCCTTCGTGCTGACACGTCCCGAGATCGTCGAGCGTCAGGTCTCGAAGGACGGCACCCGCAAGTACCTGATCCGCGTCGCCCCGGGCATCGAGGTCGAGGCCGTCTACATTCCCGACGTCGGCCGGGTCGGCGCCCTCTGCGTCTCCAGCCAGGTCGGCTGCACGCTGAACTGCACCTTCTGCCACACCGGCACCCAGGCCCTGGTCCGCAACCTGACCGCCGCCGAGATCGTCGCCCAGGTCCAGGTGGCCAAGGACGACCTCGACGAATGGGCCGTCGACGGCGAGGACCGCAAGCTCTCGAACATCGTCTTCATGGGCATGGGCGAGCCGCTGTACAATCTGGACGCCGTCGCCGACGCCATCGAGATCATCAGCGACAACGAGGGGATCGCCATCTCCCGTCGGCGGATCACCGTCTCGACCAGCGGCGTGGTCCCCCAGCTCCAGGCCCTGGGCGAACGCACCCAGGCCATGCTGGCCATCAGCCTGCACGCCACCAACGATCCGCTGCGCGACGTGCTGGTGCCGCTGAACAAGAAGTACGACATCGCCACGCTGCTGGAAGGCATCCGCAACTACCCGGGCATCAGCAACGCCCGGCGGGTGACCTTCGAGTATGTGATGCTCAAGGGCGTCAACGACAGCCCCGACGAGGCCCGGGCCCTGGTCCAGATGCTCAAGGGCATCCCGGCCAAGATCAACCTGATCCCGTTCAACCCCTGGCCGGGCACACAGTACGAATGCTCCGACTGGGCGACGATCGAACGCTTCGCGGCCATCCTCAACCGCGCCGGCTACTCCAGCCCGATCCGCACGCCGCGCGGCCGGGATATCCTCGCCGCCTGTGGTCAGCTGAAGAGCGAAAGCGAGAAGGTCCGCGCCTCGGTGCGACGTCGCGACGCGGCGGCGCTCGCCTCAAGCTAGAAGCTTGCACGGCCATGGTCAGGCCGTGCTAACCGTTGCCGACGTCTCCCCTGTCGGAAGTGTCCATGCCGCCGCAGCTGCAGTCCCCCGAGATCCAGGCCTTCGCCACCGGCATTCCGGTCGCGCTGGGCGACGCCGGGATCACCCTTCTCATCCTGATCATCGGCGCGGCGGCCTACGCCCTTCTGACGCCCCACCGCGAGATCACCCTGATCCGCGACGGCAACACCGCCGCCGCCCTGTCGCTGGGCGGCGTGCTGATCGGCCTGGCCATTCCGCTGGCCGCTTCGCTCAGCGCCTCGAACTCCAAGCTGGAGATCGCCATCTGGGGGGTGATGATCATCTCGGTCCAGCTGCTGGTTTTCCGGATCATCGACTTCATCCTGCACGGCCTGCCGCAGCGGATCCAGGACGGCGAGATTTCCGCCGCCACCCTGCTGGTCGGGGCCAAGATCGGCAGCGCCCTGATCCTCGCCGCCGCCATGCGCTAGGGGCCGCGGCGCCGTGCACTTTCCCCGCCTTCCCGACTGGCTGGTCTACACGGCCATCGTCGCGGCGCTGCTGATCGCCGCGGTCAGCCGGCGCGAGCGCGCCGACGCGCCGCCGCCGCCGCCGCCCGTGCCGGGCGAGGAGGGCGTCCCGCTCGGTCCGTCCTCGCCGTTCGATCCTGCCGTCGTGGTCGAGGTCCCGGGCCAGAAGGCGCCCGGCGCCGGCACGGCCTTCTCGGTGTCCGACACCGGCGTCTGGTTGACGGCCCGCCACGTCGTTGAGGGCTGCGCCCAGACCGCGCTCGTCGTGGCCGAGGGGCGCGGCGTAGCAGCCACGGTTCAGGTCGATCCCAGCGGCGAGGCCGCGGTCCTGACCACCGACGGCGGGGCGCCCGCCCTGCCGCTCATGCTCGACGACAGCCGGCTCAAGCGCGGCGATCTGGGCTATCACACCGGCTTCCCGCAGGGCCGGCCGGGCGAGGCGGTGTCCCGCCTCCTCGGTCGGGAGAACCTGGTTGTGCGGGGCCGTGGCGCCCGCACCGAGCCGGTGCTGGTCTGGGCCGAAGTCGGCCGCACCGACAATCTGAAGGGCACGCTCGCCGGCCTGTCGGGCGCCCCGGCGCTGGACTCGGCGGGCCGGGTCATCGGCGTGACGGTGGCCGAGGCCCCGCGTCGCGGCCGGATCTACACCACGTCCTCGGCGACCATGGGCAACGCCCTCAGCTACTCCCGCCGCCGCCCGGCCGGCTTCGCCACCGGCGAGCCGGTCAATGTCGAGAACTATGGCCGCGTCGCCGATGGTCTCCGCCGCGACCTGCGCGTCGCCCAGGTGGTCTGCCTGGGCGGTTAGGCGGGAGACGGGTCGGGCTCCGTGCCCCCGGCGGTCTTCGGCAGATCGCCCTGGCGGGCGGCGACCATGAAGCTCAGGGCGATCGAGGCGGCCCCGATGGCGGTCGAGTACAGGTAGAAGACCATGTAGCCGGTCCCGAGGGCCGCCGCCGTGACCTGCGATTTCTCCATCGCCGTGGCGTAGCTCTCCGGCGGCACGCGATCAAACAGGCCCTTCAGCGCGGCCAGCGGCCCGCCCGCGTCGGCCGCCCGGGCCGTGGCCTCCACAATGCGCCCCGACTGGCTGGCCAGCAGCTTTCCCGGCAGGGCGTAGAGCGAGGAGAACAGCGCGTACTGGGTGGCGGTGAACCCGACCGTGGTCAGGCTGGACATATAGGCGATCAGGCAGGTGCCCGCGATGCCGCCGGCGACGTTGTCCATGGCGATGGCGACGAGCAGGGCGAACAGGCTGTGCCCCTGGGTCGCAAGCCAGGCGAAGGACAGGTTGCTGAGCGTTCCGACGAAGGCGCCGACGATCAGCGCCCGCATCAGGCCGAGCCGGATCACCGCCAGCCCGCCCAGCGCGACGCCGAGGACCGACATCACGACGCCGAACACCTTGCGGACCTCGGCGATCTCGAGCTTGCTGAACCCGAGGTCGACGTAGAAGGCCCCGTTGATGTTCAACACGAAGTCCGAGACCCGGTAGAGACAGATCAGCGCCAGGATCAGCCCGGCGATCTTGCCGTAGCGGGTGAAGAAGTCCGTCAGCGGCTGTCCGAGGGCGCCCGACAGGTAGGCGCCGGGCCGCGTCTTCACCCCCGGAAGCCGCCGCGCCGCCAGGGCGATGATCCCGAAGCCGCCGATGACCGCCAGAAGCTGGAACCAGATCTTGTTGTCCGAGGCCCAGGCCGTGGTGAGGGTCTCGCCGACCGCGCCCGCGCCCAGGGCGGCCAGAATGTCGGCCAGAAATGTCACGCTGGCGGCGAGGCCGGAGCCGACCAGCAGCCCGCCGGCCACCAGAACGACCAGCCGCAGCGTCCATTCGACCGCCTCGGCCGCCGGGCGCCGCGGGGTATCGCCGACGTCGATGGGGCGGACGCTGTGCGCCGCCTCACGCGGCGCGGCCAGGACGGCGGCGACGCCGACCAGCATCAGGGCCGCCATGGCGGCATAGGACAGGCTCCAGCTGTAGGCCTCCGCCAGGATCAGCGGCACGGCGCCGGCGACGATCATCGCGATCCGGTAGCCCCACTGGTAGGCGGCGGCCATGGGGCCCTGGCGGGCGTCGTCAGCCGCCTCGATCCGCCAGGCGTCGATGACGATGTCCTGGTTGGCCGAGGCGAAGCCCACCATCACGGCGAACACCGCCATCAGGCCGAGGTTGGTCGCCGGATTGACCCCGGCGATCAGCCACAGCCCGAGCATGATGACGCCCTGCGAGACCAGCATCCACGACCGGCGGTGTCCGACGAGGGCGGTGAGGACCGGTACGCGCGTGCGATCGACAAGCGGCGCCCAGAGGAACTTCATCGCCGTGGCCAGGGTCGCCAGCCCGAAGATGCTGATGGTGGCGAGCGACAGGCCCGCGTCCCGCAGCCAGATCGACAGGGTGTCGAAGACCAGCAGGTTGGGGAGCCCGGCAGAGAAGCCGAGCACGAGCATCACCAGGGTGCGCCGCTCGCCGAACGTCGCCAGCGATTGCAGGAAGGTCGGCTTCGCCGTCGGCGCGGCGCCGGTCTCGGCTGGCGTGGTCATCTGGCGCATCCCCCGAAACGGGGCGAGGCCCCGCAAATCAGGAGGCGACCTTGGCCCCTCGCGCCGCGTCCGTCCAGCCGACCCAGCGGGCCAGGACGGCGCGCAGGGCGGACTCGGTCAGGGGCTTGGTGAGAAAGTCGTCCATCCCGGCCGCCAGACAGGCGCGGCGGTCGTCCTCGAAGGCGTCGGCGGTCAGGGCGACGATCGGCGTGGTCACCCCCCGGGCCCGGATGGCCTGCGCCGCCTCGACGCCCGACATGCCGGGCATCCGCACGTCCATCAGCACCAGGTCGTAGCGGGCGGCGGCGAGGGCGGCGACGGCCTCCTCGCCGCTGCCGGCCCGGTCGACCTGCGCACCCTCGCGCTGCAGCAGGGTGCGGGCCAGCAGGGCGTTGATCGGGTTGTCCTCGGCCAGCAGCACCCGGGCGCCGGGGGCCGAGGCCTCGGCGATCCGCTCGTCCTCGTGCGGCCGGGCGTCCGTCCCGTCGACGCCCAGGGCGGCCAGCACGCGGGCGGCGATGGAGGCCGGCCGCAGCGGCTTGATCAGATAGCCGGCGAACCCGGCGGCGCGGCTGCGGGCGATCCGGCCGCGCTCATCGGGGCGCAGCAGGATCAGACAGGCGCGCCCGGCGGGCGCCTTGAGCGCCCTTCGACCGGTCGCCAGCGCGTTGTCAACCAGCAGCACCGCCTCTGGCGGGGCGATCAGCAGCAGGTCCTCGAGGCCGGCGGCGACGGCCGCGCGGCCGCCCAGAGCCTCGATCTGGCGGGCCGCCGCCTCGCGCAGCAGACTGTTGGGCGAGGCCACGCCGACCACCCGGCCGGCCAGGGGCGTCTCGTGCGTCGCGGGTTCGGCCTCGGGCAGGGGGACTTCCAGCCAGAAGGCCGCGCCGCCGCCCGGCGCGTCCTCGACCCCGACCTCGCCGTCCATCGCCCGGCCCAGCCGCTTGACGATGGCGAGGCCCAGGCCCGCGCCGTTCAGCCCCGCCCCGCCGTGCGCCGGATCGGCATGGACGAAGGGCTCGAAGATCTTCTCGCGCACCGCCGGCCGCACGCCGGGCCCGGTGTCGCGTACGCCCAGCCGCACCCGCCCGTCCGGCGCGGCCTGCGCCGAGAGCAGCACGCCGCCGGTTTCGGTGAACTTGATGGCGTTGCCGGCGAAGTTCAGCAGCACCTGCCGCAGCCGGCCCTCGTCGGCCATGACCGGGGCCAGGTCGGCGGCGACGGTCCAGGCGATCTCGAGGCCCTTCTCGTGGGCCCGCGGGCTCATCAGCTCGGTCACCTGCCGCAGCAGGTCGCCGAGGTCGCACCGCGCGGGGTGCAGCTCGATCCGGCCTTCGCCGAGGCGGGCGAGGTCCAGCACGTCGTTGACCAGGGCCAGCAGGTGGTCGCCGCTCTCGCGCAGGGCCGAGACATAGGCCTTCTGCTCGGCGCTCAGGCGGGTGCCGTCCAGCAACCGGGCCATGCCCAGCACGCCGTTGAGGGGCGTGCGGAACTCGTGGCTCAGGGTGGCCAGCTGTTCAGGCGTGATGGCGCGGGCGTTCGACATCCGGCCAAGCTGCCACAGCCAGCTTAACGGTCGATCAAGTGGCCAGCGGATCATTGACCATCGCCAGGCAGGGGTCGGGGGAGAGGCCGTACAGGTTGCCCATGAACTCGACGGTCGCCCGTTCGATCAGCGAGCGGACCCCCAGCTGCAGGGGCTCCAGCTCCCCGCTGCCCGCCGAGATGTCGATGACGTTCGAGCCCAGGAAGCTGAAGCCTCCGCCGCCGACTTCCCGTCCCAGGATCTGCTTCTGGTAGGACACCACATCGACGACCCGCATGGTGCGCGTATCGACCAGCCGCAGATCGATCCCGACGTTCATGACGTAGGACTTGCCGCCGATGACCAGCCGTCCCGACTTGGCGTCCGCCCCGCCGACGCCCGCCTCGGCCGCGGTGGAGCGGATGTTGTAGTTCAGCTCGGTGATGCCGCCGGTCAGAACGTAGTCCGAACCCAGGTACTGGCCCTGGCGGATGGGCCGGTAGCCGGAGGGCGAGCCCGCGGCGTCGCCGATCAGCTTGTTGTTGGCGAAGCGCAGTTCCATTTCCGGAACCGAGGTGTCGAAGCGCTCGACGATGTCGGCGCCGGCCTTGGCCAGGGCCGAGATGGCCATGAGCGAGCCGCCCTGGGTGAGCTTGGGTCCGCCCATGCCCTCTTCCTGCTTGCCGGTGTAGTCGGAGATCCTGCCGACCGCGATGACGGGCGACGGCCGGCCGGTGCGGCGGGCCTGCTCGCCGATGCAGAACAGGGCCCGGGAGTAGGGCGTGGCGTTGCTGGTCGCCGGCGCCGAGCCGATCGGGCGGGCGTACAGCCCGGTGGGTCCCACCGCCGGCTCGGGCGAGGACGCGCAGGCGGCGACGGTCGAGAGAAGGGCCGCGCAGAGCGCCGACCGGGTAATGTTCGAAATCCTGGTCATGGCGCCTCGCTATCGGGTCTGGCCGGCGCGGGCCGAGGCCGCTCCGGCGTGGGCGGTGATGTCGCCGCTGTTGGTCTGCACGGCGTCGACAATGATGACGTTCCAGGAGCCGCTGGCCTGGACGGTGAGCTGGTTGCCCAGCGCGATGGCCGTCTGGCCGTAGCCGGCTCCGCCGCCGCCGCTGCTGTAGCCGGGCTCGTATCCCGCACCGGTCTGCAGCTGGCCGTTGACGACGATCAGGTTGCCCGACGCGTCGCGCAGGGAGAAGTCGGTGGGCGCGCCGGTGCTGGCTCGGGCGCCGGAGTAGCCGCCCGCCATGGCGCCGGCGGTCGGCAACTTCGCCGGGCCCTGGGCGGCGGCGGGCAGGGCGTGCAGCGCGGCCGGCACGGCCAGGCAGAGCGCAACGGCAAGGGGCGTGGGTCTCATGGTGCTGTCCTCGAGGCGGGGTCCCGGACGCCCGCCGGTGCGGGCGGACGTCCGGGATCGGGTCAGAAGCCCTTGACGGTCAGGCTGTTGCCGATGGCGGCGGCGGTCGCCTGCACGGTGGCGTCGACGTCGCGGATCGTGACGGCGGCGCGGGCGTTGACGGCGGCGCCGTTCAGCTGGGTCGACCCGAGGTAGCCGTAGTCGCCCTCGATGGTGGCCGAGTTGCTGAGCGCGGCGGCCGTGGCGCTGATGTCGCCCTCGACGTCGGAGATGGTCGCGTTGAGCGTCGCGGTCGGGTCGTAGCTGGCCGTCTGGTAGTTGTTGATCGACGAAGCCCAGTCGACGTTGATCGTGGCGCTGTTGGCGATCGCCGCCGACGTCATGCTCACGTCGCCGCCCACGTCGTTGATCGTGCCGTTCAGTTCCGAGACGGCGTCGCCGACGAAGCGCTGGGTGTTGTTGATGTAGCCGGCGCTGGAGCCTTCGATGGTCAGGCTGTTGGCGATGGCGGCGGACGTGAGCGAGACATCCTTCTGAACGTCAGTAATCGTCGCATTCAGAGCGGACTTGATATTCGCGCTGTTGGTTTGACCCGTAGAGATGTTCTGGGCTTGAGCGGCGCCGGCCAGCAAGACAGTGGCAAAGCCGATAGCGAAAGCGGTTTTCATTTCAGTTCTCCTTCATGTCGACCATTCGACAACGAGGGAGATGCAGCGCATGTGCCAGATTTAACTTGAAAACGTGCCATTAACGCTGAAAAAATCACTTTAAGAAAGGCGAAACCATGCTCGGCCTGTGACGGCTACGGCGGGGGGAATCCGGCGACAGGGCGCTCGCCCTTCAGGGGAATCGCGCGTCCGGCGTTTACGATGCCGCCGGCGGACCCGGGGTTCGTTCTGGCCCGGATGGCGCCAGCCTGGCGCAGAAGCCCTGTCCCGGCGCGGCACAGGTGGTGATTCAGGGTTGGGCAAGGTCGGCCTGCTACCGTTTGCCGGTGAACAGGATCGACCCCCTTCATGCGCTGCCGGAGCGCCGCCGCCGCCGCCGACAGACGTGCGACCTGCGCGCCGAGCTCCGCGGGGCGGGCGGCGCGGTGACGGCCTGCCGCCTCGTCAATCTCGACGCGACAGGCGCGCTGGTCAGGCTGGCCGGCGCGCGCCTGCTGCCCACCGAGCTCGTCCTGGCCCTGCCCGCCGAGGCGGCCTGCATCACCTACAGCGCCACCATCCTGTGGCGACGCGGCGATCTGGTCGGCCTGGCCCTGGGCGACCGCCGCGAACTGGGCTGAGGGTCGGCAGGGTCGTCGCCCGCCGCGCCGCCGTGTGATCCGGCCCGGGTTTCACGTCTGTCTCTTGACTGACGGGAGCAGGCAAGGCGCTCTCCCGTTCCACGCCGGAGCCTGCCTTGTCCCGCCATCCCCCGCCGCCGCCCCTGTCCGACGTCCCGCTGGAGCCCGGCCTCCATGTCGTGGCCACGCCGATCGGCAATCTGCGCGACATCACCCTGCGGGCGCTGGACGTTCTGAACGGCTGCGACCTTCTGCTGGCCGAGGACACCCGCGTGACGGGCAAGCTTCTGGCCGCCTATGGTCTCTCCAAGACCATGGCCCGTTATGACGAGCATGCCGCCGAGCGAGCGCGGCCGCGGATCATGGCGGCGCTGGAGGCCGGCCAGAGCATCGCTCTGGTCTCCGACGCCGGCACGCCGCTGGTCTCCGATCCCGGCTACCGGCTGGTGAAGGAGGTCGTCGCGGCCGGCTTTCGCGTGTTTCCGATCCCGGGGCCCTCGGCGGCGCTGGCGGCCCTGACGCTTGCCGGCCTGCCCACCGACCGCTTCCTGTTCGCCGGCTTCACCCCGCCGAAAAGCGCGGCGCGCCGCACCTTCCTGGCGGAGTTCGCCCAGACCCGCGCCACGCTGATCTTCTACGAGACCGGACCGCGGCTGCGCGCCAGCCTGGAGGACATGCTGGCCGTCTTCGGCCCGCGGCCGGCGGCGGTGACGCGGGAGCTGACGAAACTCTATGAGACGGCCGTGCGCGGCACGCTGGACCAGCTGGCCGTCGATCCGGCGCTGGACGAGCCGAAAGGCGAGATTGTCGTGCTGGTCGGGCCGGGCGTGGCGGAGGCAGCCAGCGAGGCGGACGCCGACCTGGCCCTGGCCGAGGCCCTGACGCGGCTGGCCCCCGGAGAGGCGGCCTCGGAAGTGGCGAAATCGCTGGGCCTCAATCGCCGCGACCTCTACCGCCGGGCCCTGGCCCTGAAGGACGCCGGATGACGGCGACCCGCAGCGCGCGCGGCCAGGCGGCCCGGCGCTCGGGCCGGCGCGGCGAGGTGCTGGCGGCCCTGCTGCTGATGGCGCGCGGCTATCGCATTCTCGGTTTCCGGCTGGCCGCGCCCCAGGGCGAGATCGACATCCTGGCATTGAAGGGCGGCGTTCTGGCGGTGGTCGAGGTCAAGCGGCGCACGACGCTGGAGAACGCGCTGGAAGCGGTGCAGGCCGAGCAGCGCGAACGCCTGCGCCGCTCGGCCATGGCCCTTGTCGCCGCTCGCCCGGTCCTGAAGGGCGCGACCATCCGTCTCGACCTGATCGCCCTCGCCCCGGGCCGCCTCCCGCGCCATATACCCGACGCCTGGAAGGGGGCGTGATCATGACGCGCGATGAGGCCGAGGCTTTCCTGACCGAGGTCGGGTCAGGACCGGACGAGGGATTTCCGCTGTTCGAGGCCGCCCTCGCCTGCGCTGTTCACGACGACGACAGCCGCGACCCGGACGCCGCCCGGGCGGTGGGCGCCGAGGGCGTCGCCCACCTGGCCCGACGGCTGGAGACGGAGTCGCCCGAGGAGGCCATCGCCGAGTCCATGGCCGGGGATCTGCGGCTGCAGGGCGACCTGATCACCTTCGAGGACCAGGCCAACGCCGACATCATCGCCGTCGCCGAACGGCGCAAGGGCATCCCGGTCTCGCTCGGGGTCTTCTACCTGCACGCGGCCCGCGAGACCGGCCTGAACCTGCGTGGCGTCGACTTTCCGGGCCACTTCCTGCTCCGGATCGAGACGGGTGAGGGACCCCTGGCCCTCGATCCGTTCAGCGAGGGCCGGGTGGTGCTGCCGTCCGAGCTGTCGCGTCGGGCCCTGCGCACCGGGCTGACGTCGGACGTCGCCGGTCGGCTGGACCTGCTGATGGCGCCGACGACCGACCGCCAGGTGCTGATCCGGCTGCAGAACAACATCTTCGCCCGCGCCCAGGCGGCGCTCGACTGGCCGCGCGCCGAAAGATCGGCCCTGCGCCGGGCGTTGCTAGACCCCGCCGACCACCGGCCCTGGCTCGACGTCGCCCGGGCCCGCGAAGGTCAGGGCGCCCTGGCCGGCGCCCTGCAGGCGCTGGGCATGGCCCAGCAGCTGGACGGCGGCGCGGCCATCGCCGCCCGGGCGGCCAGGGAGCGGGTGAGGCTTAGACTGAACTAGGACCGGGCGGCGCGGGAGCGGTTCAGGCTTCGGCGGAGCCGGGATCTGCCGCCGGCCACTGGCGAAGGCCCGTTCGAGTGGCTAAGTCGGAAGCCGCCGGTCGTCGGCGCTGAAGGAACGCTCCCATGTCGCTGAAGGTCGCCGTGCAGATGGATCCCGTCGAGGGGATCAACATCGAGACCGACTCCAGCTTCCTGATGATGATGGAGGCCCAGAGCCGCGGGCACCGCCTGTGGGTCTACACGCCCGACAAGCTGTCACTGGAGGAGGGTCGCGTCCGCGCCCGGGCCCGGCCGGCGACGCTGCGCGCCGTGAAGGGCGACCACGTCACCCTCGGCGAGCCGGTGCTGCTCGACCTGGCCGACGACATCGACGTGGTCCTGATGCGCCAGGATCCGCCCTTCGACATGGCCTACATCACCGCCACCCACTTCCTGGACAAGGTCCATCCGAAGGTGCTGGTGGTCAACAACCCGACCGAGGTGCGCAATGCGCCGGAGAAGCTGTTCGTCACCGACTTTCCGGGCGTTCAGCCGCCGACCCTGATCACCAGCGACATCGACGCCATCTACGATTTCCGCGAGCGGCACGGCGACATGGTGCTCAAGCCCCTCTACGGCGGCGGCGGCTCGGGCGTGGTGCGGCTGAAGGCCGACGACCCCAACCTCGACGCCCTGCTCGAGCTTCACGCCATGATCAGCCGCGAACAGGTCATTGCCCAGAAGTTCATTCCGGCGGTCAGCAAGGGCGACAAGCGGGTGCTTCTGGTCGACGGCGAGCCGGTCGGGGCCATCAACCGTATCCCGGCCGAGGGCCAGGTGCGCTCCAATCTCGCCCGGGGCGGCCGGGCCGCGGCGGTCGAGCTGACCGCCCGCGACCTCGAGCTCTGCGCCATCATCGGGCCGGAGCTGAAGCGCCGGGGGCTGCTGTTCGTCGGCATCGACGTGATCGGCGACTACCTGACCGAGATCAACGTCACCTCGCCCACCGGCGCCCAGCAGCTGAAGCGGTTCGGCGGCGCCGACGCCGCGGCGGTGCTGTTCGACCGCATCGAGGCCATCCGAAGCAACGGATGAACTGTGACGACTACGTGACTGATTCCGTTCGTATTCTTTATTAGTTCACTATTCGTTCTTGATCTTTACCGCTCGCCATGGTTGCATCTGTGGATAAGTCACAGGTCCAGCAGCGGGGGGCGGCATGGTCGCACGCGTGGTGACGGTCGCTTTCCAGGGCGTTGAGGCCCGTCGCGTCGACGTCGAGGTCCAGCTGACCGGCGGCGAGCAGGTGATGGTCGTGGTCGGCCTGGGCGACAAGGCGGTGGCCGAGAGCCGGGAGCGGGTGCGGGGCGCCTTCACCGGCCTTGGTCTGGCCATGCCCGGCAAACGGATCGTCGTGAACCTGGCCCCCGCCGACCTGCCCAAGGAGGGCAGCCACTACGACCTGCCGATCGCCCTGGCGGTGATGGGGGCGATGGGGGTCATCCCGCCCGACGCGCTGAACGGCTGGGTGGCGGTGGGGGAGCTGTCGCTGGACGGCGCCATCTGCCCGGTGGCCGGGGTGCTCCCCGCCGCCGTGGCGGCCGGGGCCATGGACCTGGGCCTCATCTGTCCCGAGCCCTGCGGCGCCGAGGCGGCCTGGGCCGGCGGCGCCCGGGTGATCGCGCCGCGCTCGCTGATCGGGCTGATCAACCACTTCCGCGGGACCCAGCTGCTGTCCGAGCCGCGGCCCGGCCCCATCGTCGAGGGCGGCCGCATCCCTGACCTGCGCGAGGTCAAGGGCCAGGAACAGGCCAAGCGGGCGCTGGAGATCGCCGCCGCCGGCGGCCACAACCTGCTGTTCAGCGGCCCGCCGGGCTCGGGCAAGTCGATGATGGCCCAGCGGCTGCCGGGCATCCTGCCGCCGCTGTCGCCGGCCGAGCTGCTCGAAACCTCGATGGTCCACTCGGTGGCCGGGCTGATCGCGCGGGGCGAGCTTACGCGCGCCCGGCCGTTCCGGGCGCCGCACCATTCCGCCAGCATGGCCGCCCTGACCGGCGGCGGGCTGAA
>JAIYCQ010000016.1 GCA_027487945.1 Caulobacteraceae bacterium
CGCTGTCATCATCTATGACGACCTTTCCAAGCAGGCCGTCGCCTACCGCCAGATGTCGCTGCTGCTGCGCCGTCCCCCGGGCCGCGCAGCCTACCCGGGCGACGTATTCTACCTACGCAGCCGCCTGCTGGAACGCGCCGCCAAGCTGAACGAGGACAACGGCTCGGGCTCGCTGACGGCGCTGCCGATCATCGAAACCCAGGCCAACGACGTGTCGGCCTACATCCCGACCAACGTGATCTCGATCACCGACGGCCAGATCTTCCTCGAGACCGACCTGTTCTTCCAGGGCATCCGCCCGGCGGTGAACGTCGGCATCTCGGTCAGCCGCGTGGGCTCCTCGGCCCAGATCAAGGCGATGAAGACCGTCGCCGGCCCGATCAAGGGCGAGCTGGCCCAGTACCGTGAAATGGCCGCCTTCGCGAAGTTCGGCTCGGACCTCGATGCCGCCACCCAGCGCCAGCTGGCCCGCGGCGAGCGCCTCACCGAGCTCCTGAAGCAGCCGCAGTACGCGCCGCAGTCGGTCGAGGAGCAGGTCTGCGTGATCTACGCGGGCACCCGCGGCTACCTCGACGCCATCGCCACGGCCGACGTCGGCCGCTTCGAGCGTGAGTTCCTGGCCCGCCTGCACAGCAAGCACCAGGACCTGCTGGACGCCATCCGCGAGACCAAGACCCTGTCGAAGGATCTCGAGGACAAGCTGAAGGCCGCCCTCGAAGGCTTCACCGCGACGTTCGCGTAGCACCGGCCGAGCGGGAGAGAGTAGCCCTCGATGGCCAGCCTCAAGGAAATGCGCAATCGGATCTCGAGCGTGAAAGCCACGCAGAAGATCACGAAGGCCATGCAAATGGTCGCGGCCGCCAAGCTGAAGCGCAGCCAGGACGCCGCCCAGAACGCCCGGCCCTACGCCGAGCGGATGAGCGCGGTGATCAGCAACCTCGCCGCCGGGGTCTCCGGCGACGGAGCGCCGAAGCTCCTGGCCGGCACCGGCAGCGACAGGCGTCACCTGATCATCGTCGCCGCCGCCGACCGTGGCCTGGCCGGCGGCTTCACCACCTCGATCACCCGCGCCGCGCGGGATCGCATCCAGGCCCTCGTCTCCGAGGGCAAGGACGTGAAGATCATCACCATCGGCAAGAAGGCGGTTCCGCCGCTGCGCCGGCTGTTCGGTGACAAGATCGTGGCCTCCTACGACCTTTCGGCCGAACGGACCCTGACCCTGTCGGTCGCCCAGCCGATCGCCGAGGACATCATCGGCCGCTTCGAGGCGGGCGAGGTGGACGTGGTCACCCTGTTCTACAGCCGCTTCAAGTCGGTGGTCAGCCAGGTGCCGACCGCCCAGCAGCTGATCCCGGCCCAGATCGCAGACGCCGCCCTGGCGCCGGACCTGAAGGGCGCGGCCTACGACTACGAGCCCTCGGAAGAAGGCATCCTGGAAACCCTGCTGCCGCGCAACATAACGGTGCAGATCCTTTCCGCCCTGCTCGAGAACATGGCCGGCTTCTACGCCAGCCAGATGACGGCCATGGACAACGCCACGCGCAACGCCGGCGACATGATCCGCGGCCTCACCATCCAGTACAATCGCACCCGCCAGGCGCAGATCACCAAGGAGCTGATCGAGATCATCTCCGGCGCCGAAGCCCTCTGACCGCATAAAGACCGCACGGAAGACCAGACCCATGGCAACCGCCCCGAAGAAGCCCGCCGCCGCCAAGGCCCCCAAGGCCGCCGCCGCCCCGAAGGCCGCGGCCGCCGCCGCGCCGAAGGCTCCGGCCAAGAAGGCCGCGGCTCCGAAGACCGCCGCCGCGGCGACCCCGAAGGCTGTGAAGCCGACGGCCGCCGTCGCGACCGGCAAGATCGTTCAGGTCATCGGCGCCGTCGTCGACGTCGAGTTCGAAGGCCATCTGCCGGCCATCCTCAACGCGCTGGAAACCACCAACGTCGATCAGCGCTCGGGCGAGCCCTTCCGCCTGGTGCTGGAAGTGGCCCAGCACCTGGGTGAGAACACCGTCCGCACGATCGCCATGGACACCACCGAGGGTCTGACCCGCGGCCAGCCCGTGACCGACACCGGCGCCGGCATCCGCGTTCCGGTGGGCCCGGGCACGCTCGGCCGCATCATGAACGTCATCGGCGAGCCGATCGACGAAGCCGGTCCGATCAACACCACCACCTACAACGTCATCCACCGCGAGGCGCCCAGCTTCGAGGAGCAGTCGACCTCGGCCGAAGTGCTCGTCACGGGCATCAAGGTCATCGACCTGATGTGCCCCTACACCAAGGGCGGCAAGATCGGCCTGTTCGGCGGCGCCGGCGTCGGCAAGACCGTGACGATGCAGGAACTGATCAACAACATCGCCAAGGCCTACGGCGGCTACTCGGTGCTGGCCGGCGTGGGTGAGCGCACCCGCGAAGGCAACGACCTCTACCACGAGATGATCGAGTCCAACGTGAACGTGGACCCGAAGGAAAACAACGGCTCGACCGAAGGCTCCAAGTGCGCCCTGGTCTACGGCCAGATGAACGAGCCTCCCGGCGCCCGCGCCCGCGTCGCCCTGACCGGTCTGACCCAGGCCGAGTACTTCCGCGACGTCGAAGGCAAGGACGTGCTGCTGTTCGTCGACAACATCTTCCGCTTCACGCAAGCCGGCGCCGAAGTGTCGGCTCTGCTGGGCCGCATCCCGTCGGCCGTGGGCTATCAGCCCACCCTGGCCACCGAGATGGGCAACCTGCAGGAGCGCATCACCTCGACCAACAAGGGCTCGATCACCTCGGTCCAGGCCATCTACGTTCCCGCCGATGACCTGACCGACCCGGCGCCCGCCGCCTCGTTCGCCCACCTTGACGCCACCACCGTTCTGAGCCGCGACATCGCCGCCCAGGCCATCTTCCCGGCCGTCGATCCGCTCGACTCCACCAGCCGGATCATGGACCCGCTGGTCATCGGCGAGGAGCACTACCGTGTCGCCCGCCAGACCCAGGAAGTCCTGCAGCAGTACAAGCAGCTGAAGGACATCATCGCCATCCTGGGCATGGACGAGCTGTCTGAAGAGGACAAGCTGACCGTGGCCCGCGCCCGCAAGATCCAGCGCTTCCTGAGCCAGCCGTTCTTCGTGGCCGAGCAGTTCACCAACACGCCCGGCGCCTTCGTCGACCTGAAGGACACGATCCGCTCGTTCAAGGCCATCTGCGAAGGTGAATACGACCACCTGCCGGAAGGCGCCTTCTACATGGTCGGCACCATCGAAGAAGCGGTCGCCAAGGCCGAGAAGATGGCGATGGAAGCCGCCTGATGGCCGAAAAGCTCCACTTTTCGCTGGTCGCGCCGGAGCGTGAGGTGTTCTCGGGGGAGGTCGACCGCGTCGACGCCCCCGGCGCCGAAGGCGACTTCGGCGTGCTGGCCGGCCACTCGCCGTTCATGACCGCGCTGCGCGAGGGCGTGGTCATGGTGGTGAACGGCGCCCAGACCCGCGTCTTCCAGATCCAGGGCGGCTTCGCCGACGTGAATGCTCAGGGCCTGACCATTCTGGCCGAGCAGGCGGTCGAAGCCTCCGTCTGACTTCATCCCGCCGTAAAGCCGCATCAAGAACGTCTTGCGAGGGAACACCGGGCGGTCTTTAGTGCCGCTCGACAGCATAGGGATGTGATGAACATGCGTAGCCCCGCGCTTCTGGGCCTGACCGCCGCGGCGATCTTCGCCACGACCGCCTTCGCCCAGGATCTCCCGGCCCCGGCGCCGACCCCTGAAACCGTCGCGGCGCCCGCCGTGCCCACCGACGTCACTTCCCTGGCGGTGCTCGACGTGCTGACGCGCGTCTGCGCCGAGAGCGTGCGCGGCGGCGACATGAAGGCCCTGGCCACCCAGGCCGGCTTCAAGATGAAGCGCGATGTCTGGGTCAAGCAGTATGCCAAGGGCTACCAGATCTCGATCATGCCTCCGGGCACCAACCCGCAGGTCTGCAGCGTGACCCTCGACCACCCGGTCGGCGGCATCACCCCGGTGATCGTCGACGTCCACAACTGGGCCATGGGCAAGGGCTGGGAGCTGTATCGCAACGATCAGATTCTCACCGACATGGACCGCACGACCCGGTCGTGGGAAATGCGCGGCGAGAGCGAGCTCGAGGCCGTCGTCCTGGTGACGGTGCGCAAGCCGAACGGCGCGCCGCTGTCGAGCAAGGCCGACCGGGCCGAGCTGCTCTACAGCCTCTACAAGACGCCGGCCCGCTAGGGACCGGTCTGGCCGGCCGGGACGACCCGGCCGGCGTCTTCACCCCCGACGGGGACGACCCTGTCATCACCACCGGGAGCGTGGTCATGGCCTGGATCATTCTGTTCGTCGCCGGCCTCTTCGAGGTCGGCTGGGCTGTCGGTCTCAAATACACCGAGGGCTTCACCCGCCTCTGGCCGACGGTCGGCACCGGGGTCAGCCTCGTCATGTCGATGGGTCTGCTGGGCTGGGCGTTGAAGACCCTGCCGCTCGGCACGGCCTATGCGGTCTGGACCGGCATCGGCGCGGTCGGGACGGCGCTGTTCGGCCTCCTGGTGCTCAAGGAACCGGCCACGGCGGCGCGGCTGGTCTGCCTCGGCCTGATCGTCACCGGCATCCTGGGGCTGAAGCTGTTCTCGCCGTCGGGTCCGTCCAGCTAGCGGATCGGCACGGGTGCGTCGGGGTCGGCGCGCGGCGGGCCGCCGGGGACCAGGGCGTCCAGCACCTGCAGCCCGGCCGGGGTGATCACCCAGCCCTCGCGATTGCGCTGCGCCAGGCCGAGCTCGGTCAGGGAGACGGCATCGGAAATGCGGATCCAGTCCACGTCCCCGCCGCCATGCTTGCGTTCGAGATTGCGCAGGGCCTCGATCTGACCTTCCGAGAGCCTCGGCGCAGCCGCATCAGGGGTCATCGGCCGAGGTCTCCACGCGCGGGGGCGACACCGGCCTCGCCGATCAGCAGTACCAGAGGCGCACACAGCCGTCCGATAAACTTGTCGGGACGGGCCCCCTCGCCGTCAGGCCGCGGCCTGGTCCCGCGCCGCCAGCCAGTCGAGGCAAAGGGCTGCGGCCTCGTCCCAGCCGGGCTCGCCGGGAATCCAGTGGCTCATGGACGGCAGGGTCTCGAACCGCGCGCCCAGCCGCTGGGCGGTCTGCCGGGCGGTGGCGGGCGGGTGGATGACGTCGCGACCGCCGGCCAGGACGAGCGCCGGCGCGGCCACCCGGCCGACCGAGGTCGTCATGAACGGGTCCAGCCACCAGTTCAGGGTCTGCCACAGCGCCAGCCCGCTCTCGGGCACCATGCGTTCGAACACGGCGCGCCGGTCCTCGCGGGCCATGCGGTCGAGGCTGAACCGTTTGGCCAGGGCATAGTCGGGGTCGATGGCCTGAATCCAGAAGGGGCCGAGCGCATAGAGGCTCATGGCGCTGACGGCCTCTTCCATGCTGCTGCCGCTGACACCCCAGGGCGGCGAGGGCGCCAGCAGGATCAGGGCGCTGACCGGCGCGCCCGCGGCGGCCAGCTGGGCGACCAGACCGCCCATCGAGTGCCCGATCAGGATCGGCGGTTCGGGCAGGGCCTTGCACAGGGCGGCGACATCGCCGGCATAGTCGCGCATGCCCACCCCGGCCGGCGATCCGCCGGCTCCATGGCCGCGAAGATCGGGCGTCAGCACCACATGGCCGGCGGCTTCGAACGGCTCGCGAAAGCGCTCGAACACCCAGCCGCCACAGAAGGCGCCGTGCACCATGACGACAGGCGCTGGCATGGTTCCCCTTGTTCGTACGGCGACGACGCTGCCTGGCGCGGCCTTGTCCGTAGCCGGCAAGCTTACTTGGATTTGGCCGGGCGCACAGGCGTTTTACGCAGGTCCCCCGGTTTGGCTGTCGCTCAGCCGGGCGTCAGCCCCCTGGCCGTCAGCCAGCCGGCGATGTCGGCGATCACCTGGTCTGTCCCGGGCTCGTCGACGATCCAGTGGGCGTTGTCGGCGTACTCGCGATAGTCGCCGCCGACCCGGGCGTACTTCTCGCCGACCTTGCGAACACCGTCGATCGGCGTCGTCCGGTCCTTCGCCCCGCCGATCGTCAGGACGGGGATGGTGATCCTCGTCTCATCGATGAAGGCGATCCTGTGCGGGTCACGGTCCGGATAGGCGAGGTCGGTGTAGACGCCGCCGCTGTCATGCACCGTACCGGCGAAGATCCCGGCATGTTTGGCGGCCGGCACGCGGTTCAGAACACCCCAGGAAAAGCCGGTGCGCCAGATCCTGTGCCCGCCGGTCTCCACCTTGCCGCTGAACAGCACATTGGCGAAGGTGAACAGCGGCGCCAGCGAGCCGGCGCCTCGTGCGTCGGCCGGCGAGGCGGGCGTCAGCAGCACGGCGGCGCGACCGACGCCCCGCTCGGCCAGCTTCTGGACGATCAGCCCGCCCATCGAATGGCCGAACAGGACCGGCGCGAGGCCGGTGTCCGCCTCGACTTTCCGGGCCAGGGCCTCGATGTCGTCGACGTAGTCCTTCAGACGCAGCTTCGGCAGGTCGGCCGGCGGCGGTCCGGCCGTGCGCCTGTCCGGCCGCAGGGTCGGGGTCTCGACCGTCCAGCCCAGGTCGCGAAAGGCCGGGGCCATCCGGGACCAGGCCTCGCCGGTACCGCCCACGCCATGCACCATGATGATCGTGCTCATGCTCGCCCCTGTGAAAGTCCGTGGCCGCCTAGGTTCCGGCGAACTGGCGGAAGGCCGCGACGACCTGGTCATAGGCCGCGCGCTTGAACGGTACGATCAGGTCGGGGGCCTCGTCGAGCCGCGCCCAGCGCCAGGCCTCGAACTCGATCTGATGATGGGCGTCGAGGCGGATCTCGGCGTCGTCGCCGGTGAACCGCAGCGCGAACCACACCTGCTTCTGGCCGCGCCAGCGACCGCCCCGGGCCGCGACCTCGGGCGGAAAGTCATAGAGGATCCAGCCCTCGGTCCGGCCCAGGTACTCGGCCGAGGTGACGCCGGTCTCCTCCGCCAGCTCCCGGAAGGCGGCGTCCAGCAGGTCCTCGCCCGCGTCGGCGCCGCCCTGCGGAAACTGCCAGTTCCACGGCTCGGGGGTGCGGGCGCGACGGCCCAGCCAGACGAGACCGTCGGCGTTGAACAGCACGACGCCGACGTTCGGCCGATGGTCCGGATGCGGATCGCTCACTTCTTGACCAGCGCCGAGGCCGGAGCCAGCTGGAAGCCGCGGTCGGGCAGGCCCTGGGCCCAGCGCGCCGCCTCGTCGACCGTGACCGGATAGGCGAAGCCCGAGCCGAGCGCCTGCCCCTTCGACCGGGCGGCGGCCTCGAGCAGGGCCAGCTGGCGATTGATGGCCTCGGCCGAGAGGTCGTCGTCGACCACCCGGTCGGCCGAGGTGCGCAGGGGGCCGCCGGCCCGGCCGGCGCTGCCGTCGTCGACGAAGGCGAGGCCCCGCTGACGCAGGGCGCCGGTGAAGCCGTTCATCGCCGCCGGCGTCGCCATGAACCGGGACCCCAGATAGTTGGTGACGCCGAAGTAGCCGGTGGCCCGCGACAGCAGCCATTCCAGCTTGCGCGTCGTCTCCGCCGGCTGGCTTGAGGCCAGCAGCGTCATCGGGCCGGGATCATTCGCCGGGTAGTCGGTCGGCTCCATCGGCGCTTCCAGCAGCACCTCGTGGCCATTGGCCCGCGCCATGTCGATCCAGCCCTGCAGACCCTCCGCATAGGGCGCGAAGGACAGCGTCACCTCCGGCGGCAGGGTCTCGATCGCCCGGCGGGTCAGGGCGGCGTTAAGGCCCAGCCCTCCGACGACCAGCGCCACGCGCGGCTTGCCGTTGGGGGTAAAGGGACGGGCGTAGGCCTCGGCCGGCTTCTGGCCGTTGGGGCCGATGATCGGCAGGGGCGCGCCGCCGGGGCCGGGCGCGGTCAGGCCGGCCAGCGGGGCGATCGGCAGGGCGCTTCCCATCCCGCCGCCCTCGGCGGCGCCGCCGCCCGGCAGGGTGATCACCGCCGAGCCGGCGATCGGACCCGTGGCGGCGAACGACATCGGATCTTCAGACAGGGAGTAGTAGCCGGTGCTGAAGGCCGCCTCGCCGTCGGTCTCCGGGGCGAGGGCCTCGCGCCAGCCCGGCACCTCGACGCCGCTGGCCGCGGCCTCCGCCAGGGAGATCCGCACCACTGGCGCGCCCGCCCTGGGGTCGCCGGTGATCAGGATCAGCACGGCCAGGGTGGTCAGGAACAACAGGCCCGCGCCGCCGGCCGAAATGTAAGGATTCTGCGCCGCGCCCAGCGCAACGGCCTGCGCGCGCGCGAGCGGACTCGGCGCGGACTGGACGGCAGGACGGGCGAGCGGCTTTTTTGAGAACATGGCGAAGCAGGGGGGACTCTAACCCGCCTCAGCCTCGCCCGGTATGGTTAATGAAGCGCTATTTCGTCTCGGTCTTCGGCTGAACCTTGCCGTCGACCACGGCGACGCGCGGCGCCGGCTTGGGCAGCTTGGGCGTGGCCGACACAGAGCCGTTGCGCAGCACGTCGATGGCCCGCTGCAGCTGGAAGTCGCAGGCGATGGTCAGGGTGGCGAGGGTGACCTTCTTGCAGGCCTCCTCATTGAAGGTCATCGGCGGCGCTTCGGCCGGCGTGTGGGCGCCGCGGCGGGTCTTGCCCTCCTCGGCGTCCAGGGCGTTGCGCAGCATGGCCTCGCTGTACTGGATCGAGCGGGTGGCGATCAGCTCGGCCTGTTCACGGCTCGAGGCGACCTCCAGGTCCGGCTCGATGCCGGTGCGCTGGATCGACCGCCCGGACGGCGTGAAGTACCGCGCCGTGGTCAGCTTCAGGGCGCCGTCCTCGCCGCCGCGCAGCGGGATGACCTGCTGCACAGAGCCCTTGCCGAAGCTGGTCAGGCCGACGACCTCGGCCCGCTTGCGGTCCTGCAGGGCGCCGGCGACGATCTCGGCCGCCGAGGCCGAGCCGCTGTTGACCAGCACCACGACCGGCAGGCCGTTGAGCATGTCGCCCGGGCGGGCGTGATAGCGCTCGATGTCGTCGGCGGCGCGGCCGCGCTGGCTGACCACCTCGCCGCCGTCGAGGAAGATGTCGGAGATGCCGACCGCCTGGTCGAGCAGGCCGCCGGGATTGTTGCGCAGGTCGAAGACCAGGCCCTTCATGCGCGGGTTCTGCTTCTTCAGGCCCTCGATCGCGGCGATGACCTCGTCGGTGGCCTTCTCGTTGAAGCCCGACAGACGCACGTAGCCGTAGTCGCCCTCCATCCGCGCGGTCACGGACCTGGGCTTGATGACCTCGCGCACCAGGGTGACGTCGAAGGGGTCGGCCTTCTCGCGGGCGATGGTCAGGGTGACCTTCTCGCCCGGCTTGCCGCGCATCAGCTTGACCGCGTCATTGCTCGGCATGCCGATGACGCTCTCGCCGTTGACGCCGGTGATGTAGTCGCCGGGCTGCAGGCCGGCGCGCGAGGCGGGCGTACCGTCCATGGGAGCGATGATCTTCACCACCCCGTCCTCGCTGGTGATCTCGATTCCGAGGCCGCCGTACTCGCCGCGGGTCGACTCCTGCATATCCTCGAAGCTCTCGGGCGCGAGGTAGGCCGAGTGAGGGTCGAGCGAGGCGACCATGCCCTCGATCGCCGCCTCGATCAGTTTCTTCTCGTCAACCGGCACCACATACTGGCGCTCGACCTTGTCCAGCACGTCGCCGAACAGTTCGAGCATGTGATAGGCCTCGCTCCTCGGCTTGGCGGTGGCCTCGGCCTTCTGGCTCACATAGGCCATGGACCCGGCGCCCAGGACAAAGGCGCAAGCGCCGATCAGCAGGTTCTTCTTCGTCATCGCCCGTCGGGGCTCCCTAAACGGCGTTACGCGCCGTGACCGATACAAGTTCCACGCCAACCTCGCGCGGAGGCCGGGCCGAAATTAAGGCGTCGCCGCCGAGGCTCTGGTCCCCCCCGGCAGCCAGGGAGCCGGATCGACTGGCATTCCCGAGCGCCGGAGCTCAAGATAGAGCTCCGATCCGGATCGTCCCCCATCAGCCACCCGGCCGACAGGCGTGCCGGGCGCGACCGATTGTCCGGGCGCGACCGTCACTTCGCTCATACCGCCCAGCACCAGATGGTAGGCGCCCGCCGTCCGCAAGATCAAGATGACGCCCCAGCCGGTGACTGGCCCAGCGAATTCAACCACGCCTTGCGCGGGGCTGGCGACCACGGCGCCCGCGCGGGCGGCGAAGGCCACGCCCTCGGAGCGGCCGCCCTCGGGCAGAGCCGCGCCGAAGCGCCGCGCCGCCTCCCCCTCGACTGGTCGCCGCAACGGTCCGGGTCCGCTGTCCCCGCCCGCAACGCGCGGGAAGCTGTCGACCAGCCGGCCGGGGCTGCCGGCATCGCGGCCGGCCAGCAGGGCGTCGTCGGCGAACCGCTTCTCGATCTCGGATTGCTCGACCAGCAGCCGCTCGACGTCGCCGCGGTGCTGGGCGGCCAGGCTCTCGGCGGTGAACCGCTCGGCGTCGGCGGCGGCGGCCTGCCGGCGCAGGGCGGCGATCTCGCGCGCCTCCTCGGCGTAGGCGCGGGCGCGGCCCTCCAGGGCCGGGGTCATGGCGCGGATCAGGATGGCGGCCCGGACCGCGTCCCGGGCGTCCTGCGGCCGCACCAGCAGGGCCGGCGGCGGCTGGCGGCGGAACAGCTGCAGCGCGCCCAGCAGGCGGGCCAGCCGGTTGCGGTCGCGACCCAGCTCGGCGGTCAGGGCGGTCTCGCGGACGTTCAGCATCTGCAGTCGCATACGGGCGCTGGCCACGTCGCGGCTGTCCTGGGCCTGACGCGAGGCCAGCCGCTTGAGTTCGCCGCGCAGGGCCTCGATCTGGCGGCGCGCCTCGGCCCGACCCGCCGTGGACCCCGACTGAACGGCGGTCAGCGCCTGGGAGGGGGCGCCCGCCGGCTCCTGCGCCACACTGCCCCCTGAGATGGCCGCGAGGGCGAGGACAGAGGACAGGATCAGGCGGCGGCGCATGGTGCAGGAGTAGCTCAGTCGCGGTGGTAAGGCGACCCGCCCAGGATGGTCACGGCGCGGTAGACCTGCTCGGCCAGCATGGCGCGAGCCAGCGCATGCGGCCAGGTCTGGGGGCCGAAGGCGAGCTTTTCGTGCGCCGCCGCCAGCACGGACGGATCCAGACCGTCGGCGCCGCCGATCACGAAGACCAGCCGCCGCACGCCGTCGTCGCGCAACCGGCCAATGCGTCCGGCGAAGTCCCGCGAGGTGCGGACGGTCCCGTGCTCGTCACAGCAGACCACATGGGCGTCCTTGAGGTGAGGCAGGATCACCTCGGCCTCGGGGCCCTTGCCGCTCTTGCGCGCCTCGACCTCGATGATGTCGACGGGGCCGAGCCCCAGCGCGCGTCCACTGGCCGTGGCCCGCTCGGCATAGTCCTTCGCCAGCAGGGCTTCGGGAGCCCGGCCGAGGCGATGGACGGTGAGGAGGGTGATCTTCATCTGGCGCGTTGCGTCCTTCGACACGGCCCTTTGGGCCTGCTCAGGATGACGTCTTCAGAAGGCTGTGAACCCACGTCATGCTGAGCAGCGCTGAAGGCGCGTGTCGAAGCACGCAGGGCCTAGTTCGCCGCCGGGGTGATGTGCGGCGAGTCGACCGACCAGATCTTCTCGATGTTGTAGAAGGTCCGGACCTCGGGACGGAACAGGTGGACGATCACGTCACCCGCGTCGATCAGGACCCAGTCGCAGTGCGGCAGGCCTTCGACCCGCGCCTTGCCGTGGCCGGTTTCCTTCAGCGCCCGCAGGATGTGGTCGGCCAGAGCGCCGACGTGACGGTGCGAACGGCCGGACGCGACAATCATCGTGTCGGCCATCGGGCTCTTGCCCTTCAGATCGATGAGAACGATGTCCTCGGCCTTGTCGTCGTCCAGCCGGGTCATGATCAGGTCTTCGAGCGATCCCATCTGTCGGGGTTCGTCGGTTGAAGCCCCGGAATGGGCTTCGTGCGCCACGGGCGCGAACTCGCGGTTCAGCGGAGTGCTCCTTGTTAGCCTCGCAAGCGAGACCTCATAGCACGTCGTGCGGCCCGCGTCAGCGAATCACTTTTCGCCCTTTCGACGCCCCTCGCGCAGGGCGGTGGAGGACGCGAAATTGAGCGGTCCATGCAGATAGACCCAGGCCGGCGCCGCCTGGTCCGGCAGCAGCGCCGCCTCGGCGGCCGGGCGGCGGGCGGCGGCGAAACGGCGGGCGGTCGGCGAGAATCGGCTCTTCAGGCTGGCCCAGGGGCGGGAGATCACCGCCACCGGCACCTCGCGCATGATCTGGGTCCAGCCCTTCCAGCGGTGGAAGGTGGCCAGGCTGTCGGCGCCCATGATCCAGACGAACTTCACGCCGGGATACCGCGCCTTCAGGGCCCGGACCGTGTCGATGGTGTAGTGGGAGCCCATGCGGGTCTCGACGTCGGAAACGACCATGCCCCGGTCGCGGGCCTGTCGGCGGACGCCGGCCATCCGCTCGACCAGCGGGGCGGTGTCGCGCGCGGACTTCAGCGGGTTCTGTGGTGAGACCAGCCAGATAACCCGGTCCAGGCCCAGCCGCTTGCGGGCGGTCTCGGCGACGTGGGCGTGGCCGTCGTGGGCCGGGTTGAACGAGCCGCCGTAGAGGCCGACCCGCATGCCCGGCTGGAGATGGAAGCCCGTCCGCAGGGCGGCCGCGCCGCTCCGGAGCGTGGCGCGGACCGGGCCGCCGAACGGGCTGTGACGGGACGGGTTCAAACAGTCACTCCCGGCCGCCGCGTCAGGGACGCGTCTGGCCGGTCCCCCGCACGACGTACTTGAAGGTGGTCAACTGCTCGGCGCCGACCGGGCCGCGGGCATGCAGCTTGTCGGTGGCGATGCCGATCTCGGCGCCGAAGCCGAACTCTCCGCCGTCGGCGAACTGGGTCGAGGCGTTGACCAGCACGATGGCCGAATCGACCAGGGCGATGAACCGGTCCGCGGCGGCGGCGTCCTCCGTGACGATGGCGTCGGTGTGGCCCGAGCCGAAGGCGGCGATATGGGTGGCCGCGCCCTCCACCCCGTCGACCACGGCGACCGAGATGATCGGCGCGAGGTACTCGGTCGTCCAGTCCTCCACGGTCGCCGGAGTCATCGACGGCTCGATGGCCCGCGAGGGGGCGTCGCCACGCAGTTCGCAGCCGGCGCGGATCAGGGCGTCGGCGATCGGCGGCAGCAGCCGCGCGGCCGCCGCACGGTCGATCAGCAGGGTCTCGGCGGCGCCGCAGACCGACACCCGCCGCATCTTGGCGTTCAGCACGATGTCGCGAGCCCTGGCGATGTCGGCGGCTTCGTGGACGAAGACGTGGTTGAGGCCCTCAAGGTGTCCCAGCACCGGCGCGCGGGCCTCGGCCTGCACCCGGGCCACCAGGCTCTTGCCGCCGCGCGGGATGATCAGGTCGATGGTGCGGTCCAGGCCCGACAGGATGGCCCCGACGGCGGCGCGGTCAGCGGTCTTGACCACCTGCACGCAACTGGCGGGCAGACCGGCGGCGGCCAGGCCCTTGACCACGCTGGCGTGGAGGGCGGCGTTGGTCAGCAGGCACTCGGACCCGCCGCGCAGGATCGCCGCGTTGCCCGAGCGGATGCACAGGGCGGCGGCGTCGGCCGTCACGTTGGGCCGGCTCTCGTAGATGATGGCGATGACGCCGATCGGCGTGCGCACCCGGGCGATGTCCAGGCCGTTGGGCCGGGTCCAGCGCTGGGTCTCGGCCCCGACGGGATCGGGGATGGCGGCCACGGTCTCCACGGCCCTTGCGACGCCCTCCAGCCGGTCGGCGTCGAGCAGCATGCGGTCGATCATCGGCGCCGACAGCCCGGCCTCCCGCGAGCGGGCCTGATCCTTGAGGTTTGCGGCGAGGATGGCGGCTGCGTCGGCGCGGATCGCCGCGGCCATGGCGGTGATGGCGGCGGTGCGCTGGTCGGCGGTCGAGAGGCGCAGGGCGCGCGCGCCCTCGCGGGCCGCCCGGCCCGTCGCCGCCATCATCGCCTGCAGACTGACGCCCGCGTCGTCCATAACTTCCGTCCGTCCCCGGATATGCTCAGGATGAGCCTTAGCCGGTTTCCGGCTGTCAGGCCATGGCCAGGTCGTCGGCGTGGATCATCGGCCCGCCGGTGTAGCCGAGCGCCGCCTCGATGGCGTCGCTGCGCAGGCCGAGGATCTTCTCGGCCTCGGCGGCGTCGTAGCGGACCAGACCCCGGCCCAGCTCGCGGCCGTCCTCGGCGCGGATCATCACCGCATCGCCCTTGCCAAAGCGCCCTTCGACGCCGCGCACCCCGGCGGCCAGCAGGCTCTTGCCCTTGCTGAGCGCCCCGGCGGCGCCGGCGTCGACGACCAGGGCGCCCTGCGGCGACAGCGAGCCGGCGATCCAGCCCTTGTAGGCGGCGGCGGCGCTGAGCGAGGCTTCGATGACCGTGGCCGGGGCGCCGTCCTCGATCGCTTGCAGCGGCTGCGGGCGGCGGCCCAGGGTGATGATGGTGGCGCAGCCGGCGGCCCGGGCGATGCGGGCGGCGGCGATCTTGGTGGCCATGCCGCCGGTGCCGACCCCGGCTCCGGCGTTGGCGCCGCCGGCCATGGCGTCGATGTCCGGCGTGATCTCGCCGATCCGGTCCAGCCGCGTGGCGGACGGGTCGCGGCGCGGGTCGGCGGTGTAGAGGCCGTCGATATCGCTGAGCAGGACAAGGGCGTCGGCGGCGATCATCTGGGCCACGCGGGCGGCCAGCCGGTCGTTGTCGCCGTAGCGGATCTCCTCGGTGACCACGGTGTCGTTCTCGTTGACCACCGGCACCACGCCCAGCGACAGCAGGGTGTCGACCGTGGCCCGGCCGTTCAGCCAGCGGCGACGGACCTCGGTGTCGTCGCGGGTCATCAGCACCTGGGCGACGGCGAGGCCGTGCGGCTCGAAGGCCTCCTCCCAGGCGCGCATCAGCAGGGACTGGCCGGCGGCGGCGGCGGCCTGTTTCTCCGGCAGCGTCAGCTTGCGGCGCGTCAGACCCAGCCGCCGACGGCCCAGAGCCACGGCGCCGGACGACACGACCAGAACCTGTTGTCCGCGGGCCCGCAGTCGCGCGGCGTCGGCCGCGAAGGCGGCCAGCCAGGCGCGGTCCGGCACGCCGGCCTGGGCGTCGACGACGAGGGCGGAGCCGACCTTGACGACGATACGACGGGCGCGGCCGATGTCCGACCCGTCAACGGTCATCCGGGGGCGCCGATGTCTTCGATGAACGCCTCACAGGCGTCGCCCATGCCGGAGGCCTTCCAGTTCGTGACCTTGCCGGTCTTGTCGAAGGCGACCGCCAGGCGGCAGACGGCGCCGCCGATCACGCCGCAGCGGATCACCCCGCCGGGCGCGACCCCGCAGGCCGTGGCCTCCGACCGGCGAAGCCAGAAGGTCACCTGACCGTCGGTGGCGTCCCGCGTGCTCTCACTGAGGCCGAGGCGTCCGCGCAGTCTTTCGCCGGACTTGCCCTTCCAGGCCGCCATCAGGGTGTCGATCCGGGCGATGGCCTGTTCTGTGGTCAGCGGCTGCGGCGGGGCGGCCGGAGCCGCTTTCGCGGGCGCTTCGACCGGCGGCGGCGCAGCGACGGTCGGGGCCGCCGCCGGCTGGGTCATCAGCATCGCGACGAGGAGGGCCTGAAGGAGCATCTCTTGGTTCCCTGTTGCCGGCTAGACGGGCGACCAGCCGGCGTCTTCGCTGGCCGGCGGACCGGATGCGGCGACCTCGGCCTCACGGTGACGGCGCACTTCGAGGAAGGCGGCGCGCAGCGCCTCCTGCACCCCCTCGCCGGAGACGCCGGAGATCAGGCGCGGACGCTGGCCGCAGGCGGCTTCCAGCGCGGCGGCCTTCTCCTGGCGCTCCTCGGCGTCGAGGGCGTCGATCTTGTTCAGGGCCAGGATCTCGGCCCGCTCGGCCAGGCCCTCGCCGTAGGCTTCCAGCTCCGTACGCACCGTGCGCCAGGCGCCGACGACGTCGTCCTGGGTGGCGTCGACCAGATGGATCAGCACGCCCGCCCGCTCGACGTGGCCGAGGAACCTGGTGCCGAGGCCCGCACCGTCCGAGGCGCCCTCGATCAGGCCGGGGATGTCGGCGATCACGAACCGTTCCTCCGAGGACAGGTCGACGATGCCCAGGTTCGGCACCAGGGTCGTGAACGGATAGTCGGCGATCTTCGGCTTGGCGGCGCTGACCGCGGCCAGGAAGGTCGACTTGCCGGCGTTGGGAAGCCCCACCAGCCCGGCGTCGGCGATCAGCTTCAGCCGCAGCCAGATCCAGCGCTCCTCGCCGTCCTGGCCGGGGTTGGCGTGCTTGGGCGCCTGGTTCACAGGGCCCTTGAAGCGGTCGTTGCCCCAGCCGCCGTTGCCGCCCTTGGCCAGGAGCACGCGCATGCCGGCCTGGTCGAGGTCGGCGATCAGTGTCTCCTTGTCCTCTTCCAGCACCTGGGTGCCGACGGGGACCTTCAGGACCACATCGGCGCCGGCCGCCCCGTGGCGGTTTCGGCCCATGCCGTGGGTGCCGGTGTCGGCCTTGAAGTGCTGGCTGTAGCGGTAGTCGATCAGGGTGTTCAGCCCCTCGACGGCCTCGATCCAGACATCGCCGCCGCGACCGCCGTCGCCGCCGTCCGGGCCGCCGTACTCGATGTACTTCTCGCGCCGGAAGGACACGGCGCCGCCGCCCCCGTTCCCGGAGCGGATGTAGATCTTGCACTGGTCGAGAAATTTCATCGGGACCTTATGGGGCAAGGCGCGCGCGCGGGAAAGGGCGCCGGGGCTTTCCAGCCCTCGGCTTTCCGGCCTAGAACGGTCGTGACCGGGGGCCGGAAGCGGGAATTTGCATGCGTATCGTGTCCAGACTGCTGATCGGGCTGACGGCTCTGTTGCTGCTGCCGACGGTGTCGATGAGCGCCCGGCCGCCGCTGTGGCCTGACGACATGACGCTCGGCAATCCGCAGGCCAGGGTGGTGGTGGTCGAGTACGCCTCGCTGGCCTGCCCGCACTGCGCCCTGTTCCACAACAACGTCTTCCCGGCCTTCAAGGCCCGGTACGTCGACACCGGCAAGGTGCTGTTCGTCTACCGTGAGTACATCACCGCGCCCGCCCAGGTGGCGGTGGCGGGGGCTGTCGTGGCGCGCTGCGCCGGCAAGGCCGGCTACTTCACCGTCATCGACGGGGTGTTCGCCGCCCAGCAGGAAATCTACAGCGACGGCACCGTGGCCGGCCTGCGCCGCATCCTGTTCCGCGAAGGGGCCAGGGCCGGCCTGACCCAGCCCCAGGTCGAGGCCTGCCTGGCCGACACCGCGGGCTTCGCCGCCATGGACGTCCGGGTCAACCGCGCCAGGACGGAGGAGGGCGTCGAGGGCACCCCGACCTTCAAGGTCAACGGCGTGAAGGTGCGCACGCCCGCGACCGGCGAGATGGACCTCGCCGCCCTGGACGCGGCCATCGCCGCGGCGCAGTAGCCTCACGCCAGCCACACCATCATCCGCGCGTCCGCCGGCGCGCCGCGCGCGCGGGAGGGCAGGGGCTTGACCTCGCCCGTGTAGAGAAAGCCCGCCTTGATCAGCACCTGACCCGACGCCGGGTTGTCGGCGAAGTGGGCGGCGACGACGTAGCGCCGGCGCCAGTCACTGCCGGCCCAGGCCAGGGCGCCCGACAGCGCCTCGGTCGCCAGGCCGCGGCCCCACCAGTCCCGCCCGATCCAGTAGCCGACCTCCAGCCGCCCGTCAGGCGGCGTAAAGAAGCCCAGGCCGCCGACCACGCCCTCGTCCTCGAGATCGAGGAGGAAGTTGCGGCCGGTGCGGGGATCGCCGCCCTGGCAGAGGGCGACGAAGTCCTCGGCGTCCGACAGGCCATAGGGATGCGGCACGCGGCTGGTCATCCTGGCGATGTCGAAGTCGTTCATCAGCCGCGCGATGCGGGGCGCATCGGCCATGCCCGGCGCCCGAAGGGTCAGGCGGCGGGTCTCGATCGTCGGCGAGGGGTCGATCACACACATGGTGGTGTCCTCCCGGCCCTGTCCCCTTTTCCTTCAGCCCGGCGAGGCCGGGACAGGGGTGGAGGCCTTGAAACAGCAAAACGGGGAGCCCGGCGTCCGGACTCCCCGTTTGGGAATTTCATGTCCGGATCGCCTGTGTCGGGCGATCCGGATGGAGGTCCAGGATCGCCTACTCTGCGGCCTGGAGCTCGGCCGGAACGACCGTCGCGTAGGTGCGGTTGTTACGCTTGGTTACGAAGCGCACGGCGCCGGCCACGAGGGCGAACAGCGTGTGGTCCTTGCCAATGCCGACATTGTCGCCCGGCCAGAACTTGGTGCCGCGCTGACGGATGATGATGTTGCCGGCGGCGACCTTTTCGCCGCCGAACTTCTTCACGCCGAGACGACGGCCGGCCGAGTCACGACCGTTGCGCGAGGAGCCGCCAGATTTCTTGTGAGCCATTGTGGTCTCCTACTTAAAGCGACGAGGCCGTCAGGCTTCGTCGGCTTCCTTCTTCGCGGCGGCCTTCTTGGGCGCAGCCTTCTTGGCGGGGGCGGCGGCGTCGTCAGCCTTGGCGGCCTTCGGCGCAGCGGCCTTCTTCGGGGCGGCCTTGGCCGGCGCTTCGACCGTGGCGGCCGGAGCGGCGTCGGCGGCGACCGGCGCGACGAACTTCAGGTTCCGCGAGCGGGCGTTCAGCTCGGCCTTGGTGGTCAGGTCAACGGTGCCTTCCCACTTGTCGGTCTTGCCGGCGCCGGCGACCGAGGTCACGCGCAGGACCGTCTCGGTCTGGCGGTGACCGCGGGTGCGGCGATAGCCCTGACGGCGGATCTTCTTGAAGATCTTCACCTTCTCGCCCTTGCGGGTTTCGATCAGGGTCGCCGTGACGGTCGCGCCGTCCACGAGCGGGGCGCCCACGGTGATCGCGTCGCCGTCGCCCAGCATCAGGACCTCGCCGAAAGCGACGTCCACGCCGGGTTCACCAGCCAGCTTTTCGACCACAAGCACGTCGCCCGCCTGGACCCGGTATTGCTTGCCGCCTGTCTTGATCACCGCGTACATCGGTTATCGCCTTGAAATTCTATGAGTTCGCAAAATAGGACGCGCCCGCAAGATGGACCTGCGGGCGAGGGGCCGGACTTATACAGCCGAGTGCTGGTGAGTCAACGTCGCCGGGGCGATTTCCCTGTCGGGACTGACGCGCCCACAAATCCGCCTCGACTGTTACACTGTAACATGCAAGAAGACTGCTGTGACCTCCGCCCTCTTCCTGTCCTTTGTCGTCATCGGTTTCGGCTCGGCGCTGCTCCACGCGCTGTTCCCGACGCACTGGCTGCCGTTCGTTCTGGTCGGGCGGGCGCAGGGCTGGGCGCTGCGGCGCGTGCTGGCCGTGGCGATGATCGCGGCCACAGGACATATCCTCTTCACCACCCTGGTCGGCCTGCTCCTGCGCGGGGCCGGACAGATGATGGGCGGCCACGCCCATGGCTGGCTCCACTATGGCGCGGCGGCGGTGCTGTTCGGGTTCGGCGGCTTCTATCTTTTGCGGGCGATGCAGCGTCGCACAGCAACGGTGCTGGCCGGAGGGTTCGAGGGCGACACGCCGCCGCCGCCCCGGGTCACCGACCGCGCCGCCACCCTGGGCCTGGTGGGCCTGCTGGCCCTGTCGCCCGGCGAGGTTCTTCTCTCCTTCTATCTGACCGACGCCGCCGAGGGCTGGGCGCAGCTGTCCCTGCTCAGCGTCGTCTTCCTGGCCGGGACCCTGACGGGGATGGTCGCCCTGATCAGCCTGGCCTGGGCCGGCGTGGCGCGGCTGCGTCTGGACCGGCTGGTCCGGTACGATTCGGCCATCCTCGGCGGGGTGCTGATCCTGCTCGGCGCCATCGTCGTGGCGCTGGAAACCTGAACCGGCGTTTGCTCCGGCCGGTCGCCGCCCTTATCTAGGCGGCCATGACCCAGGCCGCTTCCCCCGCCCGCATCCCCGTCACCGTGCTCACCGGCTATCTCGGCGCCGGCAAGACCACCCTGCTCAACCGCATCCTCACCGAGGACCATGGCAAGCGCTACGCCGTGATCGTCAACGAGTTCGGCGAGGTCGGCATCGACAACGACCTGGTGGTCGGCGCCGACGAGGAAGTGTTCGAGATGAACAACGGCTGCGTCTGCTGCACAGTGCGCGGCGACCTGATCCGCGTCGTTTCGGGCCTGATGAAGCGAAAGGGCGGCTTCGACGCCATCATCGTCGAGACCACGGGCCTGGCCGATCCTGGCCCGGTGGCCCAGACCTTCTTCGTCGACGACGACGTGCGGGCCCGGACGCGGCTCGATTCGGTGACCACGGTGGTCGACGCCCTGCACCTGCCGCTGCGGCTGGCCGACAGCCGCGAGGCGGTCGAGCAGATCGCCTTCGCCGACCAGATCCTGCTCAACAAGACCGATCTGGTGACGCCGCAGCAGCTGGCGCTGGTCGAGGCCCAGATCCGCCGGATCAATCCGCTGGCCCCGATCCATCGCACCCAGCGCTCGGCCGTGCCGCTGGACGCCATTCTCGGCCGGGGCGGCTTCGACCTCGACCGCATCGTCGAGCTGGAGCCGGAGTTCCTCAATCCTGCGCACGGCGAGCCGGGCCACGTCCACGACGAGCACTGCGACCATGATCACGACCACGGCCATGACCACCATCACCATGACCACGGCCACGATCACCATGGTCACGCCGCTCATGACCATGCGGCCGAAGCCGGCATCCGCGGCATCTCGTTGACCTCGCAGAAGCCGCTGGACGGCATCAAGGTCACCAACTGGCTGAACGCCCTGCTGCAGGACAAGGGCCCCGACATCCTGCGCGCCAAGGGCATCCTCGACATCAAGGGCGACGACCGCCGGCTGGTGTTCCAGGCGGTGCACATGATCCTGGAGGGCGACTACCAGCGCCCCTGGACCGAGGCCGACAATCGCTACAGCCGCATGGTCTTCATCGGCCGCGACCTCGACGAGGCGTTGCTGAAGGCCGGCTTCGAGGGGTGTGTGGCCTAGCCATAGACCCATCCTCCCCGCTTTGCGGGGAGGGGGACCATGCGGAGCATGGTGGAGGGGAGTCGGTGCACAGACCCATTCCACGGCGCTGAAAAGAGTCACCACGCGGCATCTCCCCTCCACCGCTCTCCGAGCGGTCCCCCTCCCCAGCAAGCTGGGGAGGATTGGGGACAAAGAAAAAGGGCCGGTGTTTCCACCGGCCCTTTCGCGTTTCTGGCTGAGGTCGAAGACTACTCGATGTCTTCGTTGATCAGGCCGATCTTGTAGAAGCCGTTGGCCTGCAGGACGTTCAGCACGGCCATGAACTGCTCGTAGGAGACGTCGGCGTCGGCGCGGACGAAGACCCGCTCTTCCATCAGGTTCCCGGTCACGCCCTTGGCGGTCATGGTGTCGCTGATGTCGGCGATCAGGTTCTCGAGGCTGGTCTGCTTGTCGGCGATGAAGATCGCGCCCGACTCCTGGATGGAGATGAAGGTCGGTTCCTTCGGCTTGGGCTGGTCCGCGCTCGGCGGGATGGCCGGCGGCAGGTCCAGAGCGATCGACACCGTCGCCAGAGGCGCGGCGACCATGAAGATGATGAGCAGCACGAGCATGACGTCCACGAAGGGCGTCACGTTGATTTCGCTGTTTTGGCCAAGATCGTACTTCTTGCCGCCACCGCCGCCGAGTTTCGCACCCATTCGGACACTCCCATCAGGCCGACGCTTCCGATGCGGCGGCTAATCATTCTGGCCACCCATTGCGCGGATGGCATCGCTTGTAAAGCCCGACTCTCGCCGAACACGAATTCGGCTACACACTGGGCAAAAGCCGTTCCCACGCGGTAAACGCCGGGACCATGACCTTCGATTTCGACGCCTATGTGACTTCCGCGCTGTTCGACCGTTCGGGGCGAACATTGTTCGCTCTGGGAGACGGTACGGTGCGGGCGGTTGCGGCCGGCGGCTTCGTCACCGTCGAGGCCCACGACGGCGCCGTGCTGTCGGCCTGCGCCCATCCGTCGGGCCACGGCATCCTGACCGGCGGCGATGACGGCCGGGTGGTCTGGACCCGCCTTGAGGGCGACGAGATCGCCGCCAGCCTGGTCGCCGAGGTGAAGGGCCGCTGGATCGACGCCGTCGCCGCCTCCTCCGAATCGGGGCTGATCGCCTTCTCCGCCGGCCGCGACCTGCATGTGCGCGACGGCAAGGACGCCGCCTTCAGCCGGGTCTTCACGCATGAGAAGTCGGTGTCGGACGTCGCCTTCGATCCGAAGGGCCGCCGAATCGCCGCCGCCACCTACGGCGGGGCGGCGCTGTGGTATGCCCGAATCGCCGAACAGAAGCCCAGTCTGCTGAAGTGGGCCGGCGCCCACTCGCTGGTCGCCTTCAGCCCCGACGGCAAGTTCCTGATGAGCGCCATGCAGGAGAACAGCCTGCACGGCTGGACCGTGGCCGACGGCAAGAACATGCGGATGGGCGGCTATCCGGCCAAGGTGAAGAGCATGGCCTTCCTGTCGGGCGGCGTGATGCTGGCCACGTCCGGCGCCAACGGCGCGGTCGTCTGGCCTTTCTCCGGCGCGACCGGCCCGATGGGCAAGGAGGCCGCCGAGATCGGCTTTGACCAGACCGCCCTGGTCGTGCGGGTGGCCACGACGCCGAAGCTCTCGCTGCTGGCCGCCGGCCTTGACGACGGCCGCGTCTGGGTCGCCGACCTCAAGAGCGGCAAGATGGACACGCTGAAGGCCGAGAAGGGCGCGGCCATCTCGGCCCTGGCCATCACCGCCGACGGCGGTCGGGTGGCCTGGGGCGACGAGGACGGCGCTGCGGGGGTCGTGGAGCGGGGCTAGGACTTTACTCCCCGCGAGCGGGGAGGAGGAAGATCTAGAACCCGTCCATGCTGCACCACACATCGAACGGGTCCCGCCGCGTGCGCAGACCGTTGATCGGGGCGGTCTCGTCGGCCCAGCCCAGCGCCATGCCCGAAAACAGCATGTGGTCTTCGGGCAGGGCGATGTGGTCGCCGACCGTCTTGGGATAGCGGGCCCAGAACTCCTGGGCGCAGGTGGCCAGGCCGCGCTCGACGGCCAGCAGCATCACCGTCTGCATGTACATGCCGACGTCCGCCCACTGCGGCTTGCCGAGCTTGCGGTCGAGGC
Source organism: Caulobacteraceae bacterium (assembly GCA_027487945.1). Classification (GTDB taxonomy): domain Bacteria; phylum Pseudomonadota; class Alphaproteobacteria; order Caulobacterales; family Caulobacteraceae; genus Caulobacter. The sequence continues at coordinate 23,174 of JAIYCQ010000016.1, forward strand.
TGAAGAACAGGCCGACAGGGGCGCCGAAGAACTGGGTGTTCTTGAACAGCTGCTGCAGCCGGGCGGGCTTGTCCTCGCGCGGGATGCCGAGGGTGGCGTAGAGGTCCTCGCCGCATTCGAAGCGGCGGGTGCGGAAGGGGTCCCACAGATTGTCGGGATAGACGTCGTACTCGGGCGTCTCGCCGCCGAGGTTGGCCGCCACCCTGGCCTTCAGCGCCTCCAGCGGTTCGCCGGCCAGGGCGTGGACGCGCCAGGGCTGCAGGTTGCCGCCGGACGGGGCGCGATGGGCGGCCTCGAGGATCTCGCGGACCAGGGCGCCGGGCACGGGGTCAGGCTTGAAGGCGCGGACGGAAACGCGGCGATCGACGGCTTCTGTGACGTTCATGGCTCTTTCGCTCCGCGGCGGATTGGGCGACATGGGTTAGCATCCATCCGCCACGTCAAGGCAAGGGGAGCGGCGCGTGAACCCGAAAGGCAACCCTGGCCCGTGGCGGCTGATCCGGCGGCTCGCGGTGGCGGCCTTTCTGCTGGTGGTCGTCGCCCCGGTGGGTCTGACGCTGTTCTACCGCTTCGTCCCGCCGCCCTTCACCATCCTGATGGTGCAGCGCGTCTTCGAGGGCAAGGGCTGGGACTACCGCTGGCGCTCGCTCGACCGCATGTCGCCGGCGCTGGTCCAGGCTGCCATCGCCGCCGAGGACGCCCGCTTCTGTGAGCACAACGGCTTCGACTTCGAGGCCATGGAGAAGGCCTGGAAGAACAACCAGCGCGGCGGCCGGGTGAAGGGCGGCTCGACCATCAGCCAGCAGACGGCCAAGAACGTCTTCCTGTGGCCGGCCCGGTCCTACGTCCGCAAGGGGCTGGAGGCCTATTTCACGGTCCTGATCGAGACCCTCTGGGGCAAGCGGCGGATCATGGAGGTCTATCTCAACGTCGCCGAGATGGGGGCCGGCACCTACGGGGTGGAGGCGGCCTCGCGCCGCTACTTCGGGGTCAGCGCGGACAAGGTGACCCGCGCCCAGGCGGCGCGGCTGGTGGCCATCCTGCCCAATCCGCTGAAGTATCGCGCCGTGAAGCCCGGCAAGTACGTCGCCAACCGCTCGCGCCGGATCGGCGCCGCCGCCGGCACGGTGCGCAACGACGGCCTCGCCGCCTGCGTGGGCAAGATGCGCCGTCAGACCGCCGCCGAAAAGGCCGAGCCCGCGCCGCAGCGCAAGCCGACGGTCCGCCGCCCGGCCCCGGAGACCAAGGCCGACCCGCTGCCCCCTGCCGAGCCCGTGGACGCCGCCGCGCCGCCGGCGCCCGAGCCGGCCGACGCGCCGGCTCCGGAAGTTTTCGAGACCCCTCAGACCTCCGATTGAGGGCACCAGCATTCTTGACGGAAGCGGTCGGCGCGCTTCCCATGCCCGCCAATCAGAATCCCTTCGAGGAACCAGTCCGATGCTGAAGATGAAACTTCTCGCGGCCGGCGCGGTGATCGCCGTCGCCGCCGGGAGCGCAGGCCTTTTCGCCGCCGCCCAGGCCAAGCAGCCCGCCCCGGCCGCCACGGCGGCGAGGCCCACGCCGGAGCAGGCCCAGGCCTTCGTCGACCGCACCGAAGCCCAGATGGCCGCGCTGTCGCAGTACGTGAACCGCGCCTCATGGGTGCGCGCCACCTACATCACCGAAGACACCATGTGGCTGGAGGCCCGGGCCGGCGCCGAGTTCACCGACCTCGCCACCCGCGCCGCCATCGAGGCGGCGAAGTATGACGGGGTCGCCGTCGACGCGGTGACCCGCCGCAAGCTCGACATCCTCAAGCGCGCCGTGGTCGCCCCGGCCCCGCAGCGGCCCGGCGCGGCCGACGAGATGGCCACCATCGCCTCGCGTCTGGACTCCGTCTACTCGACCGGCAAGTTCACCTACCAGGGCAAGCCGATCACCCTCAACGACGCCGAGGACGTGCTGTCGACCAGCCGCGACCCGGCGGAGCTGAAGGCGGTCTGGGAAGGCTGGCACTCGATTTCGCCGGTCATGAAGGCTGACTACGCCCGCCTCGTCGCGCTCGAGAACGAGGGCGCGGCCGGCATGGGCTACAAGGACACCGGCGCCCTCTGGCGGTCCGGCTACGACATGGACCCGGATGCCTTCGCGGCCGAGACCGACCGCCTGTGGAAGCAGATCGAGCCCTTCTACAAGAACCTGCACTGCTACGTCCGGGCCCGGCTGAACGAGCAGTACGGCGACGCGGTCCAGCCGCGCACCGGCCCGATCCGCGCCGACCTGCTGGGCAACATGTGGGCCCAGCAGTGGGGCAATATCTATCCGATCGTCGCGCCGAAGACCGAGACCTCGGGCTACAGCCTCGACCAGCTGCTGGTCGATGCGAAGTACGACCCCACGAAGATGGTCAAGACCGGCGAGGCCTTCTACGTCTCGATGGGTCTGGCGCCGCTGCCTGAGACCTTCTGGAGCCGCTCGCAGATCGTGCGCCCCGAGGGCCGCGAGGTGGTCTGTCACGCCTCGGCCTGGGACCTCGATGACCGTGACGACATCCGCATCAAGATGTGCACCAAGGTCAACGGCGAGGACTTCTACACCGTCCACCACGAGCTCGGTCACAACTACTACCAGCGCGCCTACAAGGATCAGCCCTACATCTTCAAGAACGGCGCGAACGACGGCTTCCACGAAGCGATCGGCGATTTCGTCGGCCTGTCGGCGCTGACCCCCACCTACCTCAACCAGATCGGCCTGCTCGAGACCGTGCCCGGCGCGGACGGCGACGTGCCGTTCCTGCTGAAGATGGCGCTCGACAAGATCGCCTTCATGCCGTTCGGCCTGATGGTCGACCGCTGGCGCTGGCAGGTGTTCGACGGGACCCTGACGCCGGAGACCTACAACGCCGGCTGGTGGACGCTGCGCACGAAGTACCAGGGCATCACGCCGCCGGGCGACCGGCCGACCGACGCCTTCGATCCGGGCGCCAAGTACCATGTGCCCGGGAACGTGCCCTACACCCGCTACTTCCTGGCCCATGTGTATCAGTTCCAGTTCCATGAAGCGGCCTGCCGGCAGGCCGGCTGGAAGGGCCCGCTGCACCGCTGCTCGATCTACGGCAACAAGGAGGTCGGGGCGAAGTTCAACGCCATGATGGAGATGGGCGCCTCACGTCCCTGGCCGGACGCCATGGAGGCCTTCACCGGCCAGCGCCAGGGCGACGCCTCGGCGGTGGCTGAGTACTTCAAGCCGCTGAACGTCTGGCTGACGAAGCAGAACAAGGGCGAGAAGTGCGGCTGGTAGGCTGACCGTCTGACAAGACACGGGGAGGGCGGGCCGCGGCGACGGGGCCCGCCCTTTCGCTGTCCGCCGGGTTCGCCCCGTCGTGGTTGCCGGACTTTCACCCTGTCCTGTGGCCGAGGCGTTTACCGTGCCGGTCGCAGTCTGCCCGTCCGACCGTCAATGCCAGTCGGACAGGTGGGGCCATGATGACCGAGCGAACCCTCCTTCAGCGGATGCGTGACTTCCTGCGCGCGTTCCGGCGCGACAACAGCGCCGCCGCCGCCATCCAGTTCGCCCTGATGGCCTTGCCGCTGTCGGTCACGGTGTTCGGCATGGTCGACGTCAGCCGGGCGTCCGCGGCCAAGGGCCATCTGCAGGATGCGCTGGACGCCGCCGCCCTGGCGGCCGCCCGCTCGACCGCCGTCACCGACGAGGGGCTCCAGGCCGTCGGCGAGGGGGTGCTGGCGGTGGACCTGACAGGCTCGCGGGCCACGCTGAAGACGTCCAGCTTCAGGCTCGTCGACAACGCCGTGGTCGCCACCGCCACCGCCGAGATGCCGCCGATCATTGCCGGTCTCTGGCTGGACGGCGACATGCAGATCGGCGCGGAGACCGAGGTTGTTCGCGCCTCCAAGAACGTCGAGGTCGCCCTGGCGCTGGACATCACCGGCTCGATGAACGGCAGCAAGATCGCCGACCTGCGCGCCGCGGCCAAGGAGCTGGTCGGGATGATCATCCAGTCCCAGCAGACTCCTTTCTATTCGAAGGTGGCGCTCGTCCCCTACTCGATGGGCGTCAACGCCGGCAGCTATGCCGCCGCCGTCCGGGGAACCCCGACCAGCGGAACCTGCACCACGCCGGGCTGCAACCGGTTCACCTTCACCACCGCGGCGGGGGGAACCTCGACCCGGACCATCAGCAGCTGCGTCAGCGAGCGCACCGGGCCGGAGGCCTACACCGACGCCGCGCCGTCGACCGCGCTGGTGGGCCGCAACTACGCGGGCAGCAACAACCCCTGTCCGGCCGCGTCGATCAGCCCGCTGTCGAGCGACGAGACCGCGCTGAAGGCGAAGATCGACACGCTGCAGGCCTCCGGCTCGACGGCCGGCCAGATCGGTCTGGCCTGGGGCTGGTACATGGTCTCGCCAAACTTCGGCTACCTCTGGCCGAACGATGACAATCGCCCGGCCGCCTACGGCGGCGACGACCTGCTCAAGGTGGTCGTGCTGATGACCGACGGAGAGTTCAACACCACCTACTGCAAGGGCGTGATCAGCAAGGACGCCACGTCCGGCTCCGGTTCGTCGTCCGACAAGATCAACTGCAACGCCACCAACGGGAACGCCTTCGCCCAGGCCGAGGCCCTGTGCGACGCCATGAAGGCGCAGGGGGTGGTGATCTACACCGTCGGCTTCGCGCTCGAGGGGAACAGCGCCGCTGAAGACATCATGGAAAGCTGCGCGACCGACGCCGATCACATGTTCCTGCCCGACAGCGGCGCGGATCTGAAGGTGGCGTTCCGCGCCATCGGTCAGGACATCAACGCCCTGCGCCTGTCGAAATGATCAGAGGACGGTAAGTTCGGATTCACCATGCGCATTAGCGCATTCCTTTACCTTGGCGCTCGATAGTACCCGAAACGGGGTAAAGCTTATGAGCCGCCAGCAGTCGCGAGGAAACGGAGAATCGGGCGTCGGATTTCTGTCCCGGTTCGCCCGCGCGCGCAGCGGCGCCGTTGCGATCTGGTTCGCCGTCATGGCGCTTCCCCTCGCGGTGCTGTCCTTCGCCCTGATCGACATCAACCGGGCGAGCGTGGAGAAGCGCTACCTGCAGGACGCGCTCGATGCCGCGGTGCTGCTCGTCGCGCGATCGACGGCGACGACCAACGAGCAGGCGCAGACCCTGGGATCGGCGGCCCTGGCGGCGCAACTGGCCGGGATGAGCGACGCCACGCTTGTGAGTTCGTCGTTCAAGATCGAGGGCAGCACCGTCAAGGGGGCGGCGACATCCGGACTCTCGCCCTTCGTCGCCAACCTCTGGCTGGGTAGCGACATGGGCGTCGGAGCCGTCTCTGAAGCGACGCGCGCGGCGACAAACCTCGAAGTCGCGATGGTGCTGGACGTCACCGGATCGATGAAGGGCCAGAAGCTGATCGACCTCAAGGCGGCGGCCAACAGCCTGATCGACATGGTCGTGCAGGACGTGCAGTCGCCCTATTACTCGAAGGTCGCGCTGGCGCCGTTCTCGGTCGCGGTGAATGCCGGGGGCTACGCCGCCGGCGTACGTGGCGCGGTGGTGGGCACGAAGGCGATCACCGGGGCGTCCTGGACGACCGGCGCCTCCAAGTCGATCACCGGGATCAGCAAGGCCAGCACCGCCGTCGTCACCTCGGCCAACCACGGCTTTCAGAACGGCGACGTCGTCTACATCTCCGGCGTGTCCGGCATGACGCAGGTCAACAACAAGTACTATACGGTCTCCAACCGGGCGACGAACACCTTCCGCCTGTCCGGAACCAGCAGCTCGTCGTGGAGCACCTATTCTTCCGGCGGCACGATCCGGAAGTGTCAGGTCTCCGATTGCGGGATCGTCATCACCGCCAACAGCCACGGCTACAGCAACGGCGATCTCGTCTACATCCTCGGTGTCAACGGCATGACCGGGCTGAACGGCAATGTCTTCACCGTGGCCAACAAGGCGACCAACACCTTCTCGCTGGCCGGGGCCACGGGCGCGTCCTACAGCGCCTATACATCCGGCGGCACGGCCTACTGCCTGACCGCCGGCTGCCAGTACTACCGGTTCACCGACCGCGACGGGTACACGCGGATCCAGGAAATCTCGACCTGTGTCTCCGAGCGGGTCGGGACCGAGGCCTACAAGAACACCTCGCCGAGCACGAGCCCGGTGGGTCGGGTCTATCTGGAAGACCAGGCGGGCTGCCCGTCGGCCACGATCATGCCGCTCTCGACCGACAAGACCGCGCTGAAGGCCTCCGTCGAGGACTACGTCGCCGCCGGATCCACGGCGGGGCAGATCGGCGCGGCCTGGGGCTGGTACATGGTCGACCCGAACTTCGCCTACCTCTGGCCCACCGCGAGCCAGCCCGCCGCCTACACCAAGCCCGACCTTCTCAAGGTCGTGATCATGATGACCGACGGCGAGTTCAACAGCGAGTACTGCAATGGCGTCCTCAGCAAGGACTCCCAGAGCAGCGGTTCGTCCTACCGGATCAACTGCAACGCCACTAACGGCGACGGCACGGTTCAGGCGCTGGCCCAGTGCAAGGCGATGAAGGACGCTGGCGTGGTGGTCTACTCGGTCGGTTTCGACCTGGGCGGCAACGCCACGGCCGAGAACTTCATCAAGACGTGCGCGACCAGCAGTGATCACGTCTACCTGCCCTCGGGCGGGGGCGCGCTGAAGGACGCCTTCGCCTCGATCGGCAAGGACATCATGAAGCTGCGACTGTCGAAGTAGGCATTGCGGACTGCTCCCGACTGCGCCGGTTTACGGGATGTCCATAGATCCGTGCGAACGGTGCAGGCCAAGCCTTCGGGACACTCAAGATGCGCTCGATCCGTTGCCTTGCAACCCTGATTGCGCGGATGCGCGGCCTTGCCGGCGATACCCGTGGCGCCACCGCCATCTGGTTCGGCTTTGCGGCTCTTTCGATCGCCATGCTGACCTTCGGCGGGCTCGATTTCGCGCGAGCCTCGGCAGAGAAGATCCGGATCCAGAACGCCCTCGACGCCGCGGTCCTGCTGGCCGCGCGCGCCGGGCAGCTGGACAACGCCCAGCTGGACGCCCTTGGCGACAGCGCCTTTGCGTCGCAGCTTGAGGGCTCGGGCAGCTACGCCAAGAACGTCAGCGCGACCTTCACCAACGGCGACAATGACTCCGTTGTCGGGGTCGCGACCGCCAAGATCGACACCCTCGTCATGGGGCTGCTGTCCTACGAGCAATTCACCGTCGGCGCCTACACGAAGGTCAAGCGGGGACAGAACGCGTCCCTTGAGCTGGCGCTGGTGCTTGATACGACCGCGTCCATGTCCGGCGCGCGACTGACGAGCCTCAAGACCGCGGCGACCAATCTGGTCAACACCCTCACCGCTGATCCCAAGGCCAACGTCAAGATCGCCGTCGTCCCCTTTGCGCAGTACGTGAATACCGGCGTGTCCCGGCGCAACGAGCCGTGGATGAAGGTGCCCGCCGACTGGGTCGAGGACGTGCCTTCCAAATGCACCACCCAGACAACCAAAACGACCTGCCAGACCCAGACCTACGCCTGCGTGAAGTACAATGACGGCGTGCCGTACAACTCGACCTGCACCAAGAACGTCAACTGTGTGACCGTGACGCTCAAGCCTGCGGTTACGACCTGCACGAAGCCGTCCAAGGTCACGCACAAGTACAATGGCTGCACCGGGTCGCCCGATTATCCGAAGAATGTCTCGGACAGTGATCCCAGCCGCCGCTACCCCGGCTTTCTTGATCTGACCTGCGGATCACAGTTGACGCCGCTCACCACGAACATGAGCACCGTCAGGAGCGCCATTACGGCGCTGACGGCGACGGGCGAGACCTACATCCCGTCCGGACTCGCCTGGGGCTTCAACATCGTCTCGAGTCCGATCCCGTTCACCGAGGCGGCGCCCTACAACCCGTCAGGCCTCAATGAGAACCCGCGCAAGGCGATCGTTCTGATGACTGACGGTCAGAACACGAAGCTGATGACCAAGAGCAACGGCCGCCACGACACAAATCCGAGCGGCGTCGCCACCGAGGCCAACACCTATACAAAAGAGCTCTGCAAGAACATCAAGGCGGCAAAGATCGACATCTACACGGTCGCCTTCCAAGTCACGGACAGTACGATCAAGACCATCCTGCAGGAGTGCGCGACCGGTCCGTCCTACTATTTCGACGCTGCGGACGCCGGCGCCCTGAACAAGGCCTTCACCGAGATATCCCTGTCGCTCCGGTCGCTGTTTATCGCCGAGTAGAGTCGCGCCGGATCAGGCCGGCTGTCCCGCCGCCGGCGGAGCGAGCTCAGCCGGCGGCCCGTTCCCGCGCCTCGACCTGTTCGCAGGCGGTGACCAGCACCTGAAGCAGCGCCGCGCCGGACAGGGGCTTGGTCAGGTGGCCGTCGGCGCCGGCCGCCATCGACGCCGCCACATGCTCGGGCAGGGCGTTGGCCGACAGGGCCCAGATCGGCGTCGGCGGCGCCCGACGGGCGCGCTCGTCCTGCCGGATGGCGCGGATGGCGGTCAGGCCGTCCATCACCGGCATCTGCATGTCCATCAGGATGAGGTCGAAGGCGGCTGTGGCGGCGGCCTCGACGGCTTCGGCGCCGTTCTCGACACTGACAAGATCGACCCCGACCTGGCCGAGCAGAAGCTCGACGACCTTGCGGTTGATCGGGTGGTCCTCGGCCAGCAGCACCCGGGGCTCGCGGTCGCCTTGCGACGGAGCCGGGGCAGGGACCGCTTCGGCGGCCTGCGACGGCGCGGCGCGCTGCAGAACCAGGGTCAAGGTGAAGGCCGCGCCCTCGCCGGGCGTGGAGTCCGCCGCAAGGTCGCCGCCCATGGCCTCGGCCAGGGCGCGGGAGATCGCCAGACCCAGGCCCGTGCCGCCATAGCGACGCGTGATCGAGCCGTCCGCCTGCTGGAAGCGTTCGAACAGCCGCGCCTTGACCTCGGGAAGGAAGCCGATGCCCGTGTCGCTGACCGTCAGGGTCAGCCGCGTGCGACCCAGGCCTTCATCGCAGGCGGAGGCCCGCAGGCCGACCCGGCCGGCGGCGGTGAACTTCACGGCGTTGGAGAGCAGGTTGCAGAGGATCTGGCGGATCCGCACCGCATCGCCGACGAAGGCGCGCTCTGCGTCGGGTGCGATGTCGATGTCGAAGTCCAGCGCCTTGGCCTCCACGGCGGGCCGGAAGAGGGCGGCGGCCGAGCGCAGGCTGTCGCCCAGGTCGAAGGGCTCGGCCTTCAGTTCAAGGCGTCCGGCCTCGACACGCGCCAGGTCCAGCACGTCGGCCAGGATGGCCTCCAGGGTCTGGCCTGACGTCTCGATCAGCCCGACCATCTCCGCCTGGGCCTCGGTCAGCTGCGTGTTGGCCAGCGCCGAGGCCACGCCCATCACGCCGTTCAGGGGCGTGCGGATCTCGTGGCTCATGTTGGCGAGGAACTCGCTCTTGGCGCGGTTGGCCGCCTCCGCCGCGTCACGGGCCCGGGTGATCGCGACCTCCGCCTGCTTGCGGGCGGTGATGTTCTTCAGCACGCCCAGAACGCCGTCGACGCGGCCGTCCTCGCCGTAGAGAAGCTCGGCGGCGGAGAAGGCCCAGACCTCGCTGCCGTCCGGGGGATTGAGGCGGTACTCCGTGCGGAACGGCGTGCCGTCGGTCAGGTGCCTGTCCCAGGCGGCCCGGGCGACGGGGCGGTCGTCGGGGTGGACGGTGATCCACATGTCCCGCGCCAGGTCCTCATAGGCCACCGCCCCGCCGAAGAAGGTGTCGGCGGCGCCGTCGACGCGCAGGGTCCGGGTGCGGAAGTTCACCTCGTAGACCAGCACCTCGGCGATATCGAGGGCCAGCTCCAGGCGCTTGGTGGAGCGTTCCGCCAGCTCCAGCGCGTGGATGACGTCGCTGACGTCATGGCTCATGGAGACAAGGCCGCCGACCTCGCCGTTGGCGTCGTGCCAGGGGCAGAGGCTGGCGCGCAGCCAGCGGTCCGGCAGCCGGTGGCTGGGCACCAGGATGCGGTCGGTCGTCAGGGTCTCGCCCGCCAGGCAGGCCCGGTAGGAATCCTCGAGCGCCTGCCAGGACGCCGGGAACAGCTCCTCCATGGTCCGGCCGAGGGCTTCCGCTGCCGGGATGCCCTTCTCGTCGACCCATCGCTGGTTGACATAGAGATAGCGCAGGTCGCGGTCGGTCATGCCCAGCGCCACGGGCGAGGCGCGCATGATGGCGTCCTTGAGCACGGTCGCGGCCCGGGCCTCGCCGGCGGCCTCCTCTGCGATCCGACCGGCGCGCAGGCGCTCGATGGCTTCGGCCAGTAGCGCCGCCAGGTCGGCCATGTCGGCCATCAGCTGCTCGTCCCGCGCGCGAGGCTCCGGACCGACGACGCACAGGGCCCCGAGGCGGGCGCCGTTCGACAGGGTGACAGGTGCGTTGCAGTAGAACCGGGCGTGGGGCGGGCCCTTGACCCAGGGGTGGTCCGGCCAATGCGCCGCGAGGTCCTCCCGCCAGACCGCGCCCTCGTGCAGTGTCGCGGCCGTGGTTGATCCGGCCGGATCGGCGATCTCCTCGGGCATGCCCTCGAAGCCGGACATCCAGACCCGGTCGGCGTCGACCAGAACGACATAGGCGAAGGGCGAGCGGGCGGCGCTGCGCGCCAGGCGGGTCACCCGGTCGATCACCGGCCGAAGGGCGACCAGATCGAGCGCCCGCACCTCTGCGAGCCGTTGTGTTTCCTGATCAAGGGGCGCGAGTGGCGCCATGCCCAAACTCCTCGTCCCTGGTCGGACGAAGACTGGTCGGCCCGTGGTTAATTTAGCGTGCGCGCCAGAACGACTTTTGACGCCGCCGTCAAAGCAGCTTGATCTCGCGCAGACGCTGCATGAGGAAGGCGTCGGCGGTGATCGGCTCCGGATAGCGGTCGGGATTATCCGGCGTCGCACAGCCGGGCAGGGTCCTGATCTCGTGATCCGGCGCGAAGTGCAGGAAGAACGGCGTCGAGTAGCGTGCGAAGCTCCGCCGCTCCGGCGGCGGGTTGACCACCCGGTGGATGGTCGACGGCAGCACGTGGTTGGTGGCCCGCTCGAGCATGTCGCCGATGTTGCAGACCAGACAGCCCGGCGGCGGGTTGATCGGCAGCCATTGCCCGTCGCGGTCCTTGACCTCGAGCCCGCCCTCCTCGGCGCCGAGGAGAAGGGTGATGGTGTTGATGTCGCCATGGGCGCCGGCGCGCTCGCCGGTCGCATCGGCCGGGATCGGCGGGTAATGCAGCAGGCGCAGGACGCTGTTGCCCTCGGCCACGGCGGCGTCGAACTGGTCGCGCGGCAGGCCCAGGTCGTGGGCGATGGCCTGAAGGACCTTGACGCCCATGCTGTCGAGCGCGTCGTACAGCCAGGCGACCTTGTCCTCGAAGTCGGGCGTCTCGACCGGCCAGACGTTGGGCGGCATCCGGTCTTCGTAGCGGTGGCCGGCCGGCAGGTCGCGGCCCATGTGCCAGAATTCCTTCAGATCATGGTGGCTGGCGCCCTTGGCCGTCTCGATGCCGAACGGGATGTAGCCGCGCTGCCCGCCCTTGCCGACGGCGTACTGCGCCTTCACCGCCTCGGGCAGGGCGAAGAAGCGCTTGGCCGCGTCGATGGCCGCGTCGATGCGGGCCTGCGGCAGATCGTAGCCGGAGATCACCGCGAAGCCGTAGCGTCGGAAGCTCTCGCCGAGCGCCCGGGAAAAGGCCTCGAAGTCGCCGTCATAGAGGGCGAAGGAGACGGGCTCGATGGCGGAGGGGGCCGGCGGCGCGGACGGGGTGGTGGCGGTATCGGTCATGGCGGCCTTTTACACGCGGCGCGCCGGTCGTGCACCTGACCTGGATCAAGGTTGTTCGCGGCGGGGAACCTCGGCGGACCGGGCGCGTTTGGGCGGAGCAATCATACCGGAGCCACCATGTTGAAGACCTCGGCCCTCGCCGCCTGCCTGCTCGCCGCCGCCACCCTGGGGGCCTGTACGACCATTGATCCCAACACCGGCGAGACGGTCCGTAACAACACCGGCTCCGGCGCCATCGCCGGCGCGTTCGGCGGCGCGCTGCTCGGCTATCTGACCAACACCAGCGATGGTGAACAGGGGCGCAAGAACGCCCTTCTCGGCGCCGGCATCGGCGCCCTGGGCGGCGCGGCCATCGGCAACTACATGGATCGGCAGCAGGCGGAGCTGCGGGCCGAGCTGGCCGACACCGGGGTCACCGTCACCCGCCAGGGTGACGATCTGATTCTCAACATGCCCAGCGACGTGACCTTCGGTGTCGACCGCGCCGACATCCAGCCGCAGTTCTACGGCGTGCTCGACAGCGTGGGCACGGTCCTGAACCGCTACCCGCAGACGATGGTCGACGTCACCGGCCACGCCGACTCCACCGGCGACGACCTGTACAACCAGTCGCTGTCGGAGCGGCGCGCCAGCTCGGTCGCCTCCTACCTGATAAACAACGGCCGCCTGCTACGTGACCGCTTCTACGTCCAGGGTCGGGGCGAGACCCAGCCGGTGGCCAGCAACGCCACGGTCGAGGGGCGCGCGCAGAACCGTCGCGTCGAGATCGTCCTGCGTCCGTTCCGCGGCTAGGCCTACTCCGGTTCGGGCGGGCCCTTGGGGTCCGCCTGAAGCGGCGCATCCGCCGCGGCCGCCTTCAGCTTGCGCGGCTTGAACAGCGGCCCCGGGATCGGGGCGTTGCCATGCAGCAGGCCGACGCCCGCATAGATGCCGCCGGTCATCTCCAGCGCGAACCGCTCCTGGTCCCGCTCGCGGATGTCGGCGCTCGTCTCGGCCACCTCTTCCGGCGGCAGGCCCAGCGCCTCCAGCGCCTGGGCGCCGAAGGTCATGGCCGACTCGAAGGTCTCGCGGATCTGGTAGTCGACGCCGGCCCGGATGAGGTCGAGCGCATGGCCCCGGTCGAAGGCCCGGACCATCAGTGTCGCGTGCGGGAACTCCTTCCTGGCCAGTTCGACGATCAGGTTGGCGGCCTTGATGTCCTCGATGCAGACCGCGATCAGCCGCGCCTTGTGCGCCCCTGCGGCGTGCAGGATTTCCGGCCGTGACCCGTCGCCGTAGTAGACCTTGAAGCCGAACGGCTCGGCGTTGCGGATGCGGTTGGCGTTGACGTCCAGGATGCTGACGTCGACCCCGCGCGCCAGCAGGGACTGGCAGACTACCTGGCCGAAGCGGCCGAAGCCGACGACGAGCACGCTGCCCGACAGGCCGTCGGGCGCCTCGACGCCGTCGGCGTCTTCCGCCTCCGGCCGGACCAGGGCGCGCACCGCCATGACCACGAACGGCGTCAGGATCATCGAAAGGATGACGGCGGCGGTAAAGATGGCGTTGTCCCGGGCGTTGATCACGCCGGCGGCGGCCGCCGCCGCATAGAGGACGAAGGCGAACTCTCCGCCCTGGGCGAACAGCGCCGCCCGGTTGATCGCCTCGCTGGTCCGCGCCCGGAACAACCTTGCCACCACGAAGATGCCCAACGCCTTGATGGCCATCAGTCCGAGGACCGTGATCATCAGAATACGCCACTCGTCGGCCACGACGGCGAGATCCAGCGACATGCCGACGGCGATGAAGAACAGGCCCAGCAGCAGACCCCGGAACGGCTCGACATCCGCCTCCAGCTGGTGGCGATAGGCCGACTCCGAGAGAAGCACACCCGCGAGGAAGGCGCCCATGGCCATGGACAGGCCGCTCAGGTCCATGATCCAGGCGGCGCCCAGCACCACGGCCAGGGCGGCTGCGGTCATCACCTCGCGCGCCCGCGCCGCCGACAGCAGCCGGAACAGCGGGTTGAGCAGATATCGTCCGGCGACGAACAGCCCGGCGAGGGCTCCCAGGGCGATCAGCACATCGACGACCCAGGATCCCCCGGTCTCCGGCCGCGGCGACAGCAGCGCCACCACCCCCAGCAGCGGCACGATGGCGAGGTCCTCGAGCAGCAGGATGGAGACGGCCCGCTGCCCCAGCGGAGTCGTGGTCTCGCCCCGCTCCTCAAGCATCTGCATGATCACCGCGGTCGAGGAGAGGACGAAACCCATGGCGCCGATGAAGGCGACGGCGGGCGCCAGGCCGAAGCCGATCCCGGCCAGGGTCATCGCCGCGCCGCAGCCGACCACCTGGGCGGCGCCCAGTCCGAAGATGTCGCGCCGCATGCTCCACAGCCGCGACGGCCGCATTTCCAGCCCGATGATGAACAGGAACATGATCACGCCGAGCTCGGCGATGTGCAGGATTGTCGCCGGCTCCTCCAGCACGCCCAGCGCGAAGGGGCCGATGATGATCCCCGCCACCAGGTAGCCGAGGATGGAGCCGAACCCGAGACGCTTGAAGATCGGACCGGCGATGACGCCTGCGCCCAGCACCGACACCACCTGGGCGAGGTTCACGCCTGCTTCCGCCGCCATCACGCTTCCCCTCGCCGACCTCGTGATCGCAGTTCTGGCGCCTTCGCGCGCGAGGGTCGATTGTCTTGCGCGATGTTTGGCGCGGCGGACACGGCGATGTTAGCGTGAGGGCGACCCAAGGTTATTCATCACGGGTTGAATTTCCTGCCGATCTCGGCGAGACGGTCGCCGCGCTTTCCCCTGGAGGACCCATGGTCGACAAGGTGACCAAGACCGCCGCCGAGGCCCTCGACGGGCTTCTGTTCGACGGCATGACCATCATGGCCGGGGGCTTCGGCCTGTGCGGCATTCCCGAGAACCTGATCGCGGCGATCCGCGAGCACGGCGTGAAGGACCTGACGGTCGTTTCCAACAACTGCGGCATCGACGGCTTCGGGCTTGGCATCCTGCTGGAGAGCGGCCAGATCCGGAAGATGATCAGCAGCTACGTCGGCGAGAACAAGCTGTTCGAGAAGCTGTACCTCTCCGGCGAGCTGGAGCTGGAGTTCAATCCCCAGGGCACCCTGGCCGAGCGCATCCGCGCCGGCGGAGCGGGCATCCCGGCCTTCTTCACCAGGACCGGCGTCGGCACCCTTGTGGCCGAGGGCAAGGAGGTGCGCGAGTTCGACGGCGAGCTCTATGTGATGGAGCGCGGCCTCACCGCCGACCTGTCGATCGTGAAGGCCCATACCGGCGACGCCGAGGGCAACCTGGTGTTCCGCAAGACGGCCCGCAACTTCAACCCGATGATGGCCACGGCCGGCCGCAAGACCGTCGTCGAGGTCGAGCAGCTTGTCGCCATCGGCGCTCTGGACAAGGACAACATCCACACCCCCGGCATCTTCGTGGACCGCATCTTCAAGGGCGCCGTCTTCGAGAAGCGCATCGAGCGCGTCACCACCCGCCAGAAGGAAAGTGTCTGATGGCCTGGACCCGTGACGAAGTCGCCGCCCGCGCGGCGCTGGAGCTGCAGGACGGCTTCTACGTGAACCTCGGGATCGGCATCCCGACCCTGGTCGCCAACTACATCCCCGAGGGCGTGAACGTGACGCTGCAGAGCGAGAACGGCATGCTCGGCATGGGCCCGTTCCCGTACGAAGGCGAGGAAGACGCCGACCTGATCAACGCCGGCAAGCAGACGATCACCGAGCTGGACAGCTCGTCCTACTTCTCGTCCGCCGACAGTTTCGCGATGATCCGCGGCGGGCATATCGCCCTGTCGATCCTCGGCGGGATGCAGGTGTCGGAGGCCGGAGACCTGGCCAACTGGATGGTGCCCGGCAAGATGGTCAAGGGCATGGGCGGGGCCATGGACCTGGTGGCCGGTGTCAAGCGCGTGGTGGTGGTCATGGACCACTGCGAGAAGTCCGGCGCCCCCAAGCTGCTCAGGCAGTGCAGCCTGCCGCTGACCGGGGCCGGGGTGGTCGACCTGCTGATCACCGAGCTGGGCGTGTTCGAGATCAACCGCGGCAAGTCGCCTGTGCGGCTGATCGAGCTGGCGCCCGGCGTCACCGTGGACGAAGTGCGCGAAAAGACCGAGGCGGCGTTCACGGTGGCGGTCTGAGTCGATCACGGGCTGTTGTGCGACGGTGACTTGCCCCGGCCGGGCGCTGGGCCAGGTTACCGGGCATGACCATCACGCGCCTTCTGACGGCCTTCGCCGCCGCCTTCGCCCTCTTCGCCATCGGTCCCGCCCAGGCGGCCCCGAAGCTCGAGACCGCCTGGTTCGCCGGCGGCTGCTTCTGGTGTCTGGAGAAGGACATGGAGGCCATCCCGGGCGTGGTCGACGCCGTCTCCGGCTATGCCGGCGGCGATCTGAAGAACCCGACCTACGAGAACCACGAGGGTCACCGCGAGGCGATCAAGGTGACCTACGACCCGGCGAAGATCAGCTACCGCCAGCTGGTCGACCGCTTCTGGCCGCTGGTCGATGTGACCGACGCCGGCGGGCAGTTCTGCGACCGGGGCTATCAGTACTCCACCGCCGTCTGGGTGGCGACCGAGGCCCAGCGCCAGGCGGCCGAGGCGTCGAAGGCCGCCGCCGAGGCCCGCCTGAAGGGACGGAGGATCGTCACGCCGATCGAACGCTACACGTCCTTCTGGCTGGCCGAGGGCTACCATCAGGACTACGCGAAGAAGAACCCGGTTCGGTATCGCTTCTACCGCCAGACCTGCGGCCGGGACGCGCGGGTGAAGGCGATCTGGGGCCGCTAGGGTCCGCCGTCAGGGCCGCTCCGGCTTCGGCGCGAAGCCGGAGCCGAGCAGCAGGCTGACCCGCCGCACGCAGCGGTGATCGTACTTCGCGTCGGTTTCACCCGGCTTGCCTTTGCAGGGCACGCTCAGCGTGATGCGGCGGACCTCCATCAGCGTCGCGGTCGCGAAGTCCGCGCCGATCATCGCCTGTTTGGCCTCCGTCTGGTCGTCGAGAATGGCGACCACCACGCGACCACCCTTGCCCGGGGTCAGCGGGGCCTCGGCCTCGGCCTGGTTCCCGGCCCTGTCGCGGACCCAGATGGTCAGCGGGGCGGCGTCCGGCTCGGCGAAATAGTCGCGGCCATAGTAGGCTAGGGCGTTGAACAGGAAGCGGTCCTCGACGGCGATGGCGGTGACGCCGCCGTTCAGCGCCTCGGTGCGGGCCCGCTGGATGACCAGGTCGCTGGCCTCCTCCCAGCCGCGCAGACGCTTGATGCTGTTGGACTGCCCCATCTGGTCGACGAGGCGGGGGTTGGCGACGATCGTCACCATGAACAGCGCCAGGGCGGCCTGCATCGCCACGGCGGCGCCGAGGCCGATCCGCGCGGCGCGGGTCCAGCCGCCGGACCAGTCCCGGGTCAGCAGGGCGGCGGTCAGCACCGCGCCGGCGACATAGGCGCTGGCCGCCCAGTTGGCGTTGGCGCGCGAGACCAGCGCCTGGACGATCATCGCCGCCAGGGGCGGCACGGTCAGGCAGGCCAGCAGCAGGTCGGGGCCGTGCAGGCGGCGGCGGACGGCGAGCGTGATCCCGGCTCCGGCCAGCACCCCGAACGGAATGGGCCCGAAGACTCCGAACTGCTCGCCGATGAAACCGAACATCTCCTCCGGATTGAACAGCGCCCCGCCGACATTGGCGTTGGCGGCGGTGTGGCTGACGGTGGCGAACTGGTGGGCGGCGTTCCAGGCCAGGTTGGGGGCGATCACCGCCGCCAGGGTCAGGCCGGCGGCGAGGGCGCGGCGCACCGTCCAGACCTTCCGCGCCTCGGCCGACAGCAGCAGGTGCAGCGCGATGCCGACGAGGAAGTAGAGCGCCGCGTACTTGGACAGCAGCGCCAGGCCCAGCGCCGCCCCGAGCCCGAAGGCGGGCTTCAGGTCGGCCGGATCATCGCGCAGCGACACATAGGCCAGCAGCGTCAGCGACAGGAAAAACAGCAGGGGCGCGTCGGTGGCGGCGACGAAGGACGACAGCGCCACGCCGGGCATCAGCAGATAGAGCGCGGCCGCGGCGGTCCCGGTCCAGGGCCGGTAGAGCTTGCGCCCAACCGCGAACAGCACCGCGGCCGTGCCCGCGTGCAGCAGCGGGCCGCCCAGCCGCACCCAGGCCTCAGTGTCGCCGCCGACCTGGGTGGTCAGCCAGATGATCCAGGCGATCATCGGCGGCTTGGAGAAGTAGCCGAAGTCGAGCGTTCGCGACCACAGCCAGTACTGCGCCTCGTCCGGGTACAGCTCCAGGGGCGACAGAAAGAGCGCCGCCACCCGCAAGGCCGTCAGTCCAAGGACCAGCAGCAGGGTCGCGCGGGCGGCGCGGGTGGACTCGGAGAGGAGGTCGGGGGCGGTCTGGGTCATGGCGGCGGGCGACGCTGGCCTCGCGGGAGCCGTCTGTAAAGGCGATCCCTGCCTCAAGGTGTCGCAAACTTGCGACAAGTCGCCTCAAAAGCGCGCCAATCCTTAACCGCGGCTTGCTTCGTCCGGGTCCGGCCTTCAGAGGAAGGGCTCGGGCGTGGAGACCGCCCCGGCGTACGTCACCTAAGCTTCGCACTAAGTCGCTATTGCGTGCTGACAATGCCAGGGCCGGGTCTGTTGCAGGTGTTTTGACCCGCGTCGGGACAAAAGGGGATACTCAAGATGCAATTGATGAACAGGCTCGCCGGCGGCGCAGCCATCGCCGTTCTCGCGCTCGCGTCGGCGAGCGCGGTCTACGCCCAGGAAACGACCGGCTCGATCCGCGGTCGGGTTACCGACGAAGCGGGTTCGCCGATCAGCAACGCGACCGTTGTCGTTCGCCACGATCCGACCGGCACCTCGGCGACCGTGATGACCAATGACGAGGGCTCGTTCAACACGCGCGGCCTGCGCGTCGGCGGCCCCTACACGGTCAGCGTCTCGGCCCCGAACCTGGAAGCCGGCAAGCTCACGATCCCGGCCATCGGCATCGGTGAAGCGGGCGACGCCGACATCGTCCTCTACAGCGCCGCCTCGGTTGAAGAACTGGTCGTCACGGCGGCGCCGCTCGACAGCCCCAGCTCGCAGCAGGGTCTCGGCAGCCGTTACGGCGCCGCCACCATCGAAGTCCTGCCGAGCGCGACGCGCGATCCGAAGGAATTCGCGCGCCTGAACCCGTTCGTCACGCTGGAACTGTCCAACAGCGACGCGCTGATCATCGCGGGCACCAACCCGAAGTTCAACAGCCTGACCGTCGACGGCGTCACCCAGAACGACGACTTCGGCCTCAACACCTCGGGCTATCCGACGCAGCGTTCGCCGATCTCGGTCGACGCGCTCGAAGCCCTCGAAGTGAACGTCGCCCCCTACAGCGTCGTCTACAACAAGTTCACCGGCGGCAACCTCAACGCGGTGACCAAGTCGGGCACGAACAAGTTCCGCGGCTCGCTGTTCTATGAATTCTCCGACGAAGGCATGGCGGCCACCCGCCAGCTGAACCGCTTCGGCACCTTCTCGAACACCAACCCGTTCGAGACCAAGACCTGGGGCGGCTCGCTCGGCGGTCCGATCATCGCCGATCGCCTGTTCTTCTTCGTGTCCTACGAAAAGACCGAGGCGACCAACCCGCTGACGCACGGCCCGGCGACCCTCGGTCGTCCGATCACCCCGGGCGCGGCGACCGAAGCCGACATCGCCGGCATCGAGAACACGCTCGACACCCTCTACGGCTTCTCCTTCGACGCCGACAACTCGACCCTCGATGACGGTATCTTCTTCGAGGAAGACGAGAAGTGGCTGGGCAAGCTCGACTGGAACATCACCGACACCCAGCGCGTCGTGTTCAACTACCAGCTGACCGACGGCAACCGGATCTCGGTGGGCGACTCCGCCTCCGCCACCGGCACCTATCCGTTCGCCTCGAACTTCTACAACAAGGGTGAGCGGCTCGAGACCTACGGCCTGCAGCTGTTCTCGAACTGGACGCCCGAGTTCAGCACCGAGCTGACCTGGAACCGCAAGGAAGTCCTGACGGTCCAGGATCCCCTGGCCGGCTGTGACGACGGTCCGCAGGGCAACGGCGATGAAGAGTGCGAATTCGCCCAGGTCGAGATCTTCGCCGGCACGACCACCGTGTTCGCCGGCCCCGACCGCAGCCGTCACGCCAACGAGCTGACCAACGAGCTGGAAACCTGGGGCGCCAAGGCCGAATACACCCTCGGCAACCACACGGTCCTCGCCGGCTGGCTGCTGGAAGACTACACGGCCATGAACCTGTTCGGTTCGCAGGCTGAAGCCCGCGTGACCTTCGGCAGCATCGCCGACTTCAACGCCGGCCGCGCCTCGCGCATCCGCTACCAGATGGCCTTCCGCGATGCGAACGGCGACGGCTTCAAGAACGAAGAAGACGCCCGCATCAACGTCGACTACCTGCTGAACTCGCTCTACATCCAGGACACCTGGGAGATCACCCCGGAACTGACCCTGCTGGGCGGTCTGCGCTATGAGACCTACGGCGGCGATCTGAAGCCGAACCGCAACGTCAACTTCTTCAACCGCTACGGCTTCAACAACGACGCGACGCTCGACGGCCTGGACATCTGGCTGCCGCGCTTCAGCTTCGACTGGCGTCCGGAAGAGGGCCTGAAGGTCACCGGCGGCATCGGCCTGTTCTCGGGCGGCAGCCCGAACGTCTGGGTGGCGAACAGCTTCTCCAACGACGGCACCACCCTGACCACCCTGGACTGCAGCCGCACCGGCGCCGCGACCGCGACCTGCCCGCAGACGGTCAAGGACTACCTGAACAACGTCCTCGCCGGTGGCGAAGACCTCTTCGACCTGCCGGCCGCCGTCGAAAACTACTTCACCGGCGTGAACATCAACTCGGCCGCGGTCGTGACCGCGCCGACCAACGCCATCGCGCCGGGCTTCGAGATCCCGTCGAGCTGGAAGGCCTCGCTGTCGATCGACAAGAACGTCGACTTCGGCGAATCCGATCTGCTCAGCGACTGGAACTTCGGCGTCGACGTGCTGCTGACCGAAGTCAACAAGGGCATCACCTGGCTCGACTACCGTTCGGGCACCACGCCCTGCAACGTCGCGCCGGACGGCCGCCCGGTCTACCTCGGCTCGGGCCTCTGCAAGTTCAGCAACCTGCCGGTCGCCGTCGACCGTCAAGGCGGCAGCACCAACCAGGATCTGGTGCTGACCAACACCGAAGACGGCCACAGCTACGCCCTGGCCTTCCGCTTCGCCAAGACCTTCGACTTCGGTCTGTCGATGCGCGGCAGCTACACCAAGACGGACGCTGAAGACGTCAACCCGGGCCTGTCCTCGGTGGCCTTCTCGAACTGGTCGAACAACGCCACGTCTGACGTCAACGGCGTCACCGCTGGCCGTTCGAGCTACGAGATCGAGGACTCCTTCAAGCTCGACATGAGCTACAAGAAGAAGTTCTTCGGCGACAACTACACCCGCATCAGCATGTTCGCCGAGTACCGCACGGGCTACCCCTACAGCCTGGTGTTCAACACCTCGGGCTCGAGCTGCACGGCGACCGGCTTCAACGGCGGCAACTGCATGTTCGGCGACACCTCGTCGGCGACCGCGACGT
This sequence comes from Caulobacteraceae bacterium, assembly GCA_027487945.1. Taxonomy (GTDB): domain Bacteria; phylum Pseudomonadota; class Alphaproteobacteria; order Caulobacterales; family Caulobacteraceae; genus Caulobacter. Next base: position 44,613 of record JAIYCQ010000016.1, read on the forward strand.
TCAACCGTCAGCTGCTCTACATCCCGACCGCCGGCGACCCGCTGGTCCGCTTCGAAGGCTCCGCCTCCCAGGCGCTGCTCGACGCGTTCATCGACAAGAACGACCTCGGCCAGTACCGCGGCTCGATCCTGCCGAAGAACTCGCAGACCTCGGATTGGGTCACGCGGATCGACCTGCGCCTGAGCCAGGAGTTCCCGGCCTTCTTCCCGAACGGGGCGAAGCTGGAAGGCTTCCTGGACGTCCGCAACCTGGCCAACCTGCTCAACGACGAGTGGGGCGTCCAGGAACAGGTCGAGTTCCCCTACATGGCCGCGCCGATCACCGCGCGTATCGAGTCCTGCGCCAGCCTCCCGGGCGGTGCGCCGGCTTGCGCCGCGGGTCAGTCCTCGCGCTACGTGTTCACCAACGTGGGCACGGTTCCCTTCGACACCGCCAACTCGACGGCCGCGCGCCGCTCGTCCTGGCAGATGAAGGTCGGCCTGCGCTACAAGTTCTAGGCCTTCGGACCTGAACGACAGACAGGGGGGCGGTCCGGAAACGGGCCGCCCTTCTTCTTTGCGCGTTACACTTGACGCCGCCCCCCTTCACCATCACTTCCCCTCGCCTCATGAGCATCCCGATCATCCCCGCCGAATGGGCCCCGCACCGCGCGATGTGGCTCGGTTTCCCGAGCCATGGCGAGCTGTGGGAGGAGAACCTCGATCCCGCCCAGGACGAGGTCGCCGACCTGGCCCGCGCCCTCGCAGGTCCGGGTGAGGAGCGTGTCCGTCTGATGGTCTGCGGCGACGAGGCCGAGGCCGCCGCCCGCAAGCGGCTGGACGGGGTGGCCGGGATCGAGATCGTCCGCGCCCTGTTCGGCGACATCTGGGTGCGCGACACCGGCCCGATCTTCCGCGAGGACGGCAAGGCCATCGGCTTCCGCTTCAACGGCTGGGGCGGCAAGTACGACCTGGAGGGCGACGACCAGGTCGCCGCCCAGATCGCCGCCGCCTCCGGCGCGCCGCTGATCGCCAACGACTTTGTCCTGGAGGGCGGCGCCGTCGACCACGACGGCTGGGGCACGGTGCTGACCACCCGCCAGTGCCTGCTCAACCCCAACCGCAATCCAGGCTGGGATGAAGCCGCCGCCGAGGCCGCCCTGCGCGAGGCCCTGGGCGCCCGCAAGGTGCTGTGGCTGGGCGACGGGCTGCGTAACGACCACACCGACGGCCATGTCGACAACCTGGCCCGCTTCGTCGCGCCCGGCGTGGTGGCCAGTCCGGTCGCCTGGGGCAAGGCCGATCCCAATGCCGAACTCTATGACGAGACCGCCCGCCAGCTTGCCGGGATGACCAGCCAGCGCGGCGCGCCGCTGCAGGTCATGCGTATCCCCTCGCCCGGCTGGATGGACGGCGACGGCGGCCCCGCGCCGGCCAGCCACATGAACTTCATCATCGCCAACCGCGCCGTGATCGTGCCCCTCTACGAGGACGAGAAGGCCGGCGCCTTCGCCGTCGACGCGGTCCAGAGTCTGTTCCCCGAGCGCAAGGCCATCGGCCTGTCGTCAAAGGCCATCCTGACCGGCGGCGGCTCGTTCCACTGCATCACCCAGCAGGAGCCTGCCTGATGGCCCGGACCCTCAGCCTCGCGGCGATCCAGACCAGCTATGGCCCGGACATGGAGGCCAACATCCAGAAGACGGCGGCCTTCATCCGCCAGGCCGCGGCGGGCGGCGCCCAGGTGATCCTGCCCTCCGAGCTGTTCCAGGGGCCGTACTTCTGCGTCAGCCAGGAAGAGCGCTGGTTCGACACCGCCTATCCGTGGCGCGACCACCCCGCGGTCAAGGCGCTGGCCCCTCTGGCCGGCGAGCTCGGCGTGGTCATCCCGATCTCGATCTTCGAGAAGGAGGGGCCGCACTACTTCAACAGCCTGGTCATGGTCGACGCCGACGGATCGCTGCTCGGCGTCTATCGAAAGAGCCACATCCCCGACGGCCCGGGTTACCAGGAGAAGTACTACTTCCGGCCGGGCGACACCGGCTTCAAGGTCTGGGACACGCGCTTCGGCCGCATCGGCGTCGGCATCTGCTGGGACCAGTGGTACCCCGAGTGCGCCCGGGCCATGGCCCTGATGGGCGCCGAGGTGCTTCTGTACCCGACCGCCATCGGCAGCGAGCCGCATGACGCCTCGCTCGACACCGCCCTGCCATGGCGCCGGGCGATGCAGGGCCATGCGGTCAGCAACATCATCCCCGTGGTCGGGGCCAACCGCATCGGCTTCGAGCCGTGGGAGAACTATCCCAACGGCGGCCAGACCTTCTACGGATCGTCCTTCATCGCCGACCATCGCGGGGACCTGGTGTCCGAGCTCGGCCGCTACGAGGAGGGGCTGGTCCAGGCGACCGTCGACCTGGGCTTCCTGCGGACGCACCGCGCCGCCTGGGGCTTCTTCCGCGACCGGCGGCCCGACCTCTACGGCGCCCTCGCCAGCCCGCGGCCGGCCTGATGATCGCCACCGACCGCCTGGTGCTGCGCAACTGGCAGGCGTCGGACCTGGAGCCCTGGGCGGCGCTCAACGCCGATCATGAGGTGATGGCGCACTTCCCGGCGCTGCTGGGCGCTGACGAGGCCGCCGCCATGCTGGCCGCCAACCAGGCCCGGATCACCGATAACGGATGGGGCCTGTGGGCGGTCGAGCGGCGCGACGACGGCGCCTTCCTCGGCTTCACGGGCTTGATGCCCCTGCGCGAGAGCAATCCGCTGGCCCCCGGCGTCGAAATCGGCTGGCGCTTCGCCCGCCACGCCTGGGGCGCCGGCTATGCCAGCGAGGCCGCGCGCGGGGCCCTGGCCTTCGGCTTCGAGCGACTGGCCCTCCCGGAGATCGTCGCCTTCACCGCGACCGGCAACCTGCGATCCCAGGCGGTGATGGATCGGATCGGCATGGCGCGCCGCGAGGACCTCGACTTCGACCATCCGGCCCTGCCCAGGGGGCATGTGCTGGAGCGGCATGTGGTCTGGGTGGCGCGGGCGCCACATTAGCGGGCAGCGTGGCCGCGGGAGGCCGGGGCGGGCGATCTCGCCTTGACGCGATGATATGTTATTTCATAACACTTCGACATCGCCCTGTTGCCGGAACCTGTCCATGTCCCTTCGTCGCCTCCTGTTCGCCGCCGCCTGCGGCCCGGCCCTGATCGTCACCCCCGCGCTCGCCGCCGAGGAGCGGCCGACCGACGTCGACCAGCTGGTGGTCACGGCCGCGCCGTTCGCCATCTCCATGGACTCGGCCACGACCAGCATCGAGGTGATCGGTCGCGATCAGCTGGACATCGCGCCGCCGGCCGGGCTCGGCGACATGCTGGCCGGGGTGCCGGGGCTGCGGTCCAGCGCGTTCGGTCCGGGCGCCAGCCGGCCGGTGGTGCGGGGCCTCGCCGGCCCGCGCGTGCTGGTGCTGAACAACGGGGTCGGCCTGATCGACGCCAGCGCCCTGTCCCCCGATCACCAGGTCGCCTCCGATCCCGGCGAGGCCGAGCGGATCGAGGTGCTGCGCGGGCCGGCGGCCCTGCTCTATGGCGGATCGGCCATCGGCGGGGTGGTCAACATCATCGACGACCGCATCGCCAGCCGCGCCCCTGATGGGGCGGTGACCGGACGCCTCAACGCCTCGGCCGGATCGGTGGACGACAGCCGCTCGATCGGCGGCGCCCTGACCTTCGGGGCCGGACCGCTGGTCTTCACCGTCGACGGCATCCACCGCCAGAGCGACGACTACGAGATCCCGGCCTATCCCGAGTCCGCCCGACAGCTGGCCGAGGAGGGCGAGACGGCCGAGACACCCTATCCGGAGCGGCTTGAGAACAGCGCCGTGGACCTGGACGCCTGGGGCGCCGGCGTCAGCTGGATCGGCGCCGACGGCTTCCTCGGGGTGGGCGTGAAGCGCACCGAAACGACCTACGGCGTGCCTGGCCACGCGCATGAGGAGCCGCCCGTTCCCCCGCCCGTCCCCGCGCCGGAAGAGTTCGTCACCATCGGCCTCGAACAGACCCGGGTCGACCTCCGCGGTGAGTGGCGCGGCGCCCTCGGCCCGTTCGACACCCTGCGCTTCAGCGGCGGCTGGGCCGACTACACCCACACCGAGTTCGAGGGCGAGGAGGTCGGCACCCGCTTCTTCTCCGAGGGCTGGGAAGGACGTCTGGAGCTGGTCCAGACCGAGCGCGGCGGCTGGAACGGCGCCGTCGGCGTCCAGGCCCTGAAGCGCGACTTCGACGCCGCCGGCGACGAGGCCTATGTGCCCCGCACCGAAATCTCCGAGATCGGCGTCTTCACCCTGCAGCGGGTCGACAACGACAGCTGGGGCTATGAGGGCGGCATCCGGCTGGACCGTCGCGAGCTGAAGAGCGTGATCGCCAGCCGCGACTTCTCCAGCGCCTCCGGCTCGCTCGGCGTCTTCGCGCGGCCGGCGCCGGGCCTCTTCCTGGGGCTGAGCCTGTCGCGGACCGCGCGCGCGCCGACCGAGGCGGAGCTGTTCGCGGACGGGCCGCACGTGGCCACCCGAGGCTATGAAGTGGGCGACGCCGACCTGGAGGCCGAAATCGCCACCTCGATCGAAGGCACCGTCCACTTCGACGACGGCCGTCTGGAGGCCGACCTTCACGTCTTCGTCGTCGACTACGACGGCTTTATCGACCTGACCCCGACCGGGGCGGTCGAGGATGGGCTCGACGTATTCCGCTACGTTCAGACCGACGCGCGCTTCCATGGCTTCGAGGCCGAGGCCAGCTTCCGGATCTGGCAGCAGGGCGAGCGGACCCTGTCCCTCGACCTGGGCGCCGACTACGTCCACGCCAGCAGCGACATGGGGCCGCCGTCGCGCATTCCGCCGTGGGCCATGAGCGGCAAGCTCATCTGGCAGGATAAGGAACTGGGCGGCTGGATCGAGGCCCGGCGCGTCTCCACCCAGAACCGCGTGTCCGACTTCGAGCTGCCGAGCGACGGCTACACGGTGGTGAACGCCGGGGCGACCTGGGCGCCCCAGAGCCTGTCGGGCGCCAAGCTGTTTGTCGAGGGCCGCAACCTCGGGGATGCGGAGATCCGCGAGCACGCCTCGTTCCTGAAGGACATCGCCCCGCAACCCGGCCGCGGCGTCCGGGTGGGCTTCAGCTACCGGTTCTAGGTTGGCGATCCTCTCCCTGTCGGGAGAGGGGGACCAGCCGGAGGCTGGTGGAGCGGGCGGCGCCGCGGCTCGCCGTCAAAAGGCGGTGTTCCCCCCGGGCCGGCCTTCGACGAAATCATCGACGCCGGCGCATCCGTCTCCAACGTGCTCCGCACAGTCCCCCTCCCCCACGCGGGGGAGGACGGTCTGATCTCTACCCCAGCACCGTCTTGCCGTTCTTCACCACGGTGACGCCGCGGTCCTTCACCCGGGCCTCGAAGGAGACGACGTCGCCGTCCTTCCAGAGGTCGACGCTGATCGTCTCGCCGGGGAAGACCGGGCTGGAGAAGCGTACCTGGTGGCTCTTGATCCGCGAGGGGTCGAAGTCGGCATAGGCCTGAAGCACCGCGCGGCAGGTGATGCCGTAGGTGCACAGCCCGTGCAGGATCGGACGCGGGAACCCCGCCGCCCGGGCGATGCCGGGATCGGAGTGCAGCGGATTGCGGTCGCCGCTCAGCCGGTAGATCAGCGCCTGGTCAGGCCGGGTCGGGATGTCCACCGTCAGGTCCGGCGCGCGGGCGGGAACCTCATGGGCCTCGGGCGCGCCGTCGGCCGGCCCGCCGAAGTTGCCGTCGCCGCGGGCGAAGGTCGAGCCGGTCAGGGTGGCGATCTTCTCGCCGGTCTTCGCGTCCTTCAGCACGGTCTCGTTGTAGATGACCGCGCCCTTGTCGCCCTTGTCATAGGCGCCGATGATCCGGCCCTCCGCCAGGATGGAGGCCTCGGTCGGGAAGGTCTTGTGGAACTCGACCTTCTGCTCGCCGTGCACGACCAGCAGGAAGTTGATGCCCATCTTGCCCATGCTGGGCCCCGCGCCCCAGGCCACGGTCGTGGCCATGGTCGGCACGGCCTTCAGCCCGCTCTCGTAGACGAAGGGCAGCTCCTGCAGATTCATCGGGTCGCTCCCAAGCCCGATGCCGAGGGCGTAGAGCATGGTCTCCTTTTCCGTCCAGGCGAACGGCTGGGGCTCGCTGGTCAGCGACAGGATCTCTGGATAGGCGATGGGCATGGGCGGGGTCCCGGGCATTAGGGTTGATATTCTTGCCCCGATTGAACCCGCATACCCCGGGCAAGCGCAAGACGGGTGCTCGCATTGCCGCGTTCCGCCGGATCGGCTAGAAGCGCCGCCTCGACCTTCCTGCGCGGCCGGACCTCGCCCGCGCGCCTCCGCAAGAGACTAGAATGGCCACCGAACAAGCCCCCTCCGCCGCCGTCACCGGTCAGCTCCAGTTCTACACGACGCCCGAGCCCCTCAGCCGCGACGCCCACGGCGGCCTGGCCGTTCAACAGCTGGAGCGTCCGTTCGCGTTCGCCGAGACCGGCCATGTCGTGCCGCTGACCGTCGCCGAGTTCGGCTTCGCCGCCGTCAGCTACCCGATCATCTTCGGCGGCGGCGCCTACATGCCGCTGGCCGTCATGGGCATCAATGGCGGTGAGAACATGTTCGTGAAGGACGGGAGCTACACCGTGGGCTCCTACGTCCCGGCCTATACCCGCCGCTTCCCGTTCGTGCTGGCGGCCGATGAGGCCCAGAGCCGCCTCGTCGTCTGCATCGAGCGCACCGCGGAAATCTTCTGCGACAAGAGCAAGCCCGGCAGCCAGCCGCTGTTCACCCCGACCGGCGAGCCGTCGGAATACACCGCCAACGCCATCAAGTTCTGCGAGGACTTCGAAACCGAGCGCCGTCGCACCGAGGCGTTCGTGGCCGTCCTGAAGGACCTGGACCTGTTCCACACCCGTGAAGCGATCTACCAGCAGCCCAACCCGGACGGCACCACCACCCCGGTGAAGATGGCCGAGTACTTCGCCGTGTCGGAAGAGAAGCTGAACGCCCTGCCGGCCGAGAAGCTGGTCGAGCTGCGCGACAGCGGCGCGCTGGAAAAGATCTACAATCACCTGACCTCGCTGGTCGGCTGGGACCGCCTGATCGCCATCGCCACCGAGCAGGCGATGCTGCGTCAGCTGAAGGCCGCCAACGGCGGCTGAGACCGGACCGGTCTCTGATCGATCAAGGGCTCCGCCGGCGACGGCGGGGCCCTTTTTCGTGACGTCCGTTCAGCGCGCGAAGACGCTGCGGGTCAGGCAGGAGAAGACGAGGCGGCCGGCCTCGTCGAGCAGGTCGTGCTGGGCGATGACGATGCCCTTGTCCTCGCCCACCGGGTCCTTGCCCATAATGGTCATCCGTCCGCGCAGCAACTCGCCGGGCGGCGGGTTGCGCGCCCAGCGCAGGGCGTCGACGCCCAGCCGCTTGGTCATCGGCCAGTCGGCGCTGGCCTGCTCGTCCAGCCGCGACCAGATGGCGAACAGCATGGCGTCCGGCGCCCCGCCGTCGATGTCCCAACCGGGCGCGAAGGCGCGGGCGAACGCCTCCAGCGCCGCGGGGTCGACCACGGCCGCCCCGAGATTGACGACCATGCCGACCTGGATTTCGTCAAAGCTTGCAGGCACGGATCAGGGCTCCGGTGAGATTCGAACCAGCAGCTTGCCGTCATGCGCGCCGGTGAACAGCAGTTTCACGGCCTCGGCGGCGTTTTCCAGTCCGTCGACCACATGCGCCTTCCATTTGAGCTGACCGCTCATCACCGCCGGCGCCAGTTCGGCGATGGCCTCCATGGCGCGCGGGATGAAGTCGATGACGATGAAGCCCCGGATGGTCAGCCGGTGCATCAGGATGCGGGCGAAGTCGGTCGGGCCGGCGGCGACGCCCTCGCTGTTGTAGCCGCTGATCATGCCGCACAGCGGCACGCGGCCGAAATTGTTCATCCGGCTGATCACCGCGTCCATGATCTCGCCGCCGACATTCTCGAAGTTCACATCGATGCCGTTCGGGCACAGCCGGTCCAGCGCCGCGCCGACATCCTCGTTCTTGTAGTCGATGGCCCCGTCGAACCCGAGCTCGTCGGTCAGCCAGGCGCATTTCTGCGGACCGCCGGCGATGCCGATGACCCGCGCGCCGCGCATCTTCGCCAGCTGGCCGGCGATGGAGCCAACGGCCCCGGCGGCAGCCGAGACCACGACCGTCTCGCCGGGCTGCGGCTTGCCGAAATCATTCAGGCCGTACCAGGCGGTGAGGCCCGTGGCGCCCAGCACGCTCATGAAGGCGGTCAGGGGCACGCCCGGCAGCAGCGGCACGGGGCTGAGGGTGGCCTCATGGGCGATGGTGTGGGTCTGCCAGCCCGACAGGCCGGCGTTGACGATGGCGCCCTCCGCATAGCGCTCGGACCGACTGGCCTCGACCACGCCGATGGTGCCGCCGCGCATGACCTCGTTCAGCCCCACCGGCGGCAGGTACTGGTCCTGGTCGCTCATCCAGATGCGGTTGGTCGGGTCCAGCGACAGATAGATGTTGCGGACCAGCACCTCGCCATCCTCCAGCGCCCGGATCGGGGTCTCGACATACTCGAGATCGCCGGGCGCGATCTCGCCCACCGGACGTTTGCGGAGGATCCACTGGCGATTGACGGACATGAGCGTCTCCCTGTTTTTCCAAGGATCATGGCGTGACCCTTGGGGAAGTCGAGGGGGTCTGGCCGCTTTGCGGTGGCGGGGGGCGGGGCCCGCGCCATATAGACGGAGCATGAGCCGCCTCCTCGCCGTCCTCCTGGGCCTGTTCGCGCTGCTCGGCGCCAGCCCCGCCACGGCTGCGCCGGTCGACACCGGCCACCTGGAGGCGGAGCTGGTCGCCCAGGAGCGCGGCGCCGTCCCGGGCGGCACGGTCTACGTCGCCCTGCGGCAGAAGATCGACAAGGGCTGGCACACCTACTGGCGCAACCCCGGCGATTCGGGTGAGCCGACCTCCATCAGATGGACCCTGCCCACCGGCTGGCAGGCGGGCGACATCGTCTGGGCGACCCCGTCACGGATGCCGATCGGGCCGCTGCTCAACTACGGCTACGCCGGCGAGGTGCTGCTGCCGGTTCCGATCCAGGTCCCGGTCTCGGCGAAGGTCGGGTCGACGGCGACGCTGAAGGCCGATGTCACCTTCCTGGTCTGCGAACTGACCTGCGTGCCGGAGGCCGCCACCCTGACCCTGACCGTGCCGGTCGTCGCCGACGCGCCGGGGGCTGATCCGCTCTGGGGCGAGGCGGTCGCGGCCGCCCTTGCCGCCGCCCCGCGCCCGTCAGGGCTGGCCGCCGTCTACGCGATCGACGGCGGGATCGTCCGGCTGGCGGTCACCGGCGCACCATTGAAGGACGCCGATCTGTCGCGGGCCTACTTCTTCCCGTTCGACGCCACCGTGCTGGACCACGCCAAACCCCAGCCTGTCGAACGGGGCGCCGAGGGTCTGACGCTCAGCCTGCCGGCCGGGGTCGCGTTCAGCGCCGGACAGTCGCCCGCCGCCCTGGCCGGCGTCCTGTCGCTGGGCGGTCGGGCCTTCGAGATCTCGGCAACGGCGGGCCTGCTCCCGCCGGGCGCGCGTGGGGGCGGGGTGCTGCCGCCCGCGCCGCTCGACGACCACGACCCGGCCGCGAAGCCGGGCAGCGCCATCGGCCTGCCGCTGGCCCTGCTGTTCGCCTTCGTCGGCGGGCTGATCCTCAACCTGATGCCCTGCGTCTTCCCGGTGCTGTCGATGAAGGCCGCCGCCCTCGCCGGCCATGCCCATGACCCGCGTGCGGCCCGCCTGCAGGGGGTCGCCTATCTATTGGGCGTGCTCGCCACCTTCCTGGCGCTGGCCGGGGCCCTGGTGGCGCTGAAGGCGGCCGGCCAGGCGGTCGGCTGGGGCTTCCAGCTGCAGTCGCCGGTCATGGTCGCGGGGCTGGCCCTGGTCATGCTGCTGGTGGCCCTGAACCTGTCGGGCGTCTTTGAGGCCGGGACCTCGCTGCAGGGCGCCGGCGCCGCGTCCGCCGCGCGCGGCGGCCTTCGGGGCAGTTTCCTGACCGGCGTGCTGGCCGTGGTCGTGGCCGCGCCCTGCACCGCGCCGTTCATGGCCTCGGCCATGGGCTACGCCCTGACCCGGGACGCCTGGCTCTCACTGCCCGTGTTCGCGGCCCTGGGTCTGGGCCTCGCCTCGCCCTTCGTGCTGCTGTCCTTCGCGCCGGCCCTGCTGACGCGCCTGCCCCGGCCCGGGCCCTGGATGGAGACGCTCCGCCACGTCCTGGCCTTCCCGATGTACGGCGCCGTCGCCTGGCTGGTCTGGGTGCTCGCCCAGCAGACCGGCTCCGCGGGCCTGGCCCTCGCCCTGGCCGCCGGGGTGCTGGCCGCCTTTGCCGCCTGGCTCTGGGGCCATGCCCAGCGCCGGCCGCCGGCCCCGGTCGCACGTAGCCTCGCCGCCCTGCTGGCCGTCGCGGTCATTGCACTGACCGGCCTGCTGGCGCTGGAGAGGTCCGCTCCGGAGAGCGCTGCGGCGCAGGCGTCTGGCGAGACCGCCCAGGTCCCCTATGAGCCCTGGTCGCCCGAACGGGTCGCGGCCCTGCGCGCCGAAGGCCGCCCGGTGTTCGTCAATTTCACCGCCGCCTGGTGCGTGACCTGCCAGGTCAATGAGCGCACCTCTCTGTCCACCCGGACGGTGGCCGAAGCCCTGGCCCGCAACAACGCCGTGTACCTCAAAGCCGACTGGACCCGGCGCGACGCGGTGATCGCCGCCGCCCTGACCGAGCACGGCCGGGCCGGCGTTCCGCTCTATCTGGTCTACGGCGCCGACGGGTCGGAGCCGGTCGTGCTGCCGCAACTGTTGACCGAAGGCATGGTGGCCGAGGCGCTCGACAAGGCCGCCGCCAGATAGGGAGCCGCCCGGCTACGCTGTGAAACGCGGCTTGGCGTTGCGTCCTTCGAAACGCCGCTTCACGGCTGCCCAGGATGACCAGGGTGGAAGGCTACCCACAACAGTCATGGGGAGCAGCGCCGCAGGCGCGCGTCGAGGCAGGCCCGAAGTCGGCCTCGTCAGACCCCCGACGTCACGCTCGCCGGGGTGGTGATCACCTCGACATTGTCGCGGAGCAGCCAGACCATCTCGCGCAGGGCCGCGTCGCGGGCCTGGGGGTCGGCGGCCGCCTCGACCTGACCAAGGCGGACCGGCAGATCCTGGGCGATGCCGCGCAGGATGCATTTCAGGTCGCCGTCCGTGCCGCGCTCGGCCAGCAGATGGTGCGCCTTCATGTCCAGCTCGGTCAGCGCCGCCAGCTCGGTCTTGAAGGCCGCGAAGCCGTCCAGCGGGCCGGTCTGGCCGCGCCAGCCCTCCACGCGGGCCTTCAGGGCGCCGGCCCGGGCGATGATGTCGGCGAACAGCGGCTCGGATGCCAGCGGCGAGGCCGGGGCGCTCACGGCGGCGACCGGTCGCAAGGTCGCGCCGTCCGCCGGGGAGGCGAAGGCCAGCCAGAGGGTTGCGGTGACGGCGATGGCGTCGCAGGACATGGGCCGCGCCTCGTGAGTACAGGGGTCTCCCCAGCTACGCGACGCATGGTAAACGGGCCTTTACCGCCGGAGTGCGCATGACCGACCTCGCCGCCGCCTGGACCGCCTTCGAGACGGCCGCCCGCACCGATTCACAGACCCGAATCGTCGATCTGTTCGTGGCCGAGCCGGACCGGCTGGCGCGGCTGTCGGTCGAGGTCGCGGGTCTGACCCTCGACCTCAGCAAGCAGCCCTGGAGCGAGGCCGGCCGCCGCGCTGCCCTCGATCTGGCCCGCGCCGCCGGGGTCGAGGCGCGCCGCGACCGGCAGTTCGCCGGCGAGGCCATCAATGTCACCGAGAACCGCGCCGTGCTGCACATGGCTTTGCGCGCCCCCGACGGCGCCGACTGGCGGGCGGTCGGCAAGCCGGTCTCCGCCGGGGTCGAGGCGGTGCGCAAGGCCATGGCCGCCTTCGTCGCCGATGTCCGCGAGGGTCGTCTGCGCGGGGCGACCGGCAAGGCCTTCACCACCGTGCTGCACATCGGCATCGGCGGCAGCGATCTGGGTCCCCGCATGGTCTGGCGGGCGCTGAAGCCGCTGGTGCCGCAGGTGGACGTCGCCTTCGTCGGTAACGTCGATCCGGCCGATATCGCCGCCGCCATGGCCCGGCTGGACCCGGAGACCACCCTGGTCGTGGTCGCGTCCAAGACCTTCACCACCCAGGAGACCATGGCCAACGCCGCCGCCGCCAGGGCCTGGCTGCGGGGCGCGCTGGGCGAGGGGGCCGACAGCCATTTCGCCGCCTGCTCGACCAACCTGGACGCCTGCGCGGCCTTCGGCATTCCGGCCAGCCGTGTGTTCGGCTTCGAGGACTGGGTCGGCGGGCGCTACTCGATCTGGTCGGCGGTCGGGCTGTCGGTGGCCATCGGCCTCGGCTGGGAGGCCTTCGCCGACTTCCTCGCGGGCGCGGCGGCGATGGACGACCACTTCAAGGCGACGCCGCTGGAGCGCAACGCCCCGGTGCTGCTGGCGCTCGCCCATGTGTTCAACCGCAACGGCCTTGGCCGGCCCGTCCGGGTGGTCGAGCCCTATGCCGAGCGGCTCGGCCTGCTGGCCGCCTATCTCCAGCAGCTGGAGATGGAGTCGAACGGCAAGCGGGTCACCGAGGCCGGCGCGCCGGTCAGTCACGCCACCTCGACCGCCGTGTTCGGCAACGCCGGCACCAACGACCAGCACGCCTTCTTCCAGATGCTGCATCAGGGGACGGACGTCATCCCGGTCGACTTCGTCGCCGTCGCCCGCGCCGATGAGGGTCCGCCCCGCCAGCACGCCATCCTGCTGGCCAACGCCATCGCGCAGGCCGAGGCGCTGATGACCGGCAGCGCCAACGCCGCCGAGCCGCACCGGCACTTCCCCGGCGACCGGCCCTCGAGCTTCATCCTGCTGGAGCAGCTGACCCCGCAAGCCCTGGGCGCCCTGCTGGCGCTCTATGAGCACAAGGTCTTCGTCGAGGGGACGCTCTGGGGCGTCGACAGCTTCGACCAGTGGGGCGTGGAGCTGGGCAAGACCCTGGCGAGCAAGGTGCTGGCCGAGCTCGAGGGCGGCGAGCCGGGGGCGCACGATGCGTCGACGGCGGCGCTGATCGGACGGCTGCGGTAACGCCCTCCCTCCCCTTCATGGGGAGGCACAGACCTGCGCAGCAGGGCAGGGTGGGGCAAGTGATAGCCACTTCCCACGCGTTGTGAGGATCGCCGCTTGCCCCACCCGTCCCGTCTCGGCGTCGCCTCGCCGATCCTCCCTCCCCACAAGGGGGAGGGAGGCTAGGAATGTGCTTCTTTCTCCGCTATAGCCCCGCCCCGATGACCCGCGCCGCGCACCACCATCACGCCTGCCACGCCATCCCTCGCGGGACGGATCGGGTTCGCGCGGCCTGACGGCCAGACGCACACCCTCCGGCCCCGCCCGACGCGGAGGGGGCCAGTCACGGCTCCATCCGACCCTCGAAGTCCTGATGTAGAGCCGCCTGATGACCGAAGAGACCTTCCGCCCCGAAGCCCGCGCCCCTCGAGGGTTCGCCGACAAGCGCGCCGCCACCCTGCGCGCCGAGCGGCGGATCGTGGAGGCGGTGTCGAAGGTCTATGAGCTGTGGGGCTTCGAGCCGCTCGACACCGGGGCGTTCGAGTACGCCGACGCGCTGGGCAAGTTCCTGCCCGACAGCGACCGGCCCAACGAGGGCGTGTTCGCGCTGCAGGACGACGACGAGCAGTGGATGGCCCTGCGCTACGACCTGACCGCGCCGCTGGCCCGGTTCGCGGCGCAAAACTGGGAGACCCTGCCCAAGCCGTTCCGCCGCTACGCCTTCGGGCCGGTCTGGCGCAACGAGAAGCCCGGCCCCGGCCGGTTCCGCGAGTTCATCCAGTGCGACGCCGATACGGTCGGCTCGGCCCGCCCCGAAGCCGACGCCGAGATCATCGCCATGGCGGCGGCGGGGCTCGAGGCGGCGGGGCTGGCCAGGGGCCAGGCGGTGCTGAAATTCTCCAACCGCAAGATCCTCGACGGGGTCATGGTCGCCGCCGGCGTCGCCGAGGGCCGCCAGAAGCTCACCGTGCTGCGGGCGCTCGACAAGCTCGACCGGCTGGGCCGCGACGGGGTCCGTGACCTGCTCGGCAAGGGCCGGCTGGACGAGTCGGGCGCCTTCACCCCGGGCGCCGAGCTGTCGACGGCGGCGGCGGGCCTTGTGCTCGACTTTCTCGACATGGCCGTGGCCGGCGCGCCGCTGGACCAGCTGGCCGCCGCGCCGTTCGCCCAGGCCGACGCCGCCCTTGAAGGCTTCCGCGAGCTGGAGGCGATCATCGCCGCCCTCAAGGGCCTCGGCATCGACGACACCCAGGCGCTGTTCGATCCCTCGATCGTCCGCGGGCTGGAATACTACACCGGCGCGGTGTTCGAGGCCGACCTGCTGATCGAGACGCCCGACGAGAAGGGCAATCCGGTCCGCTTCGGCTCCATCGGCGGCGGCGGGCGCTATGACGATCTGGTGGCGCGCTTCACCGGCGAGCGGACCCCGGCGACAGGCTTCTCGTTCGGCGTGTCGCGGCTGGCGGCGGCGCTGAAGGCGGCCGGACGCGAGGCGGCGGGCGAGGGACGGGGCCCGGTGGTCATCATCGCCTTCGACCAGGCGCGGATGGCCGACTATTTCGCCGTGGCGGGCGAGCTGCGGAGCGCCGGCATCGCCGCCGAGGTCTATCTCGGAACCTCCGGCATGCGGCCGCAGATGAAGTATGCGGACCGTCGTCTGGCGCCGGCCGCCATCATCATCGGCGAGGATGAGTTCGCCGCCGGCACGGCCACGGTCAAGGACCTCGACCTCGGCCGCGACCTGTCGAAGAACGTCACCGACAACGCCGCCTGGAAGGCCGAGCGGCCGGGCCAGCAGACGGTCGCCCGGGCCGACCTGGTGGCCACCGTCCGCAAGATCGTCGAGGCCGCGCAATGAGACTGGAGCCCGCCATTCCGCAGGCCGCGCTGGCCGCCATCCGCGCGCCGTTCGCCCGGGCCGGCGCCACGCCGGTCGAGGCGCCCGTACTGCTGCCGCTGGCCCTGCTGCTCGACCTGTCGGGCGAGGCGATGCGTCCGCGGCTGTTCGTGGTCCAGGCCGAGGGCGGCGAGGAGCTGGCCCTGCGGCCCGACTTCACCATTCCGGTGGCCCGCGCCCACATCGACAGCGGGGCGGCGCAGGGTCGCTACGCCTATGAGGGCAAGGCCTTCCGCGCCGCACCGGCCGGCTCGCAGCGGGCCGAGGAGTTCCTGCAGATCGGCGTCGAGCTGTTCGGCAACGGCGATCCGGCCGTCTCGGATGCCGAGGTCGCGGCCCTGGCCTGGCAGTCCGCCGCGGCGGGCGGTCGCGACGACCTGACCCTGACCTTCGGCGATATCGCGCTGTTCAGCGCCTTCATCGACAGCCTGGCCCTGGCGCCGGCGCTGGCGGCGCGGCTCAAGCGGCTGTTCACCCGGCCGCGCCTGCTGGCCGCCGAGCTCGATCGCGCCGACGCCGGCGCGACCGTCGAACGCATCGTCAACCCGCTGGAGGGCGTGCCCGACGGGCAGGGCCCCGAGGCGCTGCGCCAGCTCTGGGCCATCGCCGGCATCGAGCCGGTCGGGACCCGGCCGCCGGAGGAGATCGTCCGCCGTCTGGCCGACCGGGCCGAGGCCTCGCGCACGCCGAGCCTTTCGCCGGCCGAGGCCGCCGCCGTACGGGGCTTCCTCTCGGTGTCCGGCCCACCGGACGCGGCCCTTGCCGAGGTTCGCCGGCTCGCCGGTCCGTCCACCGCGGCGCTCGATGCGGCCACGGACGGTTGGGCGCGGCGGCTCGTCGGCCTGGCGGAGCGCGGCGTGCCCGGCGATCGCCTGACCTTCGCCGCCGCCTTCGGCCGGGCCTTCGGCTACTACGACGGCGCCCTGTTCGAGGTGCGCAGCGCGGCGCTGGGCGATGAGCGTCCGGTCGCCGCCGGCGGCCGCTACGACGGCCTGCCGGCCCGGCTCGGCGCGGCCACGACGCTCGGGGCGGTGGGCTGCATGGTCCGTCCGGCCCGGGCTTTCGCGGGAGGCATGGAATGAACGGTCCCCTCATCCTGGCCATCCCCTCCAAAGGACGGCTGAAGGAACAGGTCGACGCCTGGCTGGCCGATGCCGGCCTGCCCTTGTCGGCCCCTGCCGGCGGACGCGGCTACACCGCCCGGATCGAGGCCCTGCCGTCGATCGAGGTGCGGCTGCTGTCGGCCTCGGACATCGCCTCGGCGCTGGACAGCGGCGAGGTCCACCTGGGCGTCACCGGCGAGGACCTGCTGCGCGAACAGATCGCCGACCTGGACAACCGGGTGGCGCTGCTGCGGTCGCTCGGCTTCGGCCGCGCTGACCTGATCGTCGCCGTGCCGCGCGGCTGGCTGGACGTCGACACCATGGCCGACCTGGAGGAGGTGGCGCACCAGCACCTGGTTCGCACCGGCCGCCGCCTGCGGGTGGCGACCAAATACATCGCCCAGACCCGCGCCTTCTTCACGAAGAACGGTGTCGCCGATTACCGCATCGTCGAGTCGGGCGGCGCCACCGAAGGGGCCCCGGCCTCGGGCGCCGCGGAGATTATCGTCGACATCACCACCACCGGCGCCACGCTCGCCGCCAATCACCTCAAGATCCTCGGCGACGGGGTCATCCTGAAGAGCCAGGCCCGGCTCGCCGCCTCCCTCACGGCCGACTGGGATGCCGGCCGCCTCGGCGTGGTGCGCCAGCTGCTCGGCGTGGTGGAGGCCCGCGCCCGGGCGCGGAGCAGTGTCATGCTGGTCTGGCCGGCCGAGCAGGACGCCGGGGCCCGCGCGGCGCTGGCCGCCCTGGTCGAGGCCGGCGCCCGGCCCCGGGCCAACGGCCTTCTGTTGCGCGAGGGCGACCTTCTCGCCGCCCAGGCCGCCCTGGCCTCGGCCGGGGTCGGCCCCGTGGCCGCGACTCGGCCCGAGCACCTGTTCGAGCCGCTCTCCGAGGCCGCCGAGTCGCTGGCGGCACGCGTAACGGTGTAAATTTGACATCGGTGTCAAATATACTCGACCGGAGCGCGTTCTTTTGACGAGCCGGTCCAAGAAATAACCCGATTGTCGCCCTTTCGACGCAATTTCTTGCGCGGAAGGGCCTGCGGGTTGCTTGACAGGGCAACGGATATGCCGTCTTTTGACGGTGCGCGAGACACAAGAACCCTAGAGAGTTCTGGTCTCACGGCGTTTCGGGGAGGAAACGCCCGCTTGGATCGAGTGATCGAGGAAAAAGCTAGGCCCGCCGCGATTATCCCCCGCGGCGGGCCTAGTCCTTTCTGGACCGGCCGCTTGAAATTGACGCCACCGTCAAATGCAGGATCCCGGCGCCCCACGTGCTTCGACACGCGCCTGCGGCGCGGCTCGGCATGACAATGGCGGGCGCCTTGGCTTCTCCGTCATCCTGAGCCGCCGCGCAGCGGCGTGTCGAAGGGCGCACCGACACCGCCATCCGGAGCGTCCATGGCCCTGCAAGACACCCACGACCCGACGTTGGCCGAGGCCGACACCGACCGCTTCGTCGTCATCACCGGCTGTTCCGGCGGCGGCAAGTCGACCCTGCTGGTCGAGCTGGCGCGGCGCGGCCTTGTCGTCGTTCCCGAGGCCGGGCGGCAGATCGTGCGGGAGCAGGACTGGACCGGCGGCGACGCGCTGCCCTGGACACAGCCCCTGCGCTTCGCCGAGCTGGCTGTCTCGCGCTGCGTCCAGGGCCTGATCGGCGTTGCGGGCGAGCCCGGCCCGGTCTTCTTCGATCGCGGCCCCGTCGACCAGCTGGCCGGACTGGAACGCCTGGGCCTGCCGATCCCGCTGACGGTCGCGGGCGCCGTCGGACGCTGCCGCTACAACAGAACGGTCTTTGTCGCCCCGCCCTGGCCGGAGATCTTCGCCGGCGATGCGCAGCGGCGCCACGGCCTCGATGAGGCGCTTGCTGAATATGGCCCCCTGCGGGCGACCTATGAGCGGCTTGGCTACAGGCTGGTCGACCTGCCGAAGACCAGCGTCGCGGCGCGGGCCGACTTTGTTCTGGCGGCCCTCGCATAGGAGAAGGGGCGGCCCTCGCAGGCCGCCCCTTCCTTCAGTTCAGGATGCCCGGCGGCGCTACCAGATCCGCACGCGCTCGGACGGCTTGACGTACATCGGATCGCCTTCCTTGACGTCGAAGGCGTCGTACCAGGCGTCGATGTTGCGCACCGTCCCGTAGGCCCGGAAGTAGGCCGGCGAGTGCGGGTCGGAGACGACCTGCTGCTTGATCGCGTCGTCGCGATACTTGGCGCGCCAGATCTGGGCGAAGCCGAGGAAGAACCGCTGGTCGCCGGTGAAGCCGTCGATCACCGGGGCGGGCTTGCCCCCCAGCGACAGATGGTAGGCGTCCAGCGCGATCAGCAGGCCGCCGAGGTCGCCGATGTTCTCGCCCATCGTCAGGTCGCCGTTCACGAAGATCCCGGGCAGGGCCTCGTACTTCGAGTACATCGCGCCCAGCTGGGTCGTGCGGCTCTTGAACTGCTCGGTGTCGGCCGGCAGCCACCAGTCGCGGAGCGTACCGTCGGCGTCGTACTTGGCGCCCTGGTCGTCGAAGCCGTGGCTGATCTCGTGACCGATAACCGCGCCGATGCCGCCGTAGTTGATGGCCGCGTCCGCTTCCGGATCGAAGAACGGCGGCTGCAGGATCGCCGCCGGGAACACGATCTCGTTCATGGTGGGGTTGTAGTAGGCGTTCACGGTCTGCGGGAACATGCCCCACTCGTCACGGTCGACCGGCTGGCCCAGCTTGGCGGTCTCGTAGGCCCAGTTGAAGGCGTTGATCCGCTCGATGTTGCCATAGAGGTCGTCGGCCTTGATCGTCAGGGCGCTGTAGTCCCGCCACTTGTCGGGGTAGCCGATCTTGACGGTGAAGGTGGCCAGCTTGGCCTGGGCCCGGGCCTTGGTCTCCGCGCTCATCCAGTCGAGCTTGTCGATCCGGCCCTTCATGGCGACCAGCAGGTCGTTGACCAGCTTTTCCATCTTGGCCTTGGATTCGGCGGGGAAGTAGGCCGCGACATAGAGCTTGCCGACCGCCTCGCCGAGATTGCCGCCGACCAGGGTGGAGCCACGCTTGGCGCGGGCGCGCTGTTGCGGCTGGCCCGACAGGGTCTTGCCGTAGAACTCGAAGTTGGCGTCGGCGAAGACCTTTGACAGATAGGGCGAGGCCTGGTCGGCGGTGTGGAAGGCCTGCCAGGCCTGCAGCGTCGCGATCGGGGTCTCGCCGAAGATGGCGGCGATCTTTGTGAAGGCCGAGGGTTCGCCGACCACAAGCTTGGCCGACTCAAGGTTGGCGCCCTTGGCCCAGGCGGCCCAGGGGAAGCCCGGCGCGGCCTTCTCGAGCTCGGCCAGGGTCATCGGGTTATAGGTCTTGTCGGCGTCGCGCTGCTCGACCTTGGTCCAGCTGGCCTCGGCGATGCGGGTCTCCAGCGCCAGGATGGCGTCGGCGGCCTTGTCGGCGCCGATCCAGCCCGCGAGGGTCAGGATCTTGACGACGTGGGCGCGGTAGGCGGCCTTCTTGTCGGCGAACTTGGCGTCCAGATAGTAGTCGCGGTCCGGCAGGCCGAGGCCGCCCTGCGAGACATAGGCGGCGTACTGGGTCGGGGCCTTGGCGTCCTGCCAGATGTAGGAGCCGAAGAAGCTGGCGCCGAACGCGCCCTGGGTGCGACCCATCAGGGCGGCCTGGGCCTCGCGGGTGCCGGCCGCGCGAATCCGGGCGAAGTCCGCGGCCAGCGGCCTGGCGCCCAGGGCTTCGAGGCGGGCCTCGTCCATGAAGCTGTTGTAGAGGCCGCCGATCTGCTGGGCCTCGCCGGTGGCGCCGGCCGTGGCCGAGGCGCGGTCGATGATCGCCTGGGTGCGGCTGTTCGACAGCTCGGCCAGGGCGTTGAAGGAGCCCCAGCTGACGCGGTCGGCCGGGATCACCAGGTTGTCGAGATAGGCGCCCGTGGAATAGCGGACGAAGTTTTCGCCCGGGGCGATCTTCCGGTCCATGCCGGGGACGTCGAAGCCCCAGGGCCCCATCCGGTCGGCCCGGGTCGGATCCGCAGGGGCCTGGGCGACCGGCGCGGCGTCGGCGGCGTTGGCGAGGGTGAAGGCGCCGGCGGCGGCGCTGAGCGCCAGGGCCGCGGCGGCCGAAAGCAGGAGACGTTTCATAAGACGAATTCCGAGGGGTTTCGATTGGCGCGGACCATGCACTCCCCGGCGACTTAGCGCGCCTTACAAAAATGTCATGCGGTGCGGGTCTAGGCCTTGATCCCCAGCGCCTCCAGCGCCTGGGCGCGGATGGCCTTGTAGTCGACCTTGCCGTTGGCGGCCCGGACAACCGGCGCGGCGACCAGGGCGCGCGGGATCTTGTAGTCGGCCAGCCTGCCCTTCACATGCGCGGTCAGGTCCGCCAGGGACAGCGGGGCGGCCTCGCCCATGTCGACCACGGCGCAGACCTTCTCCCCGAAGCGGGCGTCGGGGATGCCGACGACCACGGCGTCCCGCACGTCCGGATGGGTCTTCAGCGCCTCCTCGACCTCTTCGGGGAAGACCTTCTCGCCGCCGGTGTTGACCACCTGCGAGCCACGACCCAGCAGCTTGATGGAGCCGTCCGCGTTCACCTCGGCGAAGTCGCCGGGCACCGACCAGCGGCGATCCTCGAAGATCCGGAAGGTCCTGGCGCTCTTCTCGGGGTCCTTGTAGTAGCCCGCCGGGATGAAGCCGCCGACGGCGACCAGGCCCCGCTCGCCGCTGCCCGGCTCGACCCGGCGGCCGTCCTCGGTGAAGACCGCCGAGTTGGGACCGACCAGGAACTGGGCTGTGCCGGCCTCGGCGCCGGCCACGGAGGTCGAGCCGCCCAGACCCACGGCCTCGGACGAGCCCAGGCTGTCCATCAGCATCGCGCCCGGCGGCAGATGGGTCAGCAGCGCCTGCTTGTTCTCATGGCTCCAGACCGTGCCGGACGAGCCGATGCGGGTCACGCAGGACAGGTCCCAGCGGCCGGGGTTGGCCTCCAGCGCCTCCAGCATCGGCTGGGCGAAGGCCAGGCCGACGATGGAGATGCTGTTGGCGCGCAGGCGGTGCACCTCGTCCCACAGCTCGCAGGAGTCGAACCGCCGCGAGGGCAGCGATATGATGCACCCGCCGGTGTTGAGCACGCCGAAGCTGCCGAACTGCGCGGTGCCGTGCATCAGCGGACAGGCCACGACCAGCGATGAGGGCGGCGGCAGCGCCATGTCGCCCGCCATGCCGGTCCGGGCGCGGACGCCGGCCTCGGCGACGGTCTCGAAGGGCGGGATCAGCAGCAGGGCGTTGGCCCCGCCCCCCAGCACCTGGAACAGGTCGTCCTGACGCCACATCACCCCCTTGGGCATGCCGGTGGTGCCGCCCGTGTAGAGCAGCAGCAGGTCATCGCCTGAACGGCCCCACGGGGCGACGACACGGTCGGCGCCGCCGGCGACGAGACTCTCGTACTCGGTCGCCCAGTCGGGGATCGGCGCGCCCTGGTCCTCGACAGCGATCCAGGTCTTCACCTTCGGCAGGCGGGCGCGGATCGCCTCCAGCTTGGGCGCGAAGCCGGCGTGGAAGACGATCGCCTCGGCGTCGGCGTTGTCGAAGAGATAGAAGAGCTCCTCGGCCTCGTAGCGGTAGTTGGTGTTGACCGGAGCCACACCGGCCTTGAAGGCGGCGTAGTAGGTCTCGAGGTACTCGGGTGCGTTGTAGAGGTCGGCGGCGACCTTGGCGTCCTTGCCGAGGCCCGCCTTCAGGAAGTGGGCCGCCAGGGCGTTGGCCCGGCGGTCGAAGTCGCGCCAGCTGAGGACGCGGTCCCCCTGGATCTGCGCCGGCCGTTCCGGCGTCGCGGCGGCGATCTCTTCCCAGACGTCGGCGAAGTTCCAACCGGACATGCACGTCTCTCCCTGTCGCGCGGCCTCTGACGGGCCGTCGCGACAGGTTAGCGGCGTTGAGGCAGGTCGAGTCAACGCAGACGCGACGTCAAGGCCGACCGCTAGTGCGCGTGCTCTTCCTTGCCGCCGGCCGGGGCGGCGTCCCTGGCCTTGACCGTCAGCTCGATCGGCGCCCGACCGGCGCGCTCGAAGACCAGGGTGGCGGGGATCCTGTCGCCGACGGCCAGCGGCCGGACGAGGCCGAGGAACATCACGTGTTTGCCGCCCGGCTGGAAGGTGACGGTCTCGCCGGCCTTCAGCTTCAGGCCGTCCTTGAGTTCGCGCATGCGCATCACGCCGCCTTCGGTGGAGGTCTCGTGCAGCTCCACGCGCAGCGCGACCGGCGACTCGACCCGCAGCAGGGTGTCGGGACCGGTGTTGTTGTTGGAGACGGTGAAGAAGCCGGCGCCGTTGCCGCCCTGGGGGGCGGGGCGGCTGAACGGCTCGGCCACGGCGACGTTCGCCGCCGCGTAGGTCGCGGGCTGGGCCGGGGCGCAGGCGGCGACCGTCGCCAGGGCGGCGGCGGCCAGAAGGGTGTTGAGGCGGAACATGAGGCGGGCTCCTAAAGGCCGAGTTTGAGTTTGAAGGCGGGCGAGAGCAGGCGGTCAAGGGCCAGGGCGGCGAGGATGGACAGTCCCAGCAGCGGGAAGATAAGGCCCAGGCCCAGGGCGACGAGCGCGAAGGTCGAGACGCCGGCGCGGCCGAGCGGCTGCGGCGCGGCCAGGCCTCCGGCCGGACGTCGGCGCCACCACATCACCGCCCCGGCAATCGACAGGGCGATGATGGCGAGGCACCCGGCCAGCATGACCAGCTGGTTGATCAGGCCATACTGGCCGCCGGTGTGGACGGCGATCCCCCACTCCGTCGCCTTCGACACGGGGCCGTAGTCCCTGAAGCCGACGTCCGCGAGCACCTTGCCGCTGTACTGGTCGAGATGGATGACCCGCTGGCCGGTGGCCTGTTTGGGGTAGCGCTGCAGGGTGTAGACGCCGCCGGGCGAAGCCGGGAGGCGCACGACGAAGCCAGCCTCCAGTCCGCTCCGGCGGGCGATGTCGAGCACGGCGTCCAGCGGCAGCGGGCGGGCGGCCGAGGGGGCCGTCGTCGGCGCCTGCGCCGCGTCCATCGTCCAGGAGCCCGGGCTGACCGCGGCCAGGGCGGCGTCGGAGGCGACGGAGGTCGCCTTCGCGGCGGCCGGCATGCCCAGCCCCGAGGCATTGACGATCGTGCGGTAGTGCTCGCCCCAGAAGCCTGACCAGGGCATGCCGGTGACGGCGAGGAACAGGAAGACGGCGGCCGCGAAGGCGCCCGTGACGGCATGGACGTCGCGCCACCACAGGCGCTGCGAAGGCCGGCCGCGCACGGTGACGACGCCCGCCTTGCGGCCGCGCGGCCACCAGAGGAAGACGCCGGAGGCGACCAGCAGGATGGCCCATCCCGCCACGACCTCGATGATGAGGTTTGGCAGCGGACCGAGGATATCGAGGCTGTGGATCTTGCTGATCACCTTCATCGGCCGGTCCTCGTCGGCGACCTTGCCCAGGACCTTGCCGGTCGCGGGGTCGAGGAACACCGAGATGATGCGGTGGTGGTCATCGCGAACGCCGACCTCGGCCGAGCGTCCGGGGGCCGGCGGCGGGGTGAAGCGCACCGGCGTCCCCGGCTGGGCCTGCGCGGCCCTGTCGAGCAGGGCGTCGGCCGACAGGGACGGGCCGGCGCTGTCGGCGACCAGGATCGGTCGCTCGACGATGAGGCTCAGCTCGTCCCGGAAGAGATAGAGCGCGCCGGTCGTCGCCAGCAGGATGAAGAAGGGCAGGCAGAGGAGGCCCGCATAGAAGTGCCAGCGCCAGACGAGGCGATAGACGGCGCCGGCCGGGTGTGCGGTCGCGGAATCGACAGCGGACATGGCTTTCTCCGATGAGGGCGGCGGCCTTCGCCGCCGCCCTTCGTGGATCAGAACGCGACCGTCAGGCCGGTGAAGACCGACCGGCCGTCACCGGGCCAGTAGGCGGCGGTGGCGGGGGCGGCGAGGATGGCGGCCTGGACGTTCGACACATAGGCCTCGTCGGTCAGGTTGCGGACATCGACGAAGACCGACACGGCGTTGGTCACCGTCCAGCCGGCGTTCAGGTTGAACACCGCATAGGACGGCGCTGTCGTGGTGTTGCGGTAGTCCACGACGATGTCCGAGGCCGACCATTCCACCGACGGGGCGACGAACCAGCCGGTCGGCGACTGGTAGCGCAGCTCGGCGCGATAGAAGTGCTCCGGCACGATCGGCAGGCGGTTGTCGCCGTACTGCACATCGCCGTCGAACCTGAAGTCCGACCAGGTCCAGGTCTGGCGCAGCCGCCATTGCGCGGTGATCTGCCAGTCCAGCGCCGCCTCCAGACCCTGGTGAATGGTCCTGTCGGCGTTGAAGGTCGAGGCGGGGATGCCCGGCGCGATGGTGAACTGCAGCATCTCCTTCTCCAGCTCGGCGCGGTAGAGGGTCACGTCCCAGATGAAGGGGCCGCGACGGCCGCGGGTCCCGATCTCGGCGGTCCAGGCTTCCTGGGCCTCGACCGGCGCGAAGCCGGTCCCGGTGGGCGACATCGATCCGAAGTTCGGGGGTTCGACCGACTTCGTCAGGTTGGCGAACACCTGGGCGCCGTCTTCCGCCTCCCACAGCAGGCCGATACGCGGGGCGACCCAGTCGTAGTCCTTCGAGGCCTTCAGGTTGAAGGTCCCGCCCACGCCGGGGAGGGCGAAGCTCTCATAGTCCCGTCCGGCGGTCTCCCAGGTCGCGCCGCCGATCAGCGCCAGGGAGTCGGTCACGAACAGGCGGGCCTCGCCGAACAGGTCCGTCGCGTCGGCGTTCTGGAAGGTCTTCGAGCGCGGCGCGCCCCGGGCGGTGGCCAGGTTGACGTAGAAGTTGCTGTCGAGGTCGCCCTTGCGCAGCCACAGGCCGCCCCAGGCGTCGGCGCGCATCCCGCCGATCTCGCCTTCCCAGTCGAGGCGGCCGAACGCGCCCCAGTTGCGGCTCTCCTGATCGATGACCTGGAAGATCGGGTGGTCGAGGTCCTTCCACAGGCCGTAGACCCCGCCCTCGAACACCAGGCTGTCGTTCAGCCGCCAGCGGGTGCGCAGCGAGGCGCGCAGGCCGCGCACGTTGCGCTGGTAGTCGAGCGCTGAGTTGCTCGCCGCTGTCTGGCTGGGGTCGGCGTCGAACTGGGCCCGGGTCAGGGCGCCGGGGATTTCCTGACTGATGTTGGAGCCGCTGAGGATCAGCCGGACTTCGCGGTCATCGCCGAAGGCCCGGCCGGCGTTGAGCGAGACGAACTGGAGGTTCTGCTGGCTCTGCGACCGCCAGCCCTGGCCGGTCTGGTTGGTGACGCCGGCATAGACGTCCCAGTCGCCGCTCTGGCGGGCGATGGCGAGGCTTTCCCGCAGCAGGCCGAACGAGCCGCCGTCGATGCGGAGCTGGTTGTCGAACCCTGCCGTCCGGCCGGTCGGGGTGACCATGTTGATCGCGCCGCCGAGCAGGGCCCCGCCGAAGCGCAGGGCGTTGCCGCCGCGATAGACCTCCGTGAACCGCGTGGTCAGCGGATCGGCGATCTGGCTGTCGCCATAGCCGTCGGCCTCGTTCAGCGGCAGGCCGTCCTGGGCCAGCAGCAGGCCCCGGTTGTGGTTGGCGTTGCCGATGCCCGAGCCGCGGATGGAGATGCGGATATCGCCGCCCCACTTCTTCTGGGCGTAGACGCCGGGCGCGTCGCGCAGGATGTCGTCCAGCGCCAGGGCGAAACGGTTTTCGTAGGACTCGCTGGAGATCACCGAGACCGCGCCGGGCGTTTCGGACAGCCGCTTGCGGGCTTCGGCGACGACGGCGGGGTCCTCGGGATCGGGTCGGGCGGTGACGATCACCGAGTCGACGGTGGTCTCGGGGCCCTCGAAGGCCAGGGCGGGGGTGGCGAAGGCGGCGGCGGCGACGCCGCCGAGCAGCAGGGCGCGGACGCGCGCGCCTTGGGAGACAAACATGATGAATTCTCTGCAGAACGGAGACTGACGGAGCGCGCACGGCGGCGCGCCCGGTGAAGGACTCAGGCGTTCAGAAGGACCGGCGGGGCGGTGGAAAGCGGACGCGGCGGGGCGTGGCTGCGGGCCGCGGGACGGTCGCGGCCGGGCCGGGCGATCTCCAGGCCGAGGGCGTAGCGGGCGAGGTCGACCGTCAGGCCGGAGGCCTGGACCGAAGCGACCGAGGCCATGACGCAGTCGTGGCACTGGAAGCCGCCGAAGCCGTCATGCTCCGCGGGATCGCCTGGAACCGACAGCGTCACCGCGCCTTCCGCAGTACAGACCACGGTGGTGTGGCGCTCGACCGGCGCGGTCTCGTGGGCCAGGGACGCGGCCGGGATCATCAACTGGGTCAGCAGCGACAGGATCGCCAGCGCCACGGGAATGATCCCGCGGCGGATCCGGCGATGATTGTCGCGGCGAGGCCCCATGGCGGGCCCGCATATTCCGCCCGCCGGGGTTACGCAAGCGGCGCGGCGCGGGTCATACTCGACAATCCTCAAACTGGAGACGGCATGGCGGGCGAGGTTCAACCGGGCGAATACAAGGACGTCGTCCTGTTTCTGGCGACGGCGGGGGTGGTGGTGCCCCTGTTCCGGCGCTGGAAGATCAGCCCGATCCTCGGCTTCCTCGGCGCCGGCGTCCTGCTCGGTCCCTACGGCCTCGGCGCCCTTGCCGACACCGTCCCCTGGCTGGCGGTCGTCACCGTGGGCAATCCCGGGGACATGGCCCAGCTGGCCGAGTTGGGGGTGGTCTTCCTGCTGTTCATGATCGGGCTGGAGCTCAGCTGGGAGCGCCTGCGCCTCATGCGGCGGCTGGTCTTCGGCATGGGCGGGCTGCAGGTGGCGCTGTGTACGGCGGCGATCGCCGGGGTGGCGATGGCCTTCGGACTGCCCCTGCCGGCGGCGGCGGCCATCGGGGCGGCGCTGGCGCTGTCCTCGACCGCGATCGTCATGCCGCTTCTGGCCGAGAGCAAGCGGCAGCACAGCCAGGCCGGCCGGGCCACCTTCGCGGTGCTGCTGTTCCAGGATCTGGCCGTGGCCCCGATCCTCATCACCCTCGCCGTCGTCGGCAGCCGCGAGGCCGACGGCTTTTCGCCCCGGCTGCTGCTGACCTTCGCCCCGGCCCTGCTCGGCCTGCTGGCCCTCGTCGTCGCAGGACGGCTGCTGCTGCGACCGATGATGCGGTCGGTCGCCAAAGCCAAGAGTGAGGAGCTGTTCATGGCCGCCTCGCTGCTGATCGTCATCGGGGCCGGACTGATCGCGGCGCTGACCGGTCTGTCCATGGCGCTGGGCGCCTTCATCGCCGGCCTGCTGCTGGCCGAGACCGAGTACCGTCACGAGGTCGAGGTCACCATCGAGCCGTTCAAGGGCCTGCTGCTGGGCCTGTTCTTCGTGTCCATCGGCATCGGACTGGACCTGTCGCTGCTGGCCGCCAAGCCGGTGACGATCGTGGGCATCGCGGCGGGACTGCTTCTGCTGATCGGCTCTGTGGTCTTCGGGCTCGGCCTGCTGTTCGGCCTGCCGCCCCGCAAGGCGATCGAGGCCGCCCTGCTGCTGGCGGCGGGCGGCGAGTTCGCCTTCGTCATTCTCGACAGCGCCATGGGCAGCGGGATCGTGCCGCGGGAGGTCGGCCAGACCATCCTGGTCGCCTCGACCCTGACCATGTTCTGCATCCCCTTCCTGGCCATGCTGGGGGCGCGGCTGGGCGGGCGGCCCGCGGCCAATCCGCAGGTCAGCACGCCGGTCAGTCCCGCGCCGGCGAGCAATGAGGCGCCGACCGTGCTGGTGGTCGGCTACGGCCGGGTCGGCAAGCTGGTCGGCGACATGCTGAACCGTCACGATATCGTCTGGGTCGCGGCCGAACGCGATCCGAAGCTGGTCGAGACGGGCCGGCGGGCCGGGCAGGCGCTCTTCTTCGGCGACGCCTCGCGGCCGGAGTTCCTGCGCCGCTGCGGTCTGGATTCCGCACGGGCCCTGATCGTGACCATGGACAGTCCCGAGGGCGCCGAGGCGGTGGTCGCCACCGCCCGTGAGCTGCGACCCGACCTGACCATCGTCGCCCGGGCCCGCGACGCCCGCCACGCCAAGCGGCTCTACGAGCTGGGCGCCACCGACGCCGTGCCCGAAACCATCGAGGCCTCGCTTCAGCTGTCCGAGGCCGCGCTCGTCGAGATCGGCATTCCCATGGGCCTGGTCATCGCCTCGATCCACGAGCGCCGCGACGAGTACCGCAGGGAGCTCAATCGCCCCGAGGCCCTGGGCGGCCGGCGCCGGATGCGCGATGCGGCGCGGTAGCGCGCTGCGGCGCCCGCCCGTCCGGCCATCCGCTCAACCCCGTTGGAGAAAAACTCGCCATTCACCGTCGCCCACGTCAGAATTGACGGCTGTGTGACTTCACTGTCACTTTGCGCGGGTTACTTGCTTGATATAACAGTCGCTCAGCGGCTTATGGCCGCACGGGCAGGAGAGGGCTCTTAATTATGAAATTCAAGCTTCTGGCGGGAGCGGCGATCGCCGCGTCGCTCGTCGCGTCGGGCGCCTCGGCGCAAGACTGGTACGGGGCTCTCGACCTCGGTTACCACTGGTCCGACGACAGCACCTTCGACACCAACCTGGCGGACGTCACCGTCGATCCGGATGATGACTGGGTCGGCTTCGCCCGTCTCGGCTACCGTCTGTCGGACTACTGGCGCGTCGAACTCGAGGGCGGCTACCGCCCCGGCGACGTCCCCGGCGGCCTGTCCGGCCCGGCCGGCTCGTTCGAAGTCTTCTCGCTTATGGGCAACGTCGTCGTTGACCTGTACCCGGAAGGTGATCTGCACCCGTTCCTGGGTCTCGGCGCCGGCCTCGCCCGCGCGCAGGTCGACGGCACGCGGGTCCCGACCGTCCTGGTGGACGGCGACGACTCGACCTGGGCGTGGCAGGCGATCGCCGGCTTCACTGCCAAGGCCTCGGACCGCATGCAGGTCGATCTGACCTACCGCTACTTCCAGACCGGCGACTTCGATCTCGAGAACATCGGCACCGCCGGCCCGCTGAGTGGCAGCTACAACGACCAGTCGGTGACGGTCGGCATCCGTTACGCGTTCGGTCAGGAAGCGGCTCCGCCGCCCCCGCCGCCGCCGCCGCCCCCGCCGCCGCCTCCCCCGCCGCCGCCGCCGCCGCCCCCGCCGCCTCCGCCGCCGGTGCAGTACGAAGC